>JBIOHU010000075.1:0-10117 GCA_044449225.1 Gemmatimonadales bacterium | reverse complement strand
CGTCGCGCTCCGTGCGCGCCGAGAAGATCCGTTGCGCGATGTAGCCGCCGCCCCCCGGTTCCGCGCCCGGATACCACGCTGCCCACCACTGCATGAAGAAGAACACGCCGAGCGCGAGCAAGAGCCGCCACGCATTCGCGATCGACGACATCTGCCATGTCACCAGCACCGTCATGCCGAACAGAATCACCGTGGTGACTCGCGAGACGTTCACGTAGTGCTTCTCGGTTTCGTGCTTGCGCAGGAAACGCTTGTAGAAGTCGTTGACGAGATACGACGCGCCCCAGTTGAGCTGCGTCCCCACGGTGGACATGTACGCGGCCGCAAAGCCGGCGAGCATGAAGCCGCGCCACGGAGTGGGCAGCAGGTCGACGAACGCGTGGACGTATCCCGACTCCTTGTCCTGCAGGTTCGGGTAGAGGATGATCGTCGCGAGCCCCGTGACGATCCATGGCCACGGACGCAGCGCATAGTGCGCCACCTGGAAGAAAAGCGTCGCCAGCACGCCGTCGCGCTCCGTGCGCGCCGAGAAGATGCGCTGCGCGATGTAGCCCCCTCCGCCCGGCTCGGCGCCCGGATACCACGCCGCCCACCACTGCACCGAAAGGAACACCGCGAGCGCCAGCAGCGGCATCCACGCGTAGGCCTCGATGCCGTGCGGGGTGAACTTGACCGGGAGCACCGAGATGGCGGCGTTCGCGCTGCCGAAGTGAGTCGTGAGACCGGCCTGGAGCTTGTCCATGCCTCCGACGGCGCGCACCGCGTAGACGGCGAGGACGATCACGGCGGACATCTTGATCACGAACTGCACGAGATCGGTCCACAGCACCGCCCACATGCCGGCGCCGGCCGAGTAGGCCACGGTAATGATGAAGCAGATCCCGACGGCGATGATGTCGCCGGAGATCGTCAGGCTCCCGAGGTGCACCGGCCGCAGGCCGAGCGAGATCGTGAGGATCTTGATCATCGCGCGCGTGACCCAGCCGAGGATGATCAGGTTGATCGGGATCGCCAGATAGAGGGCGCGGAAGCCGCGCAACGCCGCCGCCGGCCGGCCGCTGTAGCGGACCTCGGCGAACTCGACGTCGGTCATCACTCCAGCCCGCCGCCAGAGCCGCGCGAAGAAGAACACGGTGAGCATCCCGCTCATCAGCATGTTCCACCAGAGCCAGTTACCGGCGACGCCGTTGTTGTAGACGAGCCCCGTCACCACCAGCGGCGTGTCGGCGGCGAAGGTCGTCGCCACCATGCTCGCGCCGGCGAGCCACCAGCTCACGTTGCGCCCGGAGAGGAAGTACTCCTCGATGTTCTCGCCGCCCTTCTTCGTGAAATAGAGCCCGATGCCCATCGACAGCGCGAAGTACGCGATGACGATGGCCCAGTCGATGGGGGTGAGGTTCATGGCCGCGCCGGTGGGGGGGAGGAAGACGACGCCATTCGTGCCTCGATGGCTGCGACGACCGACGGATACAGCGCGCGCATCGCCGCGTCGGCGACGGCGACGCGGACCGGTCCGACCCGGCTGTGCTCGCGCGTCGGGTTCACCCGGTTGGTGAGCAGGATGACGTACAGGTCATGCTGCGGAGCGATCCAGATCGACGTCCCGGTGAAACCGGTGTGGCCGAACGCGGGTCGCTCGAGGAAGTGTCCCGCCGAGCTGTGCTCGCTCGGCGTGTCCCACCCGAGGGCGCGGCTGGAGAAGGTGGAATCCTGGACGGTGGTGAACTGGCGGATGGTCGCTGCCTTGGCGAACCGCGCTCCATCGAGCACGCCGCCATCGAGGTAGGCTCGCGCCAGGCGAGTGAGGTCGTGCGCGGTGCTGAACAGGCCGGCGTGGGCCGACACCCCACCGAGCGCGTAGGCGTTCTCGTCGTGGACCTCGCCGCGGATCAGGCGGCCGCGCCAGGGATCGACCTCGGTCGGGGCAATCCGCGGCAGCAGCGACGAATCGGGGCGGTACTGGGTGTCGGTCATCCGCAGCGGCCCGAACACATGGCGGGCCAGATAGCGATCGAGGCTCTCCCCACTCACCCGTTCGACGATCTTGCCAAGGAGGATGGCGCCGATGTCGCTGTACACCATCCGCACGCCGGGCAGCGTGTCCAGGGGAGTGGCGAAGAACAGCTTCAGCGTGGAGTCGGGGGAGACATTCAGCTTGTAGTAGGTCTTGAATGCCGGCAGTCCGGAGCGGTGGGTGATCAGGTCCCGCACCGTCACCTTCTCCTTGTTCTTGCCCTGCCACTCCGGAAGGTAGCGTTGGACGGGCGCGTCGAGCTTCACCTTCCCCTGCTCGACGAGCTGCATCATCGCCGACGTCATGCCGACCACCTTCGTCAGCGACGCGAGATCCCAGAGCGTGCGGTCGTCGGGCACCGGCGACGGCGCCCAGTCGAGATGGCCGGCGGCCGCGGTGGCGAGAGCGCCGGCGCGATCGCCGACCACCACGATCGCTCCGGGGAAGGCGCTGTCGGCGACGCCGCGATCGAGGATCGCCTGCAGCGTGTCGCGTAGCGCGGACCGGGTCGCCGCGGAACGCCGGCCTTTCTCGGAGCCGGCTCGTGAGGCAGCTTTGTGCACGACGCTCGTCTGGCCGAACGCGGCCGGCGGGGCGGCCGCCAGCACGATCATGGAGAAGGACGTCAGCAGCACTCGAGGAGAGTGACGATGCATGGGCAGCGAGTGACCAGGTTGAAGGGGTGGGCCGCCCTGTCGGCCGCAGTCTGCGTGCTGGGGACCGGATGCGCCGCGGCGTCGGCGCAGGGCGCGGGCAGGCCGGCAGTGCGGCCAGGAATCAGCGTCCTGCTCACCGACAGCCTCGCCCTCGTGCGGGGGCGGCGCGTCGGACTGCTGACGAACCAGACGGGCATCGATGAACATGGTGTGTCCGACATCGAGCGGCTGCGGAGCGAGCCGGCCCGGGCGGCAGGGGTGAAGTTGGCGACGCTGTTCTCCCCGGAGCATGGCATCCGCGGGACCGAGGACCGGACCAATCTGGCGAGCGGGATCGACGAGCGCAGCGGGCTCGTGGTGAATTCGCTGTACACCGTCACCACGATCGCGCCGCCGGACAGCACCCTGCGCGATCTCGACGTGCTCGTCGTGGATCTGCAGGACATCGGGACGCGGACGTGGACATATGTCGGCTCCATGTTGTACGCCATGCGCGCCGCGGCGCGCAATCACCTGCCGATCGTCGTGCTCGACCGTCCCGATCCCCTCGGCGGCGTGGCGGTGAACGGCCCGCTGCTCGATCCCACGCTGGCCAATCCGGAAGAGAACACCGCGGCGCGGCCGGCCCGGGCCTACGCATTATATCCCGTCCCCCTTCGCCACGGAATGACGATGGGGGAGATGGCCCGCTACTTCAACGCGGTGCTTCACATCGGTGCGGAGCTGCACGTCGTGCCGGTCGCCGGCTGGCGTCGCGCCGAGTGGTTCGATCAGACGGGGTTGCCGTGGGTACGGCCGTCGCCGAACCTGCCGACCCTCGCCAGCGCGGCCATCTATCCGGCGCTCGTCCCCTTCGAGGGAACGAACGTCAGCGTCGGCCGCGGCACCACCGAGGCGTTCCAACGCTTCGGCGCTCCCTGGCTGCGCGCCGACACCGTCGTCGCGCTCCTCCAGGCGCGACATCTGCCGGGCGTGCGGTTCGAGCGCAGCGACTTCACGCCGCACTCGCCGGGTGACGGGAAGTACGCCGGCCTGACGATCCCCGGGGTGCGCATCGTCCTCACGCGCCGTGAGCTGTATCACGCGGGCCGCACGGGCGCGGCGATACTGTGGGCACTCGGCCGGACCTCGCCGGATTCGCTCGTCGTTCGCGCCAGGACTTTCGACGAGCGATTCGGGCGGCCGGCGATGCGCGAAGCGCTGTTGCGAGGCGAGGATCCCGACGTCGTCGTCGCCCGCGACGACGCGGCGGTGGCGGAGTGGCTCCGGCAGGTGGCGCCCTTCCGTCTCTATCGGTAATGTCCGGCCATGCAGGCCCACCGCTCAGATCAAGGAGCCGTACCAGGATGAGAGTCCGATTCAGTGTCCCGATGCTCGCGCTCGCCCTCGCCGCGGGCACGGCGTGTGGACCGCGCCAGGTCGAAGTGCGCACCGCGCCGACGACCCCGACCGAGTTGGCGGTCCAGGTGACGAACAACCTGAGCCAGGCGGTGAACATCTACGTCACGCGCACGGCGGGGACCGAGCTGTTTCTCAAGCAGGTGACGTCCAACACGTCGGAGAAGGTGCCGGTTCCCGGCATCGCCAGCGGCACGAGCGTGACGTTCAAGGCCGTGACGGTCGACGGCTCGCGCACGTATCAGAGTCGCTCCGTCATGCTTGGCGGATTGTTCGTCTGGAGCATTCCGTAAACCTGCCGCACCGGGCGCGTCCGGCGCGCCCGGTTGCCGGAGGGGCACACCTCCGATAGCTTTTTACGGGCTGGAGACGTCTCCGGCCCGTTGGCTTTTTCGCCTGCCGTCACCGCCGCTCGACCGTCCGGCCGCGGGACCTCCGTGCGCCTCGGAGCCGCATGAAGCTTCTGCCCGACTGGATCAAAAACGGTTACCTGCGGCTGATCGACCCGGTCGCGAACTGGATGGTGCAGCGCGGCGTGCATCCCAACACGATCACCGTGTTCGGCACACTCTGCACCGTGGGCGGCGGGATCATCTATGGCACCGGCCATATTCGGACTGGCGGCTGGTTCCTCGGGCTCACGGCGCTGTTCGACGTGCTCGACGGTACGGTGGCGCGGCGCTCGAACCGGAGCTCGACCTTCGGCGCCTTTCTGGATTCGACGCTGGACCGTCTGGCCGACGGCTTCGTGCTCGGTGGGCTCGCGGTGTTCTACGCGACGAGCCCGGTGAACCGAAGCGTGCCGCTCATGATCGTCGCGCTGCTCGGCCTCGTCGGTGCGTTTCTCACCTCGTACACCCGGGCGCGCGCCGAGGCGCTCGGGCTCGACGCGAAAGTCGGACTGCTCCAGCGTCCGGAACGCGTCGTGCTGCTCTCGGCGCCACAGGCGCTCTTCGGCCTCGTGTTCCACGGTTGGGTGCTTGCCATCATCATCATCATCCTGTCCGTCACCGCCTGGATCACCGTGGTCCAGCGCGTGGCATTCGTTCATTCGGCCACTACGCGAGCCGAGCTGGCGGAAGCACGCGCCGAGAGTGAGGCACGCCCTCGCTTCTTCGCGCGCCGCCGCGCGCCGCGTCCTCTGCTCAAAGGAGAATAGTTCGTGAAAGGTCCTGCCAAAGACGCACCTTCGACCCCCCGTCCCGCGACCGGCCGGCTGGGCATCATCACGCCAGGCCTCGGCGCCGTCGCCACGACCTTCATGGCCGGTGTCGAGAGCGTGCGGCGCGGGCACAGCAAGCCGATCGGCTCGCTGACCCAGATGGCGACGATCCGCCTCGGCAAGCGGACGGAGAATCGTAGCCCGCTGATCAAGGAGTTCGTGCCCCTCGCCGACCTGAAGGACATCGTCTTCGGCGCCTGGGATCCGATCCCCGACGACGCCTACACGGCGGCGAAGAAGGCGGGTGTGCTCGAGGAGAAGGATCTCGAGCGAGTGGCCGATTTCCTGAAGGCGATCAAGCCGATGCCCGCCGTGTTCGAGAACCACTACGTCACGCGCATTCACGGCACCAACGTCAAGAAGGGCAAGACGAAGCGCGATCTCGCCGAGCAGCTGCGCCAGGACATCCGCGACTTCAAATCGAAGAACAAGTGCGACCGGATCGTCATCGTCTGGTGCGCGTCCACCGAGATCTACATCAAGCTTGGCCCTCAGCACGCGACGCTCGAGCAGTTCGAGCGGGCGATGGAGAACAACGACGACGCCATCGCGCCGTCGATGCTCTACGCCTACGCGGCGATCATGGAGGGCGTGCCCTTCTGCAACGGTGCTCCGAATCTCTGCGTCGACCTTCCCGCGCTGATCCAGCTGGCGAACGACCGCGGCGTGCCGATCTCCGGCAAGGACTTCAAGACCGGCCAGACCTGGTTGAAGACCGTGATCGCGCCGGGCCTCAAGGCGCGTATGCTCGGCCTCGCCGGCTGGTACTCCACCAACATCCTCGGCAATCGCGACGGCGAGGTGCTCGACGATCCCGCCTCGTTCAAGACGAAGGAGGAGTCCAAGCTGTCGGTGCTGCACACGATCCTCCAGCCCGAGAAGTATCCCGACCTCTACAAGGACTTCTCGCACGTCGTGCGCATCAACTACTATCCGCCGCGCGGCGACAACAAGGAAGGCTGGGACAACATCGACATCGTCGGGTGGATGGGCTACCCGATGCAGATCAAGATCAACTTCCTCTGCCGCGACTCGATCCTCGCCGCGCCGATCGCCCTCGACCTCGCGTTGTTCAGCGACTTCGCTCATCGTGCCGGCCTGAAGGGCATCCAGGAATGGCTGTCGTTCTATTACAAGAGCCCGATGGCGGCGCCCGGCCTGCAGCCCGAGCACGACCTCTTCATCCAGCAGACGAAGCTCAAGAACACGCTCCGTCACCTGATGGGCGAGGAACAGATCACCCACCTCGGGCTCGAGTACTACCAGTCGTGATCGGCTTCCGGGTCGCGAGGTGGTGGCAGTCCGCCGCGGCGGCCCTCGTGCTCGGCGCGGCGGCCGGCGGGCCGCCGCGCCGCCCCGAGCTGCGGCAGTGCAGCATGAGCTACTGCTATGTCATCACCTCGGACCCCATCCCGCCGCGTGCGCGGGAGGATGTGATCTACACCGTCACCGTGCGCGACCGGCAGTCGAACCAGCCGATCGAGACGGGCGAGGGGCGCATCTTCGCCAACACGATCGAGATGGCGCAAACCTACGACGGTTTCGTCAAGGCGCCGCAGATGGGCACCTATTCGGCGAAGCTGCACTACGTGACGTCGGGCCAGTGGGCCGTGGGCATTCAGTTTCACAGCGACACCACCAAGCCGCTCGAGAAGACCGAGTGGATGCAGGACGTGCTCCCCGAACGGAGCGGGATCCCCTGACATGCGCCATTTCTATCGCAGCCATACGCCGCCCGCCGACGTGCTCGTCGAGGCGGACGCCTTCTTTCCTACGCTCGGACTCACCGTCGTCACGACGACGGCGCGGACACGCACCTTCAGCGGCCCGCTCGGATCGGTGAAGCTCGGCGCGCGAGCCGAGGGAGGACACTACACCTTCGTCGAGGCCCAGACCGACCAGGTGGGGGAGAGTCGGCTCGACCGCAACGTCAAGCGCTTCTTCGTCGAGCTTCATCGTTCCGACGACCCGTCGCACACGCTCGACGCGTCGTACTGATGGCTCGATCGGCCACGTCCCGCCGCGGGGGGCGCGCGTCGCCGGCCGGCACCCAGCCGCCCGCCGTCGCTGCGCATGACGGCGACGTCTCCCTCACGCGCGCCCAACGGCTGGAGCTCTACTACTGGATGCGCCTCACCCGGTCGCTCGAGGAGCGGCTGGTCAACCTGTACCGGCAGACGAAGGTGGTGGGCGGCCTGTTCCGAT
This sequence comes from Gemmatimonadales bacterium, assembly GCA_044449225.1. Classification (GTDB taxonomy): domain Bacteria; phylum Gemmatimonadota; class Gemmatimonadetes; order Gemmatimonadales; family Gemmatimonadaceae; genus AG11. Next base: position 2,622 of record JBIOHU010000075.1, on the reverse strand, counting down.
CGCTCGGGCAGGAAGCCGACGCCGTCGGAAGTGCCTACGCCCTCCGTCAGGGTGACATCCTGTCGCCGCTGATCCGGAATCTCGGCTCGATGCTGGTCAAGGGCGCAACACCCCTCGAGATCCTCAAGCAGTACATGGCGAAGGGGGACTCGCCGACACGCGGCCGCGAGCTGAACATCCACTTCGGCGACACCGGGCGTGGCTTCATCGGCCAGATCTCTCCCCTCGGCGACATGGTGCCGGTGATGGCCGGTGTGACGCTCACCTTCCGGATGCGCGGCGAGCAGCGGGTCGGCCTCGTGTACGTCGGCGACGGCGCGACGTCGACCGGTGCGTTCCACGAGGGAATCAACTTCGCCGCCGTGCAGCGGTGCCCGCTCGTCGTCGTGATCGAGAACAACGGCTACGCGTACTCCACTCCGACGGCGAAGCAGAGCCTCGTCGAGCGCTTCGTCGACAAGGCGATCGGCTACGGCATCCCCGGCGAGCGTGCCGACGGCAACGACGTGGTCGCGACCTACGAGGCGACGAAGCGCGCCGTGGACCGCGCGCGACGCGGCGAGGGCACGTCGATAGTCGAGCTGATGACCTTCCGGCGGAAGGGACACGCCGAGCACGACAATCAGTCGTACGTGCCCGCCGGCGAGATCGAGCGGTGGGCGGCGGAGAACGATCCGATCGCACGCTATATCGTCCGGCTCGACGCCGAGGGCGTAGCGCCAAAGGAGCTCTCGGCGATCGACGCGAGGGTCCAGCTCGAAATCGATGCCGCCACCGATCTGGCCGAGCAGTCCGGCGTCCCCGAGCCGCTCGATGCGCTCGTCGGCGTGTATGCCGATCCGCCAGCGCAGCCGCCGCTCTGGTTCCGTGAGGGCGGCCGTGCCGCCGTCGAGGTCCACGAGCGCCCCGAAGGGTGGGGCACGTTCAGCGCGCCGGCGAAGGGAGCGGACTGATGGCCGAGATCACCTATCTCGAGGCGATCCGCGAGGCGCTGTTCGAGGAGATGGAGCGCGATCCGGATGTCTTCATGCTCGGCGAGGACATCGGTCTCTACGGGGGCGCGTTCAAGGTCACCGACGGGCTGCAGGAGAAATTCGGCGAGTCGCGCGTGATCGATTCGCCGATCTCGGAGATCGGCATCGTCGGCGCGGCCGCCGGCGCGGCGCATATGGGGATGCGGCCGGTGGTGGAGATGCAGTTCATCGATTTCATCGCCAACGCGTACGACATGCTCACCAACTACGTCGCGACGGCGCGCTACCGTGCCATGCTCCCGACGCCGATGGTCGTGCGGGGACCGAGCGGGGGCTACGTCCGGGGCGGGCCGTTCCACTCGCAGAATCCGGAAGCGGGATTCATCCACACGCCGGGGCTCAAGGTCGTCTATCCGAGCACGGCGGCGGACGCGAAGGGCCTCCTGAAATCGGCGATCCGTGACGACGACTGCGTGCTCTTCTTCGAGCACAAGTACCTGTATCGCCGCATCAAGGGCGAGATGCCGGCGGGCGACCATCTGGTGCCGATCGGCAAGGCTCGCGTCGCGCGCGAGGGCACGGATCTCTCCATCATCACCTATGCGGCGACGGTCTACAAGGCGCTCGAGGCGGCGGAGCAGCTCGAGCGCGAGGACGGACTCAGCGTCGAGGTGCTGGACCTGCGCTCGCTGGCGCCGCTGGATGACGAGGCGATCGTCGCCTCGGTCCGGAAGACGAACCGCGTCCTGATCCTCCACGAGGACACGCGCACCGGCGGCATCGCCGGCGAGCTCACGGCGCGGATCAACGAGTCGTGCTTCGAGTGGCTCGATGCGCCGGTGCTTCGTGTGACCGCGCACGACGTCCCGCTGCCGTACGCGCCGTCGCTGGAGGATTTCGTGCTGCCGCAGACGGCCGACGTCGTGCTGGCCGCGCGGCGACTGGCGGCGTACTGACCGTGCCCTTTCGCGACACGGACAATCTCGGCCCGGAGGCGTCGGGCGAGACGACGAGCGGGGTCTGGCCTTATCTTGGAGTCGGCTGCCTGACGGCCATCGCCGGCCTCGTCGCTGGCGGGATGATTGCCGTATTGGTCGCGAAGATCGTCGGGGCGGTGCATGGCTGCAAGGCGGATACGGAGACGGGTGCTCCGTGCGACTGGACCGGATACTGGACGTGGGGCGCGCGGATCGGGTTCATCCTCCTCCCCACCATCGTGCTTTGGCGGATGCGGACGGCGCGCTCCGCTTCCCGGAACTCCGATTGAGAGGACACTGCAGTGGCACGCGTTGACGTCATCATGCCCCAGATGGGCGAATCGATCGCCGAGGGGACGCTATCGAAGTGGCTGAAGAAGGTCGGCGACGAGGTCAAGCGCGACGAGCCGATCTTCGAGATCTCGACCGACAAGGTCGACGCCGAGATCCCGTCGCCGACCGCGGGGGTGCTGGCCGAGGTCCTCGTCGCCGAGGGGGAGACGGTCCCCGTGCAGACGCTGGTGGCGCGGATCGAGACGGAAAAGGGGGCGACCATCGTGGCGGGAGCGACCGCGCCGGTGGCGGTCGCGGCGGCCAGCGGCGCGGGGACTCCCCCCAAAGCGCAAGCTGGCGCCGCGAGCGCTCCGCCGCCGCCGGCCGCACCCCTCGCT
>JBIOHU010000074.1:0-10389 GCA_044449225.1 Gemmatimonadales bacterium | reverse complement strand
GAGTACAACTTCGAGATGACGGAGTGCAGCTCCGAGATGACGGAGTGCAGCTCCGAGATGACGGAGTGCAGCTCCGAGATGACGGAGTGCAGCTCCGAGATGACGGAGTGCAACTCCGAGATGACGGAATGCAGCTCCGAGATGACGGAGTGCAACGCCGAGATGACGGAGTGCAACGCCGAGATGACGGAGTGCAACGCCGAGATGACGGAGTGCAACGCCGAGATGACGGAGTGCAGCTCCGAAATGACGAAGTCGTACTCGAAGATGGCTAAGTGGAACTCCGGGCCGACCGAGTCGAAATCCTGATCGAGCTTTCGGTCCTTCGATCCCCACCTACGCACCTACGCACCTACCCGCCTAGGCGAACCCCACACGCGTCCTTCAGCCGCTGCCGCTCCCCGGCGTGCCGCGCGTCGTCGTCCTTGCGGCGCGATTCGAGCTTCGCGCGCTGGTCGGCGGTGAGGATCCGGTTCATCTGGGCGCGCGTAGAGGCGCGCAGCGAGTCGAGCGCCGGCTGGATCGGGTTGAAGATCGCGGCGTACTGGCAGTTCCGGGCGTCGAACAACGAATCCATCGAGCGGCGCTGCACGGCCTGTAAGCCAAGGTCGTCGTACATCGCCTTGCGCTTCTCGGCGATGGACATGTCGTCGCGGCGCAGCATGCGGTCGGCGGAGAAGCCGACCACGCCGCCGACGAGTACGGCGCCGAGGAGGAAGGCGAGCGCCTGCTGTTTGGGTCGTTCCATGCGCGATGCCTACCGCGACAGGAGATAGTTGATCGCCATGTCACCGTCGCCGATCGACGGTGCGCGCGATGACGATTCGACGCTCGTCGGAGAAGGAGTGATCAACGATGCGTACGCGCTTCGCGCCTCGATCTGCTGCGAGTGGACCATCGCGATGCTGGCGGCGAGGATGAGCGCAGCCGCGGCGACGAGCCCGGGCCGCACCATCTCGGCCAGCTCGCTCCACCACATCGATCCCTCGTCGCCGCGGGCGATGCGGGCCAGAATCCGTGTTTCGAGCGAGTCCCAGTAGCTCTCCTCGACGGGAGCCGCGTAGAGCGCGCGAAGCTCGTTCGTCAGGTCGGCGTCGCCGGATGTCCAGCGGTCATGAGTCATGATGTGCTCCGGATGTCGTGCAGAAGCCGGCGCAGTGCGGCGCGGGCGTGGTGAAGATCCGATCGGGCGGTACCCTCGGGGATGCCGAGCGTGCGCCCGATCTCCCCATGCGTGAAGCCTTCGACGTCGTGCATCACGATCACCGAGCGCTGGCGGTGGGTCAGGTGTGTCAACGCCTGCTGCAGCCGTTCCCGGAGCTCCCCCGATTCCGCCGGATCGCGGAACGGCATCGGGATCGACTCCGGAAGCTCGTCTGCGTCACGGACCTTCCGGCGGCGGACGAGGTCGAGCGCGGCGTTCGCCATGATCCGGTAGAGCCACGCCCCGAATGGCTGGTCGGGTCGAAACCGGTCGAGCGCGCGATGGGCATGAAGAAAGCCTTCCTGGACTGCATCCTCCGCATCCTCGTGCGAGAGCACGATGGCGCGTGTGATCGCGTACGCGCGCCGCTGGTGGATTCGCACCAGCGCCGAAAAGGCGTCGTCCGAGCCTCGCTGCGCCGCGATCACTATCGCGCGCTCGGCCAGCGCTCCCTCAGCGGGCGCGGGCAACAACATCGGCGGCGGTGGCGCGAGCGTGGCGAGCATGGCTCCCGAACGGTGACGTCATTCCTTCTACGGGGCCTGCCGGTGAACTGTTGAGCAGGAGGGGCACCCTCCTGTTACCCCGCGACGGGCGATCCGGCCAATCCGAGGGAGTCGGCGGCGCCCTGCATGGCGCCGATCACGAAGGCGATGTGCTCGTCGAGGTCGACTCCCAGCTCGGCAGCCCCGTTGACGACGTCATCCCGGCTCACGCCGCGGGCGAATGCCTTGTCCTTCATCTTCCTGCGGACCGAGCGCGCCTCGACCTCGTGCACGCTGCGCGAGGGCCGCACGAGCGCGGTCGCCGTGACCAGGCCGGTCAGCTCGTCCACCGCGAACAGCGTCTTCGCCATCGGCGTAACGCGCGGCGTGGCGGTGTAGAGCGCGTGGCCCATGATCGCCTCGAGAATGTCCTCGGGCCAGCCGCGTGCGCGGAGCAGCCGGACGCCCTCGCTCGGGTGCTCCGCGGTCGGCGAGTGAGCGTCGTTCGGGTAGCGTTCGTAGTCGAAGTCGTGGATCAGCCCCGCGAGCCCCCACCGCTCGACGTCGGCGCCCTGCCTCGCCGCGTAGGCACGCATCGCGGCCTCCACCGCGAGCATGTGCTTCCGCAGGGAGTCGCTGGCGGTGTACTCGTGCATCAACGCGAGGGCGTCGGCGCGACTGGGAAGCATCGAACGGGGTCGAAGGGCCGTACCGGCTGCTACGGTGTGGCGGTCGTCGCGGCCGCCGGCTGCTCGTGCTCGTACTTCGCGTTCGTCAGCCGGACGATGGCGAAGACGATGAGAAAGATCGCGATGGCGCCGAGGATCAGGCCGGTGAAGCCAGCCGACTTGTCGCCGGGATGTGGTGCGCTCATGGGGGGGAGGACGCGGGGAAAGTGAGAGGCGCGCCGCTAGGCGACGCGCACCTTGGTCATGACGTCGTTCTTCCTGATCTGCTTCATCGCGTCGAGGCCGCGGGTGATCTTCCCGAACACGGTATGCACCCCGTTGAGGTGCTTCGTGTTGTCCTCGGAGAGAACCATGAAGAACTGGCTGCCGCCGGTGTCCTTCCCCGCATGCGCCATGGAGAGCGCGCCGACTTCGTGCTTGCGCGGATTGCCGGCCGTCTCGCACTTGATCTTCCAGCCCGGTCCGCCGGTGCCGATCTTCGGGTCCCCTTCAGGAAGGTCGCGCGAGAGCGGATCTCCGCCCTGGACGACGAAGTCCGAGATCACGCGATGAAACTTCACGCCGTCGTAGAAACCCGAATTGGCGAGCTTCTCGAAGTTCTCGACGGTCTTCGGCGCGTCCTTGTCGTAGAGCTCGGCGGTGATCGTCCCGCGATTGGTTTCGAACGTGGCTGTCTTCAACGGCGTCTCCGAACGGGTGGTGGATGGAAGATAGTCTCCACGTCGCCGATCGGCAGGTCGGACGGAGGTCAGGTCTTCCGCCCCGACGTCGCGCTCCACTCGAACTGGCGGGGGACCTTGCAGCCGGCCAGCTCCGCCGGCTCGAAGCGCCACTTCGCCACGGCGCTCTTCACGCTCTGCGCGAGCCAGGGATGCGTGCTCGTCACCACCGTGAAGGTCTTCATGTCGGCGCGGCCCAGCGTGTCCACGAGCACGGTGACCTTCACGGCGTTGTAGCGCGCGTAGCGCACTTCCGCCGGCATCGATTTCACCGGCAGTGGCGACGGCACCAGCCGCTTCGGCGAGGGGAGCCGGTCCACGTACGCGTTCGGCCGTTCCGCGACCCGCCGGAGCGCCGTCGCGCAGTCACCCGGCTTCACCGGCGCGTCCGACCCGGCGATGCGCACCGGTTGATCGGGCACGAGCCCGGGATCCGGGTTGGAGGAGCAGGCCAGCACGACGGCAGACAGCAGCAGGAGCAGGCGCGCCGGAACGCGCTGGGTATTGGCTGACATATGGGAGGGAGAATGGTTACCTCCTAGACGAGCGACGACGGGCACAGGTCAGCCAGGATGCACTCTTGACAGCGCGGTTTTCTCGCGTCGCAGACCTGCCGGCCATGCTCGATCAGGAGGTGAGAGACCATCGTCCACTCGTCGGGGGGGAAGAGCGGGATCAGCGCCTGCTCGATCTTCACCGGGTCGGACTCCTTCGTCAGCCCGAGCCGATTCGACAGCCGGGTGACGTGGGTATCGACGACGATCCCTTCGTTCTTCCCGAAGGCATTGCCGAGGATGACGTTCGCAGTCTTGCGCCCGACCCCGGGCAGGAGAACGAGCGACTCCAGCGACGCCGGCACGTGGCCGCCGTGGCGCTCGACGAGTGCCGTCGCCATGCCGATCAGACTCTTTGCCTTGCTGCGAAAGAACCCGGTGCTGCGGATGAGCGTCTCGACGTCGTCCTGACGGGCCGCCGAGAGGGCCGCCGCGTCGGGATACCGGGCGAAGAGCGCCGGCGTCGTGAGATTGACGCGCTTGTCGGTGCACTGGGCGCTGAGGATCGTGGCGCAGAGCAGCTCGAACGGATTGGTGAAGTCCAGCGCGCAGTGGGCGTCGGGATAGCGAGCGAGCAGCCGACCGAACAGCTCGGCCGCGTGCGTGCGGAGGGCCGCGGCGCCGCGCGGGCGTCTGGGGGTCGTCCGTCGGGCGGGCGCCTGTTTCCTGGCTGCCATCATCGCCCTCCGGCGCGGCGGGCGCGGGCGAAGGCGAGCACCTCGTCGACCGGGCGCGCGTTCAGCACGTCGCCGGCAGCGAGTCCGCCCTTCCGGGCGATGCCGACGCCGAACCGCATGTTGTCCAGCCCGTTCGTCGAGTGCGCGTCGGGGCCGATCTCGAACGTCACGCCATGCGACAGGGCCTCGGGAATCTGGCGCCAGTCGAGGTCGAGGCGGTGCGGGTCGGCGTTGATCTCCACCGCCGCGCCGACGGCGCCGGCCTTCTCGAGCACGACACTCATGTCGATCGCATAGGCGTCGCGCGACAGCAGGAGACGACCGGTCGGGTGACCGAGCACGGTGAGATGGGGATCGTCGAGGGCCCGCAGGACGCGGTCGGTCATCGTGGTCAGATCCATCGAGAAGCGGGAGTGCACCGAGGCGACCACGAAGTCGAGGCGATCGAGCACGGCCTCGTCGTAGTCGAGCCGTCCATCGGCAAGGATGTCGCACTCCACCCCCTTGAGGATGCGGAAGCCCGGGGTCGCGGCTTCGAGCTCGTCGATCTCCGCGTGCTGCTCGCGGAGCTCGTCCGGTTTGAGGCCGCCGGCGTAGAAGGCGGCCTGCGAGTGGTCGGTGATGCCGATGTAGTTCCACCCGCGGTCGCGCGACGCCTGCACCATCTCGGTGATCGTCGCCTTGCCGTCGGACCAGCTGGAGTGACAGTGCAGGGCGCCGCGAATGTCGGTGAGCGTGACGAGGGGAGGGATCGCACCGGCTTCGGCGAGCGCCAGCTCGCCGACTCCCTCGCGCATCTCGGGCGGGACGAACGAGAGCGCGGCGAGCTCGTACAGGGCGCCTTCGTCGGCGACGCGGACCGGAAAACCGCCTGCATCCACGAGCGAGTCGCCGACGAGTCGGAAGCCGCGAGCGGCGAGGCGGTCGGCCATCAACCGCACGTGAGCGTCCGAACCGGTCGCCCGCCAGAGGGCGAGCGGAAAGTCGCGATCGCTCACACAGTGCAGATCGAGCCGCGCTCCGTCGGCGTAGGTGAGAGAGGTCGACGTCGGGCCGTCGCGGCGGACGTCGCGGACGCCGGGCGCGCGGGCGAAGGACGCCGCAGTCGTGGCCGGATCGCTGCACGCCGCGACGATGTCGGTGTCGCCGACGGTCTCGCGATGCCGGCGCACCGAGCCGGCGATCTCGGCGCGGAGGACGTCGGGATGCGCGCGAACCATCGCGAGGAGCGAGTGCGCCTCGGCGGCGCCGCGGTGGTACAGCGACTGGCTCACCGCCGAGCGCATGAAGGCGATCCCACGGAGGATGCGCTGGGCGGTCTTCGGCCCGAATCCCTTGAGCTTCGCCAGCCGCCCGTCGAGCGCCGCGAGCTCCAGCGCATCCACCGAGTCGACGTCGAGCTCTTCGTGGAGATGGTGGATCTTCGCCGTGCTCAGTCCGGGAACGCGGAGGAGGTCGATCAGGCCCGGCGGCAGCTCGGCGCGAAGCTGCTCGAGGTAGCGGGACTCTCCGGTCGAGATGAGATCCCGGATGACGGAGAGCGTGGCCGGCCCGATCCCGCGCGTGGCGGCGAGCGTTCCCTCCCGATCGAGCGATGCGAGGTCGTCGGTGTCCAGCGCGACGAGCGCTCGCGCGGCCTGGGTGTACGCCTTGCTCTTGAAGCGACTCTCGCCGCGCAACTCGAGGTAGGCGGCGAGCTGGGTCAGCACATGAGCTGCGGTGCGCGGGTCCACGGGCAGAGCGGTGCAGGGTCCACCGTAAGCTAGCCCTCGACCCCCGCGTGCAGCTTGAGCTTTTCGATGATCTCGTGCAGCTGCCGCTCGGTGAGGTCGATCTCCGCCGCCGCGCCGTCGGTGTCGAGGAGGCCGGCGCGCATGGAGATCGCCACCTGATTCAGGTAGCGGATCTTGCCGAGGATCTCGTCGGTGGCACGGCGCAGGCCGGTAAAACGGCGCTTCTCGGCGAGCGCGCGGCGGTAGCGGAGCATGAGCTCCTGCTGGGTGAGCCGGCGCGCGAGCGACAGCGCTTCGTCGCGGGTGCGGCCGGGAAAGGCGCCGCGGTCCGGCAGCCCGCCGTCGTCCCACGACTCGTCGGCGAACCAGAGCCGGCCGACGTACTCGATGCCGTCGAAGGCGACCCGACAGGAGACGTTGAAGCGGCGCCCGTCGTAGTCGAGCGAGGCGATGTGCGGTTGGACGATCTCGTCAGCCACGAGCGGTCACGAGTCGGTGGAGGTCGAAGGGGAGTCACCCTTCAGAAAGTCGAGCAACGGTGGGAAGAGCAGGCCAGGCTGCTCAACGTACGGTACGTGCCCGCAATCATCCAGGACGACGCAGCCCGTCCCGAGGGCACTCGCGACGTCCCGGGAGGAGGCGAGCGGGATGGGGTCCTGGCGCCCGTGCACGACAAAGGCCGGAAGCTGGAGTCGCGTCAGGTCCGGCAGCAGATCGTAGTCGCCGAGCGACGACCAGATGGACTGCTGGATACGTCCGGTGACTCGAAAGGGTGTGAGGTCGCGAGCGCGGCGTGGATCGGCGAAGTAGCCGGCGACACTGAGCTCGAAGGTGCGATGCCGGTATGCGTCGGGGTCACGCTCGCGCAGTCCCGACCGCTGCAGCTCGTCGCGCAACGCGGTCACCGCTGGTCCGGCCTGTCGCCGCGCGAACTCCCGCTCGAACTCGTCGCGATAGCGGCGGTTCACCGGCGCGGGTTCGATCAGCGCCAGTCGGGCCGGCATCGGCGAGATGCGTCCCCGGGCGGCCTCGATCGCGTAGAGCATGGCGAGCAGGGCGCCCCAGGAGTATCCGGCCAGATTCAGCGGAGCCACGCCAAGCTCGGCGACGACGCGCGCCAGGTCGGCGACCTGGTCCTGCCAGCCGAGCGGGACCCGGTCGTCGGCGGGGCGCGCGCGCCCGCCGCCGCGTTGATCGTAGAGCACGAGCCGGTGTTCCTTCGCCAGCTCGAGCATCTGCGGCAGCAGGTAGTCGTGACTGGCCCCAGGCCCACCGTGCAGGAGGAGCACGGGCGGCGCGGCGCGATCGCCGTACTCGACCCAGTAGAGTGGAACGGGAGTGGAGGTCGTGAAACCTTCGGTCCTGGGGGCGCCGCTGAGCTGCACGATCGGTTCTCGCTGCTGGTTCGAGCATGAAGCCTGCGCGCGGTGAAGCCGTCGGCGCAACCAACCGGACAGGCGCGAGGCGCTACGAGATCGCCGACGCCAACCGTGCCGTCGTCACGTGCACCGCCACCGAGTCCTCGATTCGACGGCCGTACCCGCCGGCGATCGTCACGGCGACGGGAATCTCCGACTCGCGGCAGGCCTCGAGCACCATCGAGTCCCGTCGCTTCAGTCCGGCAAAGGTCAGCTTCATCCGGCCGAGCCGGTCGCCCTCGTGCGGATCGGCTCCGGCGAGGAAGATCACGAGATCCGGCCGCGACTCGTGGAGGACGCGCGGCAGCGCTTCCTCCAGCCGCGCCAGATAGTCGTCGTCCTCCGTCGCATCCGGCAGCTCGATGTCGAGCGTGCCCGGGACCCGGAGAGCATAACCCCATCGGGATCCCGTCGTCGCCGTCGGCATCGAGTTGAATGGATAGTTCCTCGCGCCGTGCATGCTGAATGTGAAGACGGAGTCGTCGCCGGAAAACACGGCGTGGGTGCCGTTTCCCTGGTGCACGTCGAGGTCGATCACGGCAGCGCGGCGAATCAGTCCCTCGCGCTGCAGCAGGCGAATCGTCACGCCGACGTCATTGAGGACGCAGAATCCCTCGCCATGATCGGGAAACGCGTGGTGAGTGCCGCCGGCGAGCGTCATCGCGATGCCGTGATCGAGCGCATGCCGCGCCGCGGCGATAGTTCCTCCCACCGTGCGCCGCGACCGCTCGACCAGCGCCGCCGACCAGGGAAATCCGAGGCGCCGGACCTCGGTCGGGTCGAGGAGGCCGGCGGACAGCCGGTGGACGTAGTCGGCGCTGTGGACGAGACGCAGCTGCGCGTCGGTGGCCGCCTCGGGATCGAGCACGCGCTCGGGCGCGACGAGTCCTTCTGCGATCACGCGCTCGCGGAGCATCGCGTACTTCTCCGCCGGGAAGCGGTGCCCCTCGGGCAGGGGAAGCGCCCAGCGGGCCGGCGACCAGACGGTGAGCGGCATCAGCGCCGTTCGCGCGCGCTCACCGTCCGCGGGTCCCGAGCGTGACCGAGGTCGTGAGCTGCTTGCCGTTGCGAAGGAAGACGATCGTCACCCGGTCGCCCGGCTTGTGCGCGTACAGGGCGTCCGAGTAGGAGTAGAGGTCCTTCACCGGCGCTCCCGCGAACTCGACGATCACGTCGCCCGCCCTCAGACCGCCCGCGTCGGCCGGACTGCCGGCGCGTATTCCGCTCAGCCGCATGCCCGGCACGTCGCCGCCACTCATATCGGGGATGGAGCCGAGGTAGGTGCTCGAGCTCTGGCTGCCGCCCATCACGGGTGCCGGCGCGGCGACGCGCACCGGCGTGAGACGAGCATCGCGGTCGGCAATAGCGCGCACGACCCGTTCAGCCATCGCCACCACTCGCGCTTCACCTACCGAGTCGATCTTGTCGGCGTCGTCGCTGGCGCGGTGGTAGTCCTCGTGGAGATCGGTGAAGAAGTGCAGCACCGGAATTCCCTTCGCGTAGAAGGAGCTCTGATCCGACGGTCCGTACCCGTCGCCGACGGCGCGCAGGTCGAACGCCGGCGCGACGTTCGCATCCTCGACGATCCCCCTCAGCTCGCGCGCCGTCTCGATCCCGTAAACGATCAGATGGTCGTTCCTCAAGCGGCCAACCATGTCGAAGTTCACCATCGCGGCGACGCTGTCGAGGGGCACGGGCGAGTGCTCGACGAACCACTGCGACCCGAGGAGGCCGAGCTCCTCTCCGCTGAAGCTGGCGAACACGATCGAGCGGCGAGCCGGCCGCGCGGCGAAGATCCGCGCCAGCTCGAGCACGGCGGCGGTGCCGGAGGCGTTGTCGTCGGCGCCGTTGCGGATGGCGTCTCCCGCCTCGGGGTCCATCGCGCCGATGCTGGAGCGGCCGAGATGATCGAAATGGGCGCCGATCACCACGTACTCGCTGCGGAGCGCCGCATCGCGACCGGCCACCAATCCGACGACGTTCTGGGTCGCCACCCCGTCGGGACGGCCGGTGTGCGCCAGCTCGGCGCTGCGCGCGACGAAGCGCTGCTGGTACACGCGGCAGGCGGAGGGCGCCGGCGCGAGGCCGCAGCCTGTACGGTCGCTGTCGATCGCGAGCGGCTGCAGCCCGAGGGCCCCGTCGCGCCGGGCGATGTACGCGGCGGCGCTGTCGTTCCCTGGCGTGCCGGTACCGCGCCCCTCACGCCGGTCGTCGGCGAGCCAGGCGATGTCGCGCTGGATGCGATGAGCGTCCGGCATCGCCGAGGGTCCCGCGTTCGACGGGGCCAGCTCGGACGGGGAAACAGACCGACACGACATCGCGATGAGCATCGCGAGGCCACACGAGAGTTTCTTCATCCGATTCCGGGAATCGCGAACGAGTGTCAACGGCGACAGGCGACTGCAACAGCACCAGCTGTAGCTGGAGCTGTTGCTGTATCTGTCGCTGTCAGTGAGAATATCGAATGCTAACCGGATCGTCGAGGAACGGGAAAGGATCGAGGTGGCGAGCGTGGGGGACTTTGCTCACCTTGTCACTCCTCACCCGCACGATCGCGCCGACGGCGCCCGATATCCATGGATCATTCGGCAACCTTCGCTCGCCACTTCACCCGCCTGTTCTGGCTGCTGCTGCGTGAGCCGACGAACATCGATGAGCAGAAGGGGGCCCTGCGGGCGCTGGTCACCGTGTCACGTGCCGGCGCCGTGACGCTGGAGCCCCGCGACGACACGATTGCGGCGAACGACGTTTCAGTGCCGCCGCTCCTGTCGGGCGTGCCCGAGCTGCGCGATCGGATGGCCGCCCAAGCGGTCCGTGCCATCGAGGCCGACGCGGGGGCGTCGGCGGCCGACCTGCTCGCCGCGGCTCGCCAGCTCGCGAGCGTCGCCGGTGCTGCCGACAGTGCGGGCG
>JBIOHU010000073.1:0-10445 GCA_044449225.1 Gemmatimonadales bacterium | reverse complement strand
GCGACGCCGAACTCCCGCGGCGCTGCAGACGGCGTCGATCCGGGAATGGAGTAGATCCGCGCAAACCGCACGTTCATCCCAAGCAACTTGCCGAGCTCCGTCGCCTGGTCGGCGAAGGCACTGCGCTCCGCCCAGTGGACATCCACCTCCTGCAGCCCCACGACGTCGGGTGCCTGCCCCCGAATCGCCGCCGCGGTGCCGGCGAGGCTCCCGTTCCCCGAGCGGATGTTGTACGTCATCACCGTCAGGGAGATCGCCCGGTCGCCGCGGGGCATCGACGCGCATGCCATCGCGCCGATCGCCAGCGCAATGGCGGCAATGGTGGCGATGGGCGTGCGGCGTGCGCCCGGCACGCCATCCGCAGTGCAGGACATCACGGCTGCTGCCAACTCTGGTTGTCGCGGTTCACGTCGGGGAAGAGCTGATCTGGATCGATCACGACCTTTACGACCGCCGGCGACGCGGCGACACGCAGGAGGTGACGGCGCGCGCCAGCGAGCCACACGTCCACCGGCACGTCGATTCGCTGTACGCTGCCATCCCGACGGGTGACGGCCAGCTTCACCGGCATCGGCGCCAGCCCGCGATCCTCGATCGCGATCTCGGTGGAGTCGCCGCGCGTCGTGACCGATGCGATCGCCTGATCTAGGGGCCACGCCTGGTAGAACCAGGTCGTCCAGAACCAACCGAGGTCGCGCCCCGAGACGTCGGCGATGGTGTCGAAGAAGTCGTACGGATAGGGGTGTCGCCCGGTCCACCGTCTTCCGTACTCGCGAAAGGCGCGATGAAATGTCTCCTCGCCGAGCACGCCGCGCAGCGCGGCGAGCACCTGCGCCGTCTTGTCGTAGTACATGATGAAATAGAGATCCTGCGGATACATGTCGCCGAACACCATGAGGGGCAGGTCATGGCCGGCGCGCGCCGCGCTCAGGTAGAGGGCGCGCTGGCCGGGCTCGGAGTCTCCGGGCCGACCGCCACTGCGCGGTTCGCCGTACAGCGCCCGCATCCCCTGCGCGACATCGTATTGCGTGAATCCTTCGTCCATCCATGGATACCGCGTCTCGCTCGAGCCCACCTGCATCGGGAACCACATGTGGCCGGTCTCGTGCATCAGGTCGCCGGCGAGCGACAGGGTGTCCGCCCACGGCTGCATGAGCGTCATCATCGGGTACTCCATCCCGCCGCTGTCGAGCACTCCTTCCACCGACGTCATCTGCGGCCAGGGATAGGGCCACAGATAGTCGGACAGCCGCTCGATGGCGTCGCGGGTGAAGCGCGCCCCGCCGAGCGCCCACGCCGCAGCGGGGGCGTTCATTCTATAGAAGCTGTTGATGTCCACCGTGTCGCCGGCCCCGACCATGGCGCGGGTGGCGTCCCACCGGTACCGGTCGCTCGTGCCCCACGAAAAGTCGCGCACGTTCGCGGCGGTGAAGTGCCAGGTCGCCATGGCGCCGCTGCCGGCGAACGACTCGCTCGGCGGCGTTCCCGGCTCGACGATGTGCACGACGTGCCCGGTATGCCGTGCCTCGGCGAGCCGCGCCCGCGCGCCGGGCGTGAGCACCTCGGCGGCGTTGCTCAGCGTACCGGTGGCGCCCACCACCCAGCCGTGGGGTACCGTGACGCGGACGTCGTAGTCCGCAGGATCCATGTAGAATTCCGCCTCGAGGAGATACGGGTCGGCGACCCAGCTGTTCACGTCGTCGTAGACGGCGACCTGCGGATACCAGTAGCCCATGAAGTACAGGTGGTCTTCGCGGCCCTGCCGGCCGTCGGAGGGCGAGGGCGGCGGTTCGTACGACCAGTCGATCTCCAGGGTCGCGCTGTCGTGAGGGAGAAGAGGAGTAGCGAGGGGAATCCAGAGCACGGTGCCGTCCACCGTGTAACCGGTGGTCGATGGCGGCGGCGCGTTGGCCACGCTGGTGATCGGCAGCGCGGTCACGCCGTTGGAGCGCGCGGCCAGCGGCTTCCCGTCAGCCACCACGCGGGCCAGCGTCACGCCGCCGGTGATCGGCGCCGGCTGGTTGCGCGGGTTGCCGGCGGCGAAGGCGTTCTGCCGCAGGTGCACGGCGAGACGGCGCAGGGTGTCGGGCGAGTGATTGAGATAGACGACGCGCTCGCGTCCCGAGACGCGATTGGTGGCGACGTCGAGCGTCGCCTCGATGGCATAGCGGGCGTGTTGCACCCAGTTGCTCGCGCCGGGCCGGCCAGTGCGCGTCCGCGTGCCTCGCTGCACGGCACGGCTGAATTCGGGGATCTCGTACACCGGCCCGGGCACCGGACGTCGCTCGATCGCGGGGGCCGGCGCGACGGGTGGCACGGCGACGGACTGAGCGGATGCCGGCGCCGGGAGAGCGACGGCAAGAAGGAGTGCGGCGGCGGCCGTCGAGCACGATCGGCCGCTCACGGCTCGCTCGCCGCGCCGCCCATCAGCTTGTCCAGCTCCAGCTTCGCGATTTCCGCCTGATGCGTCTTCAGGAACTGTGCGTTGGCCGGGTTCATGTTCGCCGGAATCGGCACCGGTTTGTCCTTCACGTACTGGGCGACTCCCGCCTGCATGGCTGCCTGCATGTACGTCATGGTGGTCATCACGTAGTCGCGCGGCGTGAAGCCGGCCTTCAGGATCGCCTGCTTGAGCGGCGGCATCGCGTCGATGTGCCTGATCTGCTGAGCCAGCGTCATCTGGCTCTGATCCTCGTCGGAGTCCCCCATCGAGTCCGCCACGTCGGGGTCGTTGGCGTGCGCCATCATGTATGCCTTCAAGTTCAGCATCGTCTGCCGCAGCTTCTGCATGTTGCCCATCGTCAGCGTGTAGCTGCGCAGGGCGGCGTCGTCGGCGTCCGGTGTCTTCGCCCCCTGAGCGCCCAGCAGTGCGGGCGGCAGGATCGGGACGGCGATGGCCAGCGCGATCACGCCGCGCCGGAGTGTGCGAGCCTGCATGACTCCTCCTTGTCGATCGGATTCGGGACTGGGTTGGCGCGGGTGCTGCATCGGCTAGCCGGCGTAGAGGATGTCGCCCTCGTCGTCGATGCCGAGCTCCTGGTGGACGCCGCAGATGCCGCACACGGCGACGACGTGCCAGGCCTCGCCGAACTCGGCACGGTGCTCGGCGCTCGCCGGCTTGACGGTGAGCTTCTTGTAGCTGTACTCGTTGCACTGGATGCAGGCATGGCTTCGCGCGATTCGCTCGGCGCGCTGCCGGGTGAGGCTCTTCGCCAAGTCAACGCTCCGACGATCCGGAAGCACCCTCGCCCGGTTCGTCGTCCGAGCCGGGCGACCCGAGCGACGCCAGCGACTTGAACGCGGGACGGGACGCCGGCGGTTGATAGGTCGGCTGGTTCGCGCCGCCCACGGCGCCGCCGGCGCCGGCGGTGGCCCTGAGCAGCTCCTTCATCCCGCCGAGCGCGCCCATGACGCCCGTCGCCTCGACGGGGAGAAAGATCGTCGTGCCCGGACCTTTCGTGATCGCCGGCAGCGCCTCGAGGTACTTGAGACCGAGGAGGTACATCGCCGCCTGTCCTTCCGGGAGGGAGGCGGTGATCCGCTGAATCGCCTCCGCCTCCGCCTGGGCCATCGTGAGCCGTGCCGAGGCGAGGCCTTCGGCGCGGAGGATGGCCGCTTCCTTTTCGCCCTCCGCCTTTCGCACCTGTGCTTCGCGCTGGCCTTCGGATTCCAGAATCGCGGCGCGCTTTCCCGCCTCGGCGTTCGTGACGGCGGCGCGGCGCTCGCGCTCGGCGCGCATCACCAGCTCCATCGACTGCTGGATGTCGCGTGGCGGCTCGATCGCCTGCAGCTCGACGCGGGTGACGTCGACTCCCCAGCCGACCGACGCGTCCTCGATCACCTCGCGCATGCGCTTGTTGATCATGTCGCGGCTGCCGAGCGTCTGGTCGAGCTCCATCTCGCCGACGATGTTGCGCAAGGTGGTCCGCGTCAGCGTCTCCAGGGCGTACGGCAGGTTCTGGACGGCGTACGTCGCCTTTTGCGGGTCGGCGACTCGGTAGTACAGCACCGCGTCGATGTCGATCGTCACGTTGTCCTTCGTGATCACCGGCTGGCTGGGAAAGTTGAGCACCTGCTCGCGCAGGTCGATCCGTGCGGTCGAGCCGGAGGTGATGCGCTTCGCGCCGCCGACGTCGCTCTCGAAGTAGCGGACGTCGAGGAGGCGCGGTCGCTCGACGAACGGGATCAGCAGGTTGAGCCCCGACCGGGCGATGCGGTGGAAGCGCCCGAGCCGTTCGATGACCATCACTTCAGCCTGGCCGATGATCTTGATCGACTTGACGACGATCGAGGCCACCAGCAGGACGATGACGAGGAGCACGATGCCGGCCATCAGTCAACTCCTGTTCATGGGACGCAGGACTCTGGCATGGAGTCTACCTTCCGGCCGCGGAGCGGGGGAGGGCACGGGGGGTGCACGGAGATCGCGACGATGCCGATACTCAATGCGGAACCGGCGTGGAGCACGCCGCGCGGGAGGGCTCGCCGGCAGCCCTCGGCCGCGATCTCACACCCTGACTCGAGGCACGGTGAAAATTCTCGTCGCGGACGACGACCGCGTGATCTCACACCTGCTCTGCACGCTGCTGCAGCAGGAGGGTCACGCGGCGGTCGCTGCCTACGACGCCATGCAGACGCTGATGTTCGCGATGCGTCCGCCCGTGCCGGCGCTCGTCGTGCTCGACATCAACATGCCGGGCGGGACGGGCATCGAGGCGCTGCGGAAGCTCAAGCGGTCGGCCCGGACCGCGGCCATCCCGGTGATCGTCGTCAGCGGAAGCGGCGATGAGGCGATGCCGCAGGCCGTGCGCGACCTCGGCGCGGCCGACGTCCTTCTCAAGCCGATCGACGGCGACGCCTTTCTCGACGCCGTCCGGCGCGTGCTCACACCCACGGCCGCCTGACCCGACCTCCGCGCTCACGCGTCTCCCGCCGGTCGATTAGGTTCCCTGCATGGCGATGCCCGACACGCACGTCAGATCCCGCGAGGAGCTGATCGCCGACCTGCATGGGGAGATCAGGACGCTCGCCCGCGAGCGGAACGCGGTGATTCTGGCGCACAACTACGAGCGCCCCGAGGTCCAGGACGTGGCCGATTTCGTCGGCGACTCGCTGGGACTCTCGCGCGAAGCCGCGAAGACGAGCGCCGACGTCATCGTCTTCTGCGGCGTGCATTTCATGGCCGAGACTGCCGCCGTGCTGTCCCCGGACAAGACGGTGCTCCTGCCCGATCTCGCCGCCGGCTGCTCGCTGGCGTCGATGATCGACGCCGACCAGCTGCGGGCGTGGAAAGCCGAGCATCCCGGCGCCGTCGTCGTCTCGTACGTCAACACGACGGCCGAAGTGAAGGCGGAGAGCGACTACTGCTGTACGTCGGGGAACGCGGTGGAGATCGTGAACTCGATCCCGGCCGACACCGAGATCCTCTTCTGTCCCGACATGTTCCTCGGCGCGCACGTGAAGCGAATGTCGGGACGCGAGAACATCCACGTCTGGATGGGCGAGTGCCACGTCCACGCCGGCATCGACCCGGAGGACATCCGGCTCCGACGCGCCGAGCATCCGGGGGCCGAGTTCCTCATCCACCCGGAGTGCGGCTGTTCGACGAGCGTGCTCGAGGCGATGTCCGCCGGCGACGTCGATCCGGAAGGGGTGCAGATTCTCTCCACCGAGGGGATGATCAAGCGGCCGGCGCTCACCGACGCGACGGAGTTCATCGTCGCGACCGAGGTGGGGATCCTGCACCGCCTGCGGCGCGAGAATCCGGCGAAGCGCTTCTTCGCCGCCAACGACCGGGCGGTCTGCGCCTACATGAAGGTGACGACCCTGCCGAAAGTGCGGAGTGCGCTCCTCGAGATGCAGCATCGGATCACCGTTCCTCCCGACATTGCCCGCCGCGCGCGCCGTTCGATCGAGCGGATGATCGCCATCGGCGGCCAACAGCCACTGAGCCCCGTCTCCGGCACGACGGCGGACCCGGGCGAATAGCCCGTCACCCCGAGGTACGGCAATGGAACTGCAGCCGTCCGACCGCTCCCCGGAGCATCGCCGTCCCCCGCGCACCATCACGCCGCTGGGCACGCCGGCGGTCGGTAGCGTCGGGATGCTCCGCTTTCCCTACAGCCAGGACGAGCTCCGTGTCCTCGTGAAGAGCGCCCTCGACGAGGACAGCGCGTTCAACGACCTCACCACGCTCGCCACCGTCGTCTCCGACCGACACGCGCGTGGCCGGCTCGTCGCCCGCGCCACGGGCGTGCTCTGCGGCGTGCCGCTTGCGGTCGAAGCGTTCTGCCAGCTCGACAACAAGGTCACGATCCGCGTCGACCACGAGGACGGGAGCCGGCTGTCTCCCGGCGACTCCGTGCTCTATCTCTCCGGCCACGCGCGCGCGCTGCTCGCGGCCGAGCGGGTCGCGCTCAATTTCATGCAGCGCCTCTCCGGCATCGCGTCGCTCACGGCGCGGTACGTCGACGTGGTGAGCGGCACCAACGCGAAGATCCTCGACACGAGGAAGACGACGCCGGGCTGGCGCATGCTGGAGAAGTACGCCGTGCGCGCCGGCGGCGGAACGAACCACCGGCTCAACCTGTCGAGCGCGGTGCTGATCAAGGACAATCACCTCGCGGCCGTCGACGGCGACGTGGCCGTCGCCGTTCGGCGCGCGCGCGACCTCGCGCCAGCCGGCACGAAGGTGGAAGTCGAGTGCGATCGAATCGAGCAGGTGCGTGCCGCGCTCGACGCCGGCGCCGACATCATCTTGCTCGACAACATGACGACGACGCAGATGCGCGAGTGCGTGGCGCTCGTCAACGGCCGCGTGATCACCGAGGCGTCGGGGGGAGTGAATCTCGAGACGGTGCGCGGCATCGCCGAGACGGGGGTGGATTGGATCTCCGTGGGCGCGCTGACGCACTCGGCCCCATCGCTCGATCTGGCGCTCGACTTCGAATAGCGCGCCGATGACGTCTGACGTACGGGGCACGCCGCTCTGGGATCTCGAGCTCGGACCGGAGCAGCCCGCGCTCGACGGCGTGGTCGAGACCGACGTCTGCGTGATCGGCCTCGGAGGCTCGGGGCTCTCGTGCGTACGCGAACTCCGCCGGCAGGGGGTGCGCGTCGCCGGCATCGACGCGGGGCGCGTCGGCTGGGGGGCGGCGGGACGTAACGGCGGCTTCCTGCTCGCCGGCCTCGCCCCGTTCTATCACGAGGTGGTCGAGCGCTTCGGCCGCGAGCGCGCCCGCGCGCTCTATCGCCTCACGCTCGAGGAGCTCGACTACATCGAATCGGAGGCGCCGGCCGGGGTGTCGCGTCACGGCTCGCTGCGCATCGCCGAGACTCCCGAGGAGCTCGCCGACTGCGAGACCCAGCGCGCCGCGATGTGCGCCGACGGCTTCTCCGCCGAGCGCTACGATGGACCGGAAGGGCAGGGCATCATGATTCCCGGCGACGGTACCTTCCAGCCGTTGGCGCGGTGCCGATCACTGGCATCGCGCGCGATGGAGGAGGGAGCGACGCTGTACGAGCGCACCGCCGTGACGCGCATCGCCGACGGTCGGGTGCGCGTCGCGCAGGGCGAGGTGCGCTGCCGGCTGGTGGTCGTCGCCGTGGATGGCCGGCTGGAGCGATTGCTCCCCGAGCTCACGGGCACGGTGCGCACGGCGCGGCTGCAGATGCTCGCCACCGAACCGACGAGCGAGATTCACCTGACGCGCCCGGTCTATGCACGCTGGGGATACGACTACTGGCAGCAGCGCCCCGACGGCGCGATCGCCCTCGGCGGCGCGCGCGACGTGGCGGGAGAGAGCGAGTGGACCTGGGACGCGTCGCCGACCGACGCGGTGCAGGATGCGCTGGAGCGCCGCCTGCGCGAGCGGCTTGGCGTTCAGGCGAGGATCACCCATCGGTGGGCGGCATCGGTCGGGTATACGTCCACCGGCCTGCCGGTCCTGCGCGAGGTGCGGCCCGGAGTGTGGGCGATCGGCGGATACTGCGGCACCGGTAACGTCGTCGGCTCGCTGCTCGGCCGCGGCCTGGCGCGCTGGCTCGTCGGCGGCGACGACGCGATCGTGCGCCCGTTCATGGACGTCTCCGGTGGCTGAGCTGCGCGGCGCACTGCGTGGCGTGCTCAGCGTCCCCCTGCTCGGCAAGCTCGCCGGCGCGAACCTGCTCATCGTGCTTTCCGCGCTGATCGGCGTCGCCGTCGAGCGACGATTCCACCTGCCTGGAAGCGCGGTGTCGGTGCTCGGCGTCGCTCTCGGGCTCAGCCTCCTCGTCAACCTCGGACTCGTCTACGTCGCGCTGCGGCCACTGAGCGATCTGGAGTCGGCGGCAGCGAGGGTCTCGGCGGGCAACCTGGAAGCGCGGGTGCCATCGAGCATGCTCGCCGATCGCGACATGGCGCGGATCGGGACGACGCTGAACACCCTGCTCGACCGGCTGACCGAGGACCGGGCGGGACTGCGCCGGCTCGCCGCCCAGGTGATCAGCGCGCAGGACGAGGAACGCGCCCGCGTCGCCCGCGAGCTGCACGACTCCACCGCACAGACCCTCACCGCGGTGATGCTCCAGCTCGGCGCCGCGGCGCACGAGAGCAACTCGCCGGAGCTCGACGAGAGCTTCGCGACGATGCGCGAGCTCGTGGCCGACGCGCTCGAGGAGGTGCGCTCCCTGTCGCACACCATGCATCCCCGCGTGCTCGACGATCTCGGGCTCGCCGCGGCGCTGGAGTGGCTGGCGCGCCAGACGCGCACTCAGGAACAGATCGACGTTCGGGTCGTCGCCGAGGACGACGGTTCGCAGATCCCGGCGCCGGTGGCGTCCGTGCTGTATCGTATCGCACAGGAGGCGCTGCGCAACGCCGCCCGCCATGCCGAGGCGCGGCACGTGGAGCTGCGGGTGAGCCGCACCGCGGACGCCGCGACGCTGGAGGTGGTGGACGACGGTCGCGGATTCGACGTGAAGGGGGCCGAGGAGCGCCGGCCCGGCATGGGGCTGTTCAGCATGCGTGAGCGGGTGGGGCTGGTGAATGGCCGGCTCACCGTGACGAGCGCGCCGGCGCGCGGTACGCACGTGACGGCGACGATCCCACTCGCGAACTGGAAACCGGAAGGGACATGACGGCGATTCGAGTCGTACTGGTGGACGACCACACGATCGTGCGCACGGGGCTCAAGGCGGTGCTGGGCTCGGCGCACGACATCGAGGTCGTCGGGGAGGCGGCGGGAGGCCACGCTGCGGTGGAGCTACTCGCCACCACGCGCGCCGACGTCGTCGTGATGGACCTCTCGATGGCGGAGGGAGACGGCATCGCCGCCACGCGGTCGATCACGAAGAGCGGCGGCTCCGGCGCGCGCGTGCTCGTGCTGACGATGCACGGCGAGGAAGCGTATCTCGAACCGGTGCTGGCGGCGGGCGCGTCGGGCTACCTGGTGAAGAGCATCGCCGACCGCGAGCTGGTGGAGGCCGTGCGTGCCGTGGCGCGGGGCGAAGTGTACGTCCGTCCAGCGGCGGCTCGGGTGCTGGCGCAGGCCGCGCGACGGCGGGAAGAGCAGGCGACGGAGCGCGCCGGCTACGAGCGACTGACCGACCGCGAGCGGGCCGTGATGCAGCTGATCGCCGAGGGATACACGGCGCCGGAGATCGGCGAGCGACTGTCGATCAGCCCGAAGACCGTCGACACGTACAAGCAGCGGGTGAACGAGAAGCTCGGGCTGACGAACCGGGCTGACTACGTGAAGATGGCGCTACGACTCGGGCTCCTCGTTACGTAGGGCCTCACGGACCTGTAGGTGGGTAGGTCCGTAGGTGGGTAGGTGCGAAACGACGAGGGCACACCGGGCGGGTTCGGTGTGCCCATTCCGAATCCCTCCCCGCCTACCCACCTACGCACCTACCCACCTACAGATCGTTACAGCTCTTCACGATCGCCGAGCAGGTCCGGCACAGCAACTTGCAGTGGCGCCACCAGAGGTCGGTCGAGCCGCACCAGTCGCAGCTCTCGGGCTCATCGGTCGGCGAGGTCGGCGCCCGCGGATCCTTGGCACCGGGGTCGTCCGCCTTCTCGCGCGGTCCGGGATGATCGTCGTCGCGCATCGGTCGTCGCGTCGGGGCCTCGGGGCAACGGGCGTGCTGATCACCGGCGTCGATGATCGATGAATGATGTGGCCTCGGGCTCTTGCCCGTCAGGGTCACGCTACTGATCGTTGACATGGGCTCCTCGGGCGCCCGGTCACGAATCAGCACGCGGAGCCGACCCTGTCCAGCGATACCGCACGTCATCCGAGCGCCGCCGTCGAGACGACGACGGCCGCGACCTCCGATCCGGAGGTGCGGCCGGCCGATCTCCCCCTGCACGACGACGTCCGCTGGCTCGCGGCTTCGCTCGGCCGCGTGATCCGCCGGCTCGAAGGAGAGACGGCCTTCGAGACGGTGGAGTCACTACGCAG
>JBIOHU010000072.1:0-10500 GCA_044449225.1 Gemmatimonadales bacterium | reverse complement strand
GTACAACGGGCAGCCGATCGCTCTCGTCATCGCCGATACCCTGGAGCACGCCACCGACGCGGCGCATCTCGTGCGCGCGACGTACGCCACGAGCCGGCCGGCGACGAGCATGAAGGCGGCGGCCGCCAGCGCATACGCCCCGAAGTCGAGCTTCGGCCGTGGTCCCGACTCCAGCAGCGGCGACGTCGCCGCCGGCCTCGCCGCCGCCGACGTGAAGGTCGAGCACACGTACACCACGCCGACGGAGACTCACAACCCGATGGAGCCCCACGCGACGATAGCCGTGTGGGATGGCGACCGGCTCACCGTGTACGATTCCACCCAGTACGTCGTCGGCGACCGCAACACGCTGGCGAAGATCATGGGCATCCCGCCGGAAAACGCCCGCACGATCAGCTACTTCATCGGCGGCGGATTCGGCTGCAAGGGATCCACCTGGTCACACGTCCCCCTCGCCGCGATGGCCGCGCGGGTCGTGAAGCGCCCGGTGAAGCTCGTGCTGACGCGGCGCCAGATGTTCGGCCCCGTGGGCGGCCGGCCGCAGACCGAACAGAAAATCGCCCTCGGTGCGAAGCGCGACGGTACCCTGACGGCCGTGCGCCACGAGAGCATGTCGCACACGTCGCGATTCGAGGATTGGCTCGAGCCGGCGGCGATGCAGACGCGGATGCTCTACGCCTCGCCCAGCATCGAGACGACGCATCGGCTGGTGAAGCTCGATCTCGGCACGCCGACCTTCCAGCGCGCGCCGGGCGAGGCCAGCGGCACCTTCGCCATCGAGAGCGCCATGGACGAGTTGGCGACCGCGCTGAACATGGATCCGGTGGAGCTCCGCCTGAAGAACTACGCCGAGCGCGATCCGGAATCGGGGCGGCCGTGGAGCAGCAAGTCGCTTCGCGAGTGCTACCGGACCGCGAGCGAGCGATTCGGCTGGTCGCGGCGCAACACCAGCCCGGGCTCGCTGCGCGAGGGCGACGTGCTCGTCGGCCACGGCATGGCGACGGCCACGTATCCGACGAATCGCCAGCGGGCATCGGCGAGCGTGCGACTCACCAGCGATGGCAGCGCCGGCGTCCGCGCGCTGGTGCAGACGGCGACCCAGGACATCGGCACCGGCACCTACACGGTGCTCACTCAGGTCGCCGCCGACGCGCTCGGCCTCCTGCCGGCGCAGGTGCGCGTCGAGATCGGCGACTCGCGCATGCCGCCGAGCCCCGTCAGCGGTGGCTCGATGACCGCCGCCTCCGCCGGCTCGGCCGTGCACGACGTCTGTGCCGAGGCGCGACGACGCCTCGCCGCGCAGGGCGCGAGCGATCCGCGATCCCTCGCCGCCTTCCTCGACCGCCAGCCCGAGCGCAGCTATCTCGTCACCACCGACTCGGCGCCCGACCAGGAGCAGCGCCAGTACTCGATGCACGCCTTCGGCGCCGTGTTCGTCGAGGTGCGCGTCGACCGCGAGCTCGGAGAGATCCGTATCCCGCGCGTCGTCGCTTCCTACGGGGCCGGAAGGATCCTCAATGCGAAGACGGCCCTCAGCCAGCTGCACGGCGGGATCGTCTGGGGGATCGGCATGGCGCTCGAGGAGGAGACGCTGTTCGACCCGCGCACGGCGCGCTACCTGAACGCCGACCTCGCGGAGTATCACGTGCCGGTGAACGCCGACATCGGCGCCCTCGACGTCACCTTCGTCGACGAGGTCGATCCGCACGTCAATCCGATCGGCGTGAAGGGAATCGGGGAGATCGGGATCACCGGCGTGGCAGCAGCGGTCGCCAACGCGGTCTACAATGCGACGGGGGTGCGAGTGCGCGATCTCCCGATCACCCTGGACAAGGTGATGGGGGCACGGCGCTCGGTGAGCTGACCTCGCTTCGGCACGAGTGAAGGTCGTGCAGGCGCCGTCGCCCAACGCTCTATCCGTTCGACGCGTACTCCCCCAAGGCACCCTTTCCCCCGCCATGGGTGTCCAACTGCGTCGAACGACGTATCGTTCCGCCTTACATCCCGACCGAGCCCGTGCTGCGCCGCATCCTGTTGATTGTAGCTCTTGCCTTCGTCGCTCCGGTCGCCGTGCTGCGAGCCCAGGGAGTGGACGTCATTCGCGGCCAGGTGACCGGTCCCGACGGTGCCCCGATCGAGAACGCCAACGTCACGGCCACCTCCGTGAGCGGTGGTGTCAACCGGTTTGCGCGCACCGATCGCAACGGCCGCTTCACCATCACCTTTCCGGGTGGGGAAGGTGACTATTTCATGGGGTACACGGCGATCGGCTTCTCGCCGCGCCGGTTCGAGCTCAAGCGGATGGCAGACGAGGACATCCTCGTCGGCGATGCGCGGCTCGCCCGCGCCGCGGCGATTCTCGACACGATGCACATCGCCGCCGACCGCCAGCGCGTGGACCGCAATGCCGACAAGGTTCCCGACATCAGCGGCACCGAACAGGCGGCCAACGCCGCCGCCGTCAGCGCCGCGCAGCAGGGAGACCTCAATGCGATGGCGGCGACCATCCCCGGTGTCACGGCCGTCCTCGGCGCCGATGGCGACCCGGCAGGATTCTCCGTGCTCGGCCTGAGTGCGGACCAGAATACCACCACCCTCAACGGCTCTCCGTTCGGCGCGAGCAACCTGCCGCGCGACGCCAACGTCTCCACCAGCGTCGTCACGACGCCGTACGACGTGAGCCGCGGTGGCTTCAGCGGAGGGCAGCTCAACATCCGCACCGGCTCCGGCTCCAACTACATCCGGCGCAGCTCGTCGCTCAACTTCGATGCGCCGCCCCTCCAATGGACCGATCCTGCCGCGCGCGCCCTCGGGCAGCAGTACACCAACCTGTCGCTCGGCGGCTCGCTCTCGGGACCGATCAGCTTCGACAAGGCGTTCTACAACGTCGCCTATCAGCTCGGCCGCCGGAGCAGTGATCTCCATTCGCTGCTCAATACGAGCGACGTCGGCCTCCAGGCGAGCGGCATCTCCGCCGACTCGGTGGCGCACCTCATCTCGCTGCTGAACGGCGCCGGTGTGCCGCTGATGGTCGACGGCCGGATTCCGAGCGACCGCCTGACCGACAACGGCTCCGTCTTCGGCAGCCTCGACTTCACCCCGCCGCGCTCGACCAGCGGGCAGACCTTCAACGTCACCTTCAACGGCTACTGGAACCGGCAGTCGCCGATCGGCCAGCTCTCGACCGAAGTGCCCGCCCACAGTGGCGACCGTACCAGCGTCTTCGGCGGCGTGCAGGGAACTCACACGGCATACGTCAAGAACGTCGTGCTCAGCGAAACGACGGTCGGGCTCAATGCCAACCGCAGCTACGGCTCACCGTACACCGAGCTGCCGAGCGGCAGCGTCCTCGTGAACTCCGTCTTTCCCGACGGCACGAGCAGCGTGCGCACGCTCGGCTTCGGTGGCAGTCCGTCGCTCAGCACGAAGAGCTCGACCATCGGCCTGAGCGCGATGAACCAGTTGTCGTGGTTCAGCCGGAACAACAAGCATCGCATCAAGTTGACCAGCGAGCTGCGCCAGGACTCGTACAACCAGGATCAGACGAGCAATCTCCTCGGTTCCTTCTACTATACGTCGCTCGCTGCGCTCCAGGCCAACCAGCCCGCGTCGTTCAGCCGCTCGCTGCTGCCGCGCACCCAGAGCGCCGGCCAGACCGTCGGCGCCCTCTCGCTCGGCGACTCCTACAAGCGCACCAGCGACCTCCAGATCCAGTACGGGGTGCGCGTCGACGCGAACCACTTCTCTTCCTCGCCGGTGTTCAACCCGGCGGTCCAGCAGCAGTTCGGAATCCGCAACGACGAGGCGCCGAACGACATCTACTTCAGCCCGCGAATCGGCTTCGCCTGGACGTACGGTGAGGCGCCGCAGATCGCCGCCTTCGAGGGCGCTGCCCGCGTGCCGCGTGCCGTGGTGCGCGGCGGTGTCGGCGTCTTCCAGAACGTCGGCTCCGCCTCGCTCATCGGCAGCGCGATCGACAATACGGGGCTGCCGGGCGCCGTGCAGCAGTTGAGCTGCGTCGGCGTGGCGACCCCGCTCCCGGACTGGAGCGCGTACGCGCAGGACCCGTCCACCATTCCGGTCACCTGCGCCGACGGGTCCACCGGGACCGTCTTTGCCAACAGCGCGCCGAATGTGACGCTGTTCGCGAAGAACTATTCCGCGCCGCGCAGCGTGCGCGGCAACCTCCAGTGGAATGGCCCGATCCTCAACAATCGATTCAACGCCACCATCGAAGGCACCTACTCGCGCAACCTCGACCAGCGCAGCTTCGTCGATCTGAACTTCAGGCCGACGGTCCAGTTCCTCCTGCCCGACGAGGGGGGGCGGCCGGTGTTCGTTCAGCCGGGAAGCATCGTTCCCGGCACCGGGGCCATCGCGGTCGGCGACGCGCGGGTGAGCCCGCAGTTCAATCGCGTCTCCGAGCAGGTCTCCGATCTCATCGGCGAGACCAAGCAGCTGCGATTCTCTCTCAGCCCGACCACGTTCAGCAGCAACTTCACCTGGAGCGCGAGCTACGTCCTGACCGACAACCGGATGCAGTTTCGCGGGTTCAGCAGCACCGTCAGCGACCCGACGAAAGTCGAGTGGTCGACCGGCGACATCAGCTCGCGTCACCAGATCACCTATAATCTCGGCTACAACTTCTTCGACGCAGTGCGGGTGAACTGGTTCGGCCGCTTCTCGAGCGGGACGAGCTTCACCCCGCTCATCTCCGGCGACGTGAATGGCGACGGCTACAACAACGACCGTGCCTATGTCTTCGATCCAGCCACGGCATCGGATCCGGCGGTCGCATCGGCGATGAGCGCGCTCCTCGCCGGCTCCGGGCGGGCAAAAGACTGTCTCGCCAGCCAACTCGGCCAGCTCGCGACGCGCAACAGCTGCATGGGACCCTGGACCTCGAGCGCGAATCTCGCGCTCTCCCTCAATCCATTGAAGTTCCGCCTCCCGCAGCGCGCGAATCTCTCGTTCAGCGTCAGCAACCCGCTCGGTGCCGCCGACATCCTCCTCCATGGGGAGAACGGTCTGCATGGGTGGGGACAAGGTGCGTCCCCCGACCAGACGCTACTCTACGTCCGCGGCTTCGACCCGGCCACCGAACGCTTCCGGTACCAGGTGAACCCGCGCTTCGGGAGCACCAATCCGCAGTTCGCCAACTTCCGGATGCCGGTGACGGTCACGATGCAGCTCCGGGTGGACGTCGGCCCGTCGCGGGAGCGCCAGATGCTCACCCAGCAACTCGACCGCGGGCGCGTGCACGAGGGGATGAAGCTCACCGAGCCGATGCTCAAGGCGATGTACGGCAGCGGCGGCGTGCTCAACCCGATGTCGCAGATGCTTCGCCAGAGCGACACCCTGCAGCTCACCGGCCCGCAAGCCGATTCGCTCGCGACGATGAACCGCACGTACACGATCAGGCTCGACTCCATCTGGACCGGCGTCGCCCACGATCTGGCCACGCTGCCCGATCGCTACGATCAGGGAGAGGCGTACGATCGGTACCGGCGCGCGCGCGAGGCGAGCGTCGACCTGCTCATCGCCCTCGCGCCGCGCATCAAGGCGCTCCTCACCGACGAGCAGCTCCGCAAACTGCCCCCACTCGTCGCCAGCCATCTCGACACCCGCTATCTGGCGGGCATCCGCAGCGGCACCCAGGGCGACACCGGTGGCGGCGTCTTCATGGGCCTCCGGGGTGCCGGCGGTGGTGGAGGAGGGCAGCGGGTGATAATCCGGCAATGAGACGCAGGTCGGTAGGTCGGTAGGTGGGTAGGTGGGGAGGAATTCGGTACGGGCCCACCGGACCAGCCGGTGGGCCCTCGTCGTGGAACTCCCCACCTTCGCACCTACGCACCTACCTACCTACATTCATTCATCGAGGTGCCCCCCATGCGACTCACGCTTCTGCTCCTCACCGGACCACTCGCCGCACCACTCGCGGCGCAGGCGCCGGTCAATCTGCCGGTGCGCCAGCTTCCCGTGCCCGCGGCCACCAGCGCCGAGTCCCTCGGCTCGCTCGCCGCGGTGCGGCAGCTGCCCGACGGCCGCCTGCTCGTGAACGACCAGGCGCGCCGCAGGGTGCTGCTCATGGACTCGACGCTCAAGGTCGTCGGCACCGTGGCCGACTCGACGAGCGGGACGGCGAACGCCTACGGCGTTCGGCCGGGCGGACTCCTGGCGTATCGCGGCGATTCCACGCTCTTCATCGATCCGGCGTCGCTCTCGATGCTCGTCATCGACGAAGCGGGGAAAGTGGTGCGCGTCATGGCTGCTCCGCGACCAAGCGACGTTCAGTTCCTCGTCGGGGGTCCATTCGGCAACCCCGGCTTCGACGCGAATGGCCGGCTCGTCTATCGCAGCTTCTTCCGTCCGAATTTCGGCCGGCGCACGGCCGGCGCGCCGATCGTTCCGGAGTTTCCCGACAGCGCCGCACTGGTCCGGTTCGATCTCAGGACGCGCTCGCTCGACACCGTGGCGTTCTTCAGGATCCCGAAGCAGAGCATGACGATCACGCAGACCGAGAACGGCGGGATGCGGATCACGACGAACATCAACCCGTTGCCGCTGGTCGATGACTGGGCCGTGATGAGCGACGGCACCATCGCCATCGTGCGCGGCCGCGAGTATCGGGTCGAGTTCATCGGCGCGGACGGAGCGCGCACGTTGGCGGACAAGATCCCGTACGACTGGCAGCGCCTCACCGACAGCGACAAGGTCGCCTTCATCGATTCATCTAAGGCAGTGATGGAGCGCACCCGTGCCGCGCGCGCGGCGGCCGTTGCCAACGGCGGCAACCCTGGCGCCGTGGCGCTCGGCGATGGGGCGCCTGATCTGGGCGGCGGCGGCGGACGACAGGTCGTGACGATGAGCGTCGAGCGTGGTGGCGGTGGAGGTGGCGGGCGGGACGGCGGGCCACCGCGCCGCGGCGGCAACCGGCCGCAGGGGAGTGCCGACTCGCTCGCAGGTCCGCAGATCAACTTCGTCGCCCCCTCCGAGCTGCCGGACTACAAGCCGGTGTTCGGGCTCGGCGCGGTACGCGCCGACATGGACGACCGACTGTGGGTTCGCACCATCCCTACCAAGGCGACCCCCGGCGGCGCGATCTACGACGTGATCGACCGCAGCGGGAAGCTGATCGACCGGGTGCAGGTGCCCGCCAACTCCACGATCGCCGGTTTCGGCAAGGGCGACATCGTATATCTCGGCGTGCGCGATTCGACGGGAATCCACCTGCAGCGCGTCCACGCCCACTGAGGACGTGGCGCGCGCGTCCTCGGCGACACTTCATGCGTCCATCCCTAAGCCGCCGACTGGGGCGTCCACTCACCCTCCATCCCGATCGCTTCTTCGACGCCGATCCCGCCGTCCGCCGCGTCGCCCGCGAGCTCCACGCCGAGACCTCCAGCCTCCCTCTCGTCTGTCCGCACGGCCACGTCGATCCGGCTCTTCTCGCCACTGACGCTCCCTTTCCCGAGCCGACGGCGCTCCTGATCATCCCGGACCACTACATCTTCCGGATGCTCTACAGCCAGGGGGTGCCGCTCGAGGACCTCGGCGTGCCGGCCCGCGACGGCACCCCCGTGGAATCCGATCCGCGGGCGATCTGGCAGCGCGTCGCCGAGCACTGGTACCTCTTTCGTGGCACGCCGACCGGCGTCTGGCTCGCCCACGAGCTGTACGAGCTGTTCGGCGTCCGCCGCCAGCTCGATGGCGACTGCGCGCCGGCGATCTACGACGAGATCGCCGAGAAGCTGGCGAGCCCTGAGTTCCGGCCCCGGCGGCTGTTCGAGCGGTTCGACATCGAGCTTCTGGCGACGACCGACGCCGCCGGCGACCCGCTCGTGCACCACCGGGCGATCCGCGCATCCGATTGGCAGTACGGGCGTGAGCGAGTGGTCCCGACCTTTCGGCCCGACGCGCTCTTCCGGATCGCACAGCCGGCCTGGCAGGGTGAGCTCGCCGCGCTCTCGACGGCTACCGGGCGGTCCATCGGCAGCGCCGAACAGCTCGTCGCCGCGCTTGCCGACCGCCGCCGCTACTTCGCCTCCCTCGGCGCCACCGCGACCGATCACGGCGTGCTCGAGCCCTTCACCTCGGCGCTCGATCCGGCTGTCGCCGATCGGCTCTTCCAGCGGGCCCGGAACGGCGAGGCCACCGCCGCCGACCAGCGGTCGTTCGAGGGGCACATGCTGATGGAGATGGCGCGGCTGTCCCTCGAGGACGGGCTGGTGATGCAGCTCCATCCGGGCGCGCTGCGCGATCACAACCCGTCGATCTTCGCCCGCTTCGGCACGGACAAGGGAGCGGACATCCCCATCGCCACGGAGTACACCCGCAACCTCGCCCCGCTACTCGAGCGCTACGGCAACGATCCGCGTCTCACCCTGGTGCTCTTCACGCTCGACGAGAGCACCTACTCGCGCGAGCTCGCCCCACTCGCCGGCCATTATCCCGCGGTCCGGCTCGGGCCTCCCTGGTGGTTCCACGATTCGATCGAGGGGATGCGCCGCTATCGCGAGCAGGTGACGGAGACGGCGGGGATCTACAACACCGCCGGCTTCAACGACGACACCCGGGCCTTCTGCTCGATCCCGGCGCGTCACGACGTCGCGCGCCGGATGGACGCCAACTGGCTGGCCGGCCTCGTCACCCGGCACATCGTCGACATGGACGACGCGCGCGACATGGCGCGAGCTCTCGCGGTTGATCTCGTGCGCGAGACCTACCGGCTCCGCGCGCCGGTCGCCTGAGCGATGAGCGCCGCGAGCGTAGAGACCGCGCGCCCTTCCCGGTTCGGCTACCGGTGGACGATCTGCGCACTGCTCTTCGCCGCCACGACCATCAACTACATCGACCGCCAGGTGCTCGGCATCCTCGCGCCGACGCTGCAGCGCGAGCTGCACTGGTCGGAGAGCGACTACGGCGCGATCGTTTCGTGGTTCAGCATCGCCTACGCGTTCGGCTTTCTCGGCGTCGGCCGGCTGCTCGACCGGTTCGGCGTGAAGAAAGGGTTTGCCGGCGCGATGGTCGCCTGGAGCCTGGCGGCGATGGCCCACGCCTTCGCCACCACCGCCGCCGGATTCTCCGTCGCGCGCGCGGCGCTCGGGCTCGGCGAGTCGGCCAACTTTCCCGCCTCGATCAAGTCGACGGCGGAGTGGTTCCCGAAGAAGGAGCGTGCGCTCGCGACGGGCATCTTCAACGCCGGCAGCAACGTCGGCGCCATCGTCGCGCCGCTCGTCGTGCCGTGGATCACCCTCACCTGGGGCTGGCGCTGGGCGTTCATCGCCACCGGCGCGCTCGGATTCCTCTGGCTCATCGCCTGGCTGGCGATCTATGAGCGCCCGGAGAAGCACCATCGGCTCAGCCGCGCCGAGCACGAGTACATCCGGAGTGGGGAAAAGGAATCCCTCCGGCCGGCGAGCTGGCGCGAGATCCTCAGCCATCGCCAGACGTGGGCGTTCGTGATCGGCAAGCTGCTCACCGATCCCGTCTGGTGGTTCTATCTCTTCTGGCTCCCCAAGTTTCTCGACGCGCGGTTCGGGGTGAAGCTGGCCGGCCTCGCGGCGCCTCTCGTCGTCATCTACGTGGTCGCCGACGTCGGCTCGGTCTACGGCGGATGGTTGTCGAGCGCCCTCATCAAGCGTGGCGCGACGGTGAACCGGGGCCGCAAGACGGCGATGGGGATCGCCGCGGTGCTCATCATCCCGACGATGTTCGCTCCCTTCGCGACGCGGATGTGGGTGGCGGTGGCGATCGTCAGCGTCGCCGCCGCGGCACATCAGTGGTGGTCGTGCAACCTGTTCACCACCGCCAGCGACATGTTCCCCCGCCGCGCCGTGGCGACGGTGGTCGGATTCGGCGGCTTCGCCGGCGCGATGTCCGGTGCCGGCTTCCAGCGGCTCACCGGCTGGATCCTGCAGCGAAATCCCGAGGGATACGGCACCGTCTTCCTCATGTGCGGCTTCGCCTACGTCGTCGCGCTGCTGCTGATGCATCTGCTCGTGCCGCGGCTCGAGCCGGCGCGACTCGACGGAGAGGCCTGACATGAGCGACGAACCAGCCTCGCGACGCGACTTCCTGCAGCGGCTCGCCACCGCGGTCCTGCTGCCACGTCGTCACTTCACCTCGCGTCCGCCGCGCCGGTCGTCGGGGACGAAGCGGTTCAGGTAGGGCATCTTCACCGCGGCCAGCGATGCGGCGTCGAGCGTCGAGCTCACGGGAATGACCCGGTTCGCGGCGAGCAGGTAGGCGGTGATCGCGTAGACCTCGTCGTTCGTGAGCGATCCGGGTGTCGTCTGAGGCATGGCGCGGCGCACGTAGTCGAAGACCGTCGTAGCGTACGGCCAGTAGTTGCCGATTGTCCGCACGAGCCTGGGGTCGCTGCCGAACCGAAAGCCCTCGGCGGCGGAATCGCGACCGACGAGACGTGGATAGATCGGCGGCTTTCCCTCGCCATGCACGCCGTGACACGACGCGCACTGGGCGGCGTAGATCACTTCG
>JBIOHU010000071.1:0-10593 GCA_044449225.1 Gemmatimonadales bacterium | reverse complement strand
GTCGGCGAACAAGGCCGAGGCATTCGGCCGGCAGCTCGGGGCCCGCGTCGCGAGCTCGCCGGCCGACGCCGCGCGGGGCGCCGAGGTCGTCTTCACCTGCCTGCCCGTATCGGCCGACGTCGAGTCGCTGCTCGAGGGTGCCGACGGCCTGCTCGCCGGCATGGTGCCCGGCTCGGTCCTCGTCGACTGCACCTCAGGCGATCCGGCCACCTCGCGCCGCATCGCCGCGAGGCTGACGGAACGAGCGATCGGCTTCCTCGACGCGCCGGTGAGTGGCGGGACGTCGGGCGCGGAGCAGGGGACACTGACCGTGATGGTCGGCGGCGACGTCGCGCTGCTGGAGCGGGTGCGGCCGGTGCTCGAGCAGTTCGGAAAGAAGATCGTCCACTGCGGCCCCGTCGGTGCCGGCGATGCGCTGAAGTCGGTCAACAACGCGCTGCTCGCCGTGCACATCTGGAGCGCCGCGGAGGGGCTGGCGGCGCTGGCGAAGGCCGGCGTCTCGCCGGCGGTGGCGCTCGACGTCATCAACTCGTCGAGCGGACGATCGAACTCGTCGATGAATCTCTTTCCCGACCGCGTGCTCACCCGCGCTTTTCCCCGCACCTTCCGGCTGGCCCTGCTCGACAAGGACGTCGGCATCGCCGCCGGCGTGGCGCGCGAGCAGCGGGTGCCGGCTCCTTTGCTGCAGCTCACGGCCGAGCTGTTCCGGGTCGCGCACGACGCGCTCGGGGAGGAGGCGGATCACGTCGAGGCGGTGAAGATCGTGGAGCAGTGGGCGGGCCGGGAGATCGCATGACGGCAGCATCGAGGATTGGCATTGCACAAGGGGACGGCGCGCGTCCGGTCGGCGTGATCCGCGTCGACTTTCCGGCGCTCGTCCGGCGCGAGGGAGTTCAACCGGTGGCCTACTTCGACGGGCCCGGCGGCACGCAGGTGCCCGTGCCCGTCGTCGACGCGGTGAGCGACTACCTGGTCGGCCACAACGCCAACACCCACTGGGCGTACCCGACGAGCATCGATACCGATTCGCTCCTCGCGGAAGCGCGCGACGTGTTCGCCGACTTCTTCCACTCGACTCCCGGCGACGTGTCGTTCGGCAACAACATGACGACGATCACGTTCCACGTGGCGCGCGCGCTGGCGCGCCACTGGAAGGCGTCCGACGAGATCGTCGTCACAGAGCTCGACCACCACGCCAACGTCGCGCCCTGGCACGCCGTGGCGCGCGAGAAGGGACTCGTCGTGCGAACGGCACGACTGGATACGAAGACCTTTCGCACCGACTTCGACCATCTGGCGACGCTGCTCGGTCCGCGCACGAGGCTCCTGGCCATTGGCGCCGCGTCGAATGCGCTCGGCACGCTCACGGACGTGACCCGGGCCTGCGCGATGGCACACGAGGTCGGGGCTCTCGCCTACGTCGACGCCGTGCATTACGCGTCGCACGAGCTCGTCGACGTCCAGGCGATCGGCTGCGACTTCCTCGCCTGTTCGTCGTACAAGTTCTACGGCCCGCACGCCGGCGTGCTGTACGGCCGGCAGGACCTCGTGCAATCGCTCGACGTGCCGAAGCTCGATCCGGCTCCCGACGAGGGCCCCGAGCGCCTCGAGACCGGCACCCAGAATCACGAGGGGATCGTCGGGGCGGCGGCAGCGGTGATGTACCTCGGCACGCTCGCCGTCGACGGTACGACTCGTCGCGAGCGGCTGACCCGCGCCTACGGCGCTTTCCACGCGCGGGGCGAGCGACTGCTCGCCCAGCTCTGGGAAGGACTGGCGTCGATTCGCGGCGTGACGCTGTACGGGGTCGAGCCGGGCACGCCGCGCACGCCCACCGTCGCCTTCACCGTCGCCGGCCATTCCACCGGCGACGTCGCGCGGCATCTCGCCCAGCTCGGCATCTTTGCCTCGAACGGCGACTTCTACGCCGCCACGGTGGCCGAACGACTGGGCCGCGGCGCCGACGGATTCGTGCGCGCCGGCGCGGCGTGCTACACTACCGCGGAGGAAGTCACCCGGCTCGTCGAAGGCGTGGAGGCGCTCGCCCGATAACCCAATGGAACCGATGCATCGTTCACTCGTCGTCGCGCTGCTGGCGATCGCCGCTCCCGCGCTTCTCGCCCAGGCTCCGCACATCACGGCGGCGGGGGATCCATCGGTTCGCGCCGACAGCATCTACCGGCTGGCGGTGGATCCGTCGCGCTATCCCGACGAGGACATGGTCTACCTCCTCGATGACGGTGTCGTGCGGCTCGACGCCGACGGCCGCGGCACCCGAACCTTCCGGCAGATCATCCAGGTCCTCAAGCCGAGCGCCGTGCGCCGGCTCCAGGAGCAGACATTCAGCTACTCGCCGCAGCACGAGAAGCTGACCGTCAACTGGATGCGGGTCGTGCGCCCCGATGGCAGCGTCGTGAGCGACAAGCCATCGCACGTCCAGGAGTCCGACGTGCCCGCGCCAACCGACGATCCGGTCTACTCGGACCGCAAGCTGGTCCGCTCCTCGCTCTCCGGCGTCGCGCCCGGCACCCTGGTGGACTACAGCTACACGACGGAGGAGCTCAAGCCTTTCCTGCCGGGCGACTTCCTCCAGTCGTGGAGCGTGAGCACGGGCCTACAGGTCGCCCGGTCGCGCCTGATTGTCGATCTCCCGGCGGAGGTCACGCCTCGGATCCAGGAGCGCAACCTCAACTTCAAGCGCACGGAGAAAGTGGTCGGCGGGCGCCGTGCCTACACCTGGGCCACGGCGGATCTGCCGAAGATCAAGCCCGAACCGCTCGCTGCCGACTCCAACGCGGTGTTCATGACCGTGGCCGTCGGCTCGCCCGTCACCTGGCAGGACATCGGGCGCTGGTATGCCGGCCTCGCGCGCCCGCGCGAAGTGGCGTCGCCGGTGGTGTCGGCGAAGGTCGACAGCCTCGTGCGCGGCGCTCGGACTCGAGCCGACAGCATCCGTGCCGTGCACAAATGGGTCGCGCAGGACGTCCGCTACGTCGCGATCGAGCTCGGACTCAGCGGCTATCAGCCGCGCGAGCCGGAACAAGTGCTGCGCACGGGGTTCGGCGACTGCAAGGACAAGGCGACGCTGTTCGTCACCGCGCTGCGCCACCTCGGGCTGGAGGCGTATCCGGTGCTGCTCAGCTCACGGGCGACAGCGCGGCGCGAGCTGCCATCGATCCAGCAGTTCAATCATGAGATCGCCGCCGTCGCGACGGATCGCGGTTGGCAGTTCGTCGACCTCACGGCCGGCGTCGTTCCCTACGGCGAGCTGCCATACGCGGAGCAGGGCGGCTTCGCCCTGCTCGTGCGCCCCGACGGACGGAGCGACGAGGTGACGCTGCCGAAGGAGCCGCTCACCGCCAACCGCGGCACGGTGCACGTCGCGGGCGTGCTCGATTCCGCCGGCTTCTTCAACGGCACCTACGAGGAGTACGGCGACGGCACGGCCGGTTATGGGCTCCGGAGCGCCTTCTTCAATCCCCTCGATTCCGCTCAGCGACGGAACATCGGCAACGCCGTCGTCCGGAAGCTGTTCGAAGGGGCCGACGGCGACAGCCTCACGGGATTCGACGGACGGGATCTCGCCGCGCGGCCGAGCGTGCACGTGCTCATACGCCATGGCCGCGCGGCGACGCCAGCCGGCGCGACGATGATCCTGCAGATGCCGCTCTCGAGCATGGCGGCGCTCGCCTCGGCGGCGAAGGATCTGGAGGGCCGGGAGAAGCGCCGGTTCCCGATCGATCCCGCGCGCTTCTGGGGCGCGCGCACCTCGTCCAGCAGCTTCGACATCGTGCTCCCCCCCGGCTGGCACGCGCAGCTTCCGAAGGGAGTCACGGCGACGAGTCCGTTCGGCAGCTACGAGTCGAGCTACGTGGAGCAGGGTGGCGTTCTGCGGCTCACCCGCACCATCACCGGCGCGACGGTAGTGCAGCCACCGGAGAAGATCGGCGAGTTCATCGCCTGGCTGAAGGCGGTGGCGGCCGACGACGCGAAGTTCATCGTCCTCACCCGAAGCTCGGCGGCGGGCGGCTGAGCGGAGCGGCGATCAGTCGCCGGCGCTCATTTCTTCCGCGACTCGAGCGTCTTCTCCAGTGCCGGCAAGAAGGCGTCGTATTTCGAGCCGGGGCTCCAGAGGACCCAGCCGTCGTAGCCGGAGTCGTAGACCGCCTGCTTCTCCGCCTCGATCTGCTCCGGGCCGTAGTGCGGTGCGCCCAGCGTGAACGCCTGCAGGTAGGGACGCACGTGCTCGGCGCGGGTGATGCCGAGCTTGCGGTCGCGCTCCCGGGCGCGCGTGAGCGCCGTCCTGATGACCTTGTACGGCTCCGCGTTCGGCGACGCGATGCCGAACGAGCCGGGCGGGTAGTGCGAGGGATAGACCATCGGCAGCAGGACGTCGGCGTTGGGAGCGAGCTTCTCCCACCACTGGCCGACTTCGAGTGGGCCCGGCACCGTGGTGACGAGGCCGAAGATGTCGGCCGTCGTCCGCGCTCCCACCTTGTCCAGCCGCGCATGGGCGCTCTTCAGGAAGCTCGCCAGCAGGTCCGCCTTCGATACGCCGTTCTGGTCGGGGAAGACCTGCGTCGGCAGTGACGGGAACGGCTCGGGGAAGCGGATGTAGTCGAACTGGATCTCGTTGAAACCCATCTTCGCGAGCTCCTCGGCCACCCCGATGTTGTACTCCCAGAGTTCGTGGTGATACGGATTCACCCAGGCGAGTTTCTTCTTGTCGCGCCAGATGCTGCCGTCCTTCTGACGGATCGTCCATTCCGGGTGCACTCGTGCGGTGACGGAGTCCTTGAACACGACCATCCGCGCCACGGCAAGGATGTGGTGGGCGCGCAGCGTGTCGAGCAGCGCGGGCAGGTTGCGCACGACGCCGGAGCTCCCGGCGTTGCGTGCCCAGGTCGGGTTCGACGGATGATAGTTCAGCCCGAACTCGTCCTTCATGTCGATCACGAGCGCATTGATCTCCGTCTCGTCGGCGATCCGGATCAACCGGTTCATCTTCTTGGTGCTTTGCGCCGCCCAACGGTTCACGTACAGCGCGCGCGCGTATGGGAATTCGCTGTCGACGTCGATCCTCGGCACGGCCCCGTTCACCGTCCGGCCCGTGGACGGCGCGACGGTCGTATCCATGCCGGCGCTGGCGACGGTCACTGCGCTCGCCGCGCGCTGGCCCTTCGGCGCATCGGCGCCGGCATGCTCCGAGATGGCGGTGCAGCCGCCGGCGAGCGTGAGGACGAGCGGGATCAGCGAACGAGTCACCAGCAGACGACGAGACGGCACGATGGGGTCCGGTAAGGGGATGTCTGAATGTAAGCGGCGCCAGAATCGGACTCAGGCAGATTTCGTTCCGGCGGAGTCGGTCGACCCGACTGTATATTTCCCCTCGATGCCTGCGCTGTTCCCGCTCCGCCGCGTACTGCCGCTGCTGCTCGTCGCTCTCGCCGCCTGCCGCGAGAGCGGGAGCGCTGCCGCGCCTTTGCCGCCGCGGGCGGACTTCGTTCTGTCGGCCGGCGATTCCACATTCTGGGTGACGAGCATCGGCGGGAAGATGCAGATGCGCGGTGCGCCGCTCGAGCTGGCGCGGGTGGAAGGCCGTTTCTACGAGATCTATGTGGCCGACGACGATCGGTCGTTTGGCGATGCGACGCTCATCGGACAGCGCGTCTACCGGCGCGACCTGGTCACCGACGACTCGCTGCTCATCTACCAGGACATGCTCGTGCCGCGGCTGGCGCGCCTCTACGCGCGTCTCCATCCGGACGACGAGCCATTGAGCCCGAACGACGAGTCGAGCGACGATCCATCCTGGATGGTCACCTCGACGCTCGATCTCGACGAGCTCGCGGGACCGTTCGTCTCGTATTCCGTTCATACGGACGTCGACCGCGACGACGCGCCGCTTTGGCATACGAGTCGGCGCGGCGTGCTCGACCTGCGTCGTGGCGGGCCGGCGACGCTCGCCGCGGTCGCCGGCGCGGCGCGGGCCGCCGTCGAACGAGAGCGAACGGTGGTGATGGCATCGACACTCGATTCCGTGCGCGAGAGTGACGACCAACGCGGCGAGCGCGCCGCTGCCGTCCTGTCGCATTACCGCCTCGACCCGGCGAGTTTCTCGCTCACCACCATCGACGGCGAGCCGGCGGTGTCCTTCGCCCTCCCCGGAGAGGGCGGTGGCGACGCGGGCCACCTCCTCGCCCTCGCGCCGATCCCGATCGGCGAGCCCGCCTGGTGGCCCGCTGCCGCCGCGTCGCTCGCCATTCCGTCGGCCGACGGACTGCGGGATGTCTGGCGGCACGGATCGTACGAGGTCGTCGTGCGCTACGACTCGCTCACTGGCGCCGCACGTCTCGCGCTCCGCGACAGCACGTCACGGGAGTTCGTTCTCGGAACCATCCCATCGCCCGCCAGACGTATCATCTGGCTCGACCAACCGCCGATCGATTCGCTGTCGCGCCACGCGCTCGACCGCGCCTTCGAGGAGTCGCAACTCTATGACGACGCCGTGCGTACGGCCGCCTGGCGTGCCCCTGCCATCCGCCGGCACGCTGGGCGTCACGGAGGTTCCCGCTCGCGCGCCGCCGTCCGGGTGCACACCTCCGCCGGCCACCGCGCATGACCGATTCGTTCGCGTCTCGCTCCGGCCGCTCCGCGAAGGCGCACGCCAAGACGCCGCGCGCGTCGGAGGCGATCGTCGCCGACCTCATGATGCCGCACCAGGCCAACGGCCTGAAGGCGCCCTCGGTGTTCGGCGGCGTCATCATGAGCATGGTGGATCGCTGCGCCGCACTGAGCGCGATGCGCCACAGCGGAGGGCAGTGCACAACCCTCTCGATCGACCGCATCCTGTTCAAGGAGCCGATTCGCGTCGGCGAGCTCGTCGAAGTGCGCTCCCGTGTCGTCTTCGTCGGGCGGACTTCGCTCGCGGTGCTCGCCGACGTCTATGCCGAGGAGATCGCGACCGGCATTCGCCGCCACACCAACGAGTGCTGGCTCACCTTCGTCCACCTCGACGAGGAGGGCAAGCCGGCCGCGGTCCCCCCGCTTCGGCTCGAGACCCAGGAGGACCGCCTGATGCACGAGCTGGCGATGCGCCGGCGCGACGCGGCGCTGAAGGAGCGAGGCTGAGCGGCCACGCGCCCTGTCCGCCCAGACGGGAGAGGTTAGATTCCCGCTCATGCAGCGCTACACCGTGGATCAGGCCAATCGCACATTGCCGCTCGTACGACGCATCGTCGAGGACATCGTGCGCGAGCACGAGCGCTGGCAGGATGCCATCGTGCAGCTCGACCTGCTGATGACATCGGCCCGCCCCGACCTTCCCGATCCTCGAACACCGGCGCTCGAGCGCGAGTTGCAGAACATCGCCCGCGAGATCGACGTCTTTCAGGGCGAGCTGGAGGCGCTGGACATCCAGCTGAAGGACCGCCGGATCGGCCTGATCGACTTTCCGAGCGAGCTCGATGGCCGCCGGGTGCTCCTCTGCTGGCGGCTCGGCGAGCCAGCGGTGCAGTTCTGGCACGACGAGGACGCCGGTTACGCCGGCCGGCAGCCTCTCTCGCCGACGCTCGTCGGCTGATCTCCCCGCACTCACGACATGAAGACTTACTCCGCGCCTGACGGCACCCTCTGGGGCGTCACGATCGAATCGCCCGGCTCCAGCAACGCGATCATTCTCTTCCGGCACCCAGACGCCGCGAGCTCCCGAAAGGACCGCTATAATTGGGTGATCAGTAACGGTCCTGAGGCGCGAAGTGTGACGTCGCGCCTCTCGCCGGCGAAGGTGCTCGACTCGCTGCATGCGGCGGACATCGCCCGCCTGTTCGCCCGCTCGATGCCCGTGAGCCGCGCCGATTCACTGAACAAGGGGCCCGAGCTCGTCGCAGGCTAGAGGCTTCGCGTAGGTGCCCAGGTGCGCGCGGCGTCCGACGTCGCTACGTCCGACCGATACGGAATCTCCATCTCGAATCCATCCTTGCCGACGAGCGTCCGCTCGAACACCTCGCGGGCCTCCCGTCCGAGGTCGGCGGCGTCTCGCGAGTACCGGGCCGAGAAGTGGGTGAGCACGAGCGTGCCGACTCCGGCGTCCCGCGCCACGGTCGCTGCCTCGCGCGCCGTCGAGTGCCCCGTCTCGACCGCGCGAGCCGCCTCTTCGTCGCCGAACGTCGCTTCGTGGACCAGGGCGTCCGCGCCGCGCGATGCCTCGATCGTCGCCGCACACGGGCGAGTATCCCCTGTGATCACCAGCCTGCGGCCCGGCCGTCGCGGACCGACTAACACCTCAGGCTCGATCACCCGCCCGTCGGGGAGTGTCACGGCGCGGCCGCGATGGATCTCCCCCCATAGTGGACCTTCCGTGATCCCGAGCTCCCGCGCCAAGTCGGGGTTGAAGCGTCCCTTGCGGTCGTCCTCGACCAGCGCGTAGCCGACGGCGCGCGCCCCGCGGTGATCGACCGAAAATGGAACGATCGCGTAGTCGGTGCGCGCCACCCGCTGGCCCGGCTCCAGCTCGACGATCTCCACCGCGAAGGTGAGCCGGTCCATCCCGAACTCCTCGGCGCGCTTGAGGATGCGCGCCGCGCCGCGCGGTCCCCACAGTCGCAGGGGCTCGGTGCGTCCCTGGAGGGCCATCGTCCGCAGCAGGCCGACGACCCCGATGAGATGATCGGCGTGAAAGTGGGTGAAGAAGATGTCCGCGAGCCCGAACGACACGCCGTACCGCATCATCTGGCGCTGCGTGCCCTCGCCGCAGTCGAAGAGCAGGGTTTCTCCCTCGCGGACCACTGCGAGCGACGAGACGTTGCGCTCGACCGTCGGTCGCGACGCGGAGGTGCCGAGGAGACGGAGGGCGAGCGACATGGCGGGGTAATATAGTTCGCGCGGCCCGCGCCTTGCCGCTGCGAACGAGCAGCAGCTCGTCGAGCGCACGATCAGTGGCTCGTCGCAAGGGAGTGGACGCCAGCGACGTCACGGATCGGGTGCCGAGCCTTCGAAGGCGGCAGCGGGCCACGCTTGGCGAGCTGCGTCACAAACACGAGCGCGTGCGAACTTTGTGCAAGGCGCAAACGCATGGGTCCGCAGTTTGCACACGTGAGAGCATCAGTCGCGGCCCAACGGGGGCCGGAGCGGAGGGCGCCGAGCCCGGGGCGCTGGGAGGCGCCGCATCGGACAGGGGCCCCATACCTCGAGGAGGAGTAGGAATGGCGATCAGACCGAATGGCGAAGAGCGCAGCTTTGGTGCTGACCGGGAGCGGCAGCGCGACGTCTCGAACGATGGCCGGAGCGCGCGCGCTTCCACCGGTGAGAGCGCCGCGCGCGGTGAGCAGTCGCCGCCATCTGGATCAGCGCAGCGCTCCCGCAGCAATCGCGGCTTCGCGTCGATGGATCGGAGCAAGCAGCGTGAGATCGCCAGCAAGGGGGGGCGCGCCGCTCATCAGAAGGGCACGGCTCACGAGTTCGACTCGAGCGAGGCGCGCGCCGCAGGACGAAAGGGAGGCGTGACGGTGAGCCGCAATCGCGAGCACATGGCGGCGATCGGCCGTCGCGGGGGCGAGGCGCGCGGCGCCAACCGTGCCGCGCGGCTGCAGCAGGGTGACGAGGATGTCTCGACGTCGCAGGACAATGGCCAGGCCAACGCCCAGCGCTTCCAGAGCGACCGCGAAGTGGGGATCACTCGCAATCGGGGTCTTGCCAACGGCAGCGCGGGTGGCTCGCACGCGAGCGGCAACTCGCTCGGTGGAGAGCGGAGTACCGGCGCGGCGGCGGAGCGGAGCATCGAGCGGCCGTAGGTGGCGGGTAGGTGGTTAGGTCGGTAGGTCGGTAGGTGGGTAGGTGGGTATGAATTCGGAATGGGCACACCGGAACGACCCGGTGTGCCCGTTTGCTTTTCACGGGGGCTTTCACAGGTCGTCACCGATCGAAGCAACATCAAGAGTCGCAAGGATTTGGACGACCGAAGCGCCTGTCCTTGCACCCGCCGACCGGTGCAGTGAGCCCGCCGTCCGGATCGGAACCGTCGCCCCACGGTTCGGGAGCGTCGGCAGGAGGTTCGACATCGTCGGCCGACGAGTTTGGGGGCTCGTCTATCCGCCTTCGTCCACAAGGGCTGCCCTATTTCCCCCACTCAGCACGGCAGCGACGGGGCCGCGGATGGAGGAGATCCGCCCGTGCAGTATCGAGGCGACGGTGACGGCACCCGAGCCTTCCACCCGGAGGCCGTGGCGGCGACTCAGCCATTCGATCGCCTCGGCGATCTCCGCCTCGCTCACCGTGATCATCTCGTCGATCGACACCCGGCCGATGGCGAGGCCGACGTCGTCGATCTGCCCGGCGAGGCCGTCGGCCAGCGTGGGAGTCACGGCGACCTCCGCCCGGCGGCCGGCGGCGAGCGACGCCGCCATGGCGTTGGTGAGCTCACTCTGGACTCCGACGATGCGCGCCGCGGGCGACACGGCGCGCACCAGGACGGCGACGCCGCCGACGAGCCCACCGCCCCCCACCGGTACGACGAAGGTGAGCGCACCCGGCAGCTCCTCGAGAATCTCCAGGGCCACCGTGCCCTGGCCGGCGATCAATGCCTCCCCGGCACAG
>JBIOHU010000070.1:0-10608 GCA_044449225.1 Gemmatimonadales bacterium | reverse complement strand
TCGGTCGTCTTCTGCACCCAGGCAAGACTACCGCGATGTTCCGCCGCTGCGGCATCGGTCGGTTGCAGGGCGCATCGAAGTGCTGAAGTGCGGTCGACTGACCGAGCGGCGGTCGACTGACCGAACGGGGGTCGACTGACCGAACGGCGGTCGACTGACCGAACGGCGGTCGACTTATCGACCCGCGGTCGGAATACAAAATGGCGGTCAACAAACCAAACGGCGTGACCGCTCGTTGGTGTGTTGACC
The DNA here is from genome assembly GCA_044449225.1 of Gemmatimonadales bacterium. Lineage (GTDB taxonomy): Bacteria > Gemmatimonadota > Gemmatimonadetes > Gemmatimonadales > Gemmatimonadaceae > AG11. Next base: position 10,359 of record JBIOHU010000070.1, on the reverse strand, counting down.
GCCATTCAGTACGTCGACCGCACTTCAGTATTTGACCGCAGCTTCGGATGTCGACCGCAGTTCCTCAGTTACATACCGGCTCCCCCTCTCCCGCCGTCGGAACGAGCGCGTTCGGCGTGCCGAGCGCGATCGAGCACATGAACGGCGCCGCGATCTGGCTGTGCGTCACCGTCGCGTACCACGCCCCCGGATAGACCGTGATCGCCGGGGCTGACACGCCCGTCGACGGACGGAAGTGAATCACCGTGTCGCCCAGCGTGCCGACGCCCGTGTAGGCCAGGTAGTGGCCGGAATCGGCGAACACCGCCTCTTCCGACGACACGAGGTTGCGCAGGTCGGACTTCATCGCGGTCTGGTAAGCCTTGTTCTTCGTATTGCCGAACTTCGGGATCGCGATGGCGGCGAGAATGCCGATGATCACGAGCACGACGAGGAGTTCGATCAGGGTAAAGCCGGTTCGAGTGCGGGTCATTGGGGAGCCTCTCTGCGGCGAGATGGCACGTACCGGACACGAAGGTGCGACGTGCGACTGCGAGGAATACGGCCACTCTAAGGCAACAGGCGGACCCGATTCGTTCGGTCGCACAAGTATATCCAGGGTAACGACTTACAGCACCACGCCGTCGTACCGATCACGCCCTCGCTGGAGCATTTTGCACGATCTCAGCGGTTTGCGAGGCTCCGACGCCCGACATTGTAGCGCTCCGAGCGCCCACGCGGAAGCTTCGCAGTTCAGCACCAACCCACCTGCCACCTACCCGCGAAAAGGCCCCGCACCGCTGGCGCGCGGTGCGGGGCCTCGTTCGGCGGGCCTCAGCTCGGCTTCTGATCCGGCTTGCTGAAGAAGCTCTTCGCGTTCGCCTTCGTCTGATCTTCCCGCGCCTTCCCAGTCAGCGGCGCGTCGTGGGGCACGGCGCTCGCCGCGTCACTTCGCTTGCTCTTCGCGTCGGCGCTCACCGGCGGAGTCGGAGTGCCTTTGCCCTGCTCGTGCGGCTTCTTGTCCATGAGTTCCCTCGTTGGAGCAGCCCATCCGCACTCTCGCGAGCATCGCGAATCGGCGAACCGGTTCTCTCGACGGGCGCATTTCACATGCCGTAGCCCGGGCTAGCGGACGCCGCCGAACAGCCGGATCACCCCCGTCCTGTACCGCGCCAGGATCGATCCCCGTCCCATCCCGCCACGCTCCAGCGCCCGGAGAAGCGCCGCGCCGTCCGCCGGCCGGTCCACCGGATCCTTCGACAGACAGCTCATGATCAGATCGCAGAACCAGGCGGGCGAATCGGTCCCCGCCGGCGACAGCGGCCGCGGACGCTCGGCGATGTGTGCCGCGATCAGCTTCTGCGTCGTGTTGGCGCGAGGGAAGGGATGGTGGCCGGCGATCATCTCGTATCCGACCACACCCCACGAGTACACGTCGGTGCGCGCGTCGACCGCGTCGCCCACCGCCTGCTCCGGCGCCAGATAGGCCGGCGTCCCGAGCGACGTGCGATGAGTCGTCAGTCGCGAGTCGGCGCTGTCCACTCGCGCGTCGTGCATCGCGTGCGCGATCCCGAAGTCGGCCACCACCGCCGCACCGCCGCAGAGGAGAATGTTGTCCGGCTTCACGTCGCGGTGAACCAGCGACACCTCGTGCGCCGCCGCCAGCGCCTTCGCCACGTCTCCGAGGAGCTCCGACGCCTCCACGAACCGGATCGGACCGCGGTCCATCCGCTGGCGCAGCGTCTCCCCCTGCACGTACGGCATCACGTAAAAGGGGATCTCGTCAGCCGTGTGCCCGGCGAACAGCACCGACACGATGTGTGGATGCTGCAGCGTCGCCGCGGCGCGGACCTCGCGCGCGAACCGCCGAGCCGACACCCCCGACGCGAGCTCGGGGAGCAGCACCTTCACGACGACTGGACGATCGAGCGCCGTGTCGCGCGCCAAAAACACGCGCGACATGCCGCCACCCCCCAGCTCCCGCTCGAGAATGTACGAGCGTCCGACCGACGCCTGCACCGCATCCCGGAGATCATCCATGAGCGCGCGAAGCTATCGCCGCCCCCGCGCCGAGGCAAACGATGCTGCTTGTGTCATGCACGCGACGACCGTACTTTCCCGCCCGCCTCGATCCTTCCTCACGTCTCACGTCTCACGCGTAGTGATACGACTGCCCAGAGCCGTCCCCATCCTGGCGCTCCTCGTCCTCGCCCCGCTGCGGCTCCTGCCAGCCCAGCGCCCCGCGACCGATACCACCGCCAAGCCGTCCGGCGACGAGCCGATCTTCAATCCGGTCGTCCATGCGATGATCTTCGGCGACGCCAGCTACGTCGCCACCGATCGCGCCATCCCGTCGGGATTCGTCCTCGGCCAGGCGGTCGGCCACGTCGTCGCCTCGCTCACCGACCGCCTCGCCTACTTCGGTGAGGTCACCCTCAGCTCCCAGCCGACCGGCTACACCATCGAGATGGAGCGCTCGATCCTCCGCTACGACGTCACCGACGCCCTCAAGATCTCCGGCGGACGCTATCACACCCCCATCGGCTACTGGAACACCGCCTTCCATCACGGCACCTGGCTCCAGACCTCGGTCTCCCGCCCGGAGATGGTCAAGTACGGCAGCCAGTTCATTCCCACCCACTTCGTCGGTGCGATGGCCGAGGGCAACCTGCCGGCCGGCGATCTCGGCCTCGGCTACATGCTCGGCGTCGGCAACGGGCGGGGCGCCACCATCTCCCGCGCCGGCGACGCGGGCGACGTCAACAGCAGCCGCGCCGTCACCGCCGCCATCTCGGCGAGTCCGGCCGCGCTGTTCGGACTCCAGTTTGGCGGCGGCTACTACAAGGATCGGGTGACGCCGACTGCCGGTGCAACGGCCGACGAAGGGATCGCCTCCGCCTACGTCACCTGGCAGCACGAGTCGCCGGAGTTCATCGCCGAGTACGCCGACGTCCGCCACACCCCCGCCGCCGGTGGCACGACTGCCGACAACCACGCCTTCTACATCCAGCTCGGCTATCGCCTGCCCGGCGCGGCGAGCCGGTTCAAGCCCTACGCTCGCACCGAGAAGCTCGTCACCTCGCCGACCGACGTGATCTTCGCTCCGCTGGCCCTCGGCTACACCGGCACGCTCGGCGGCGTGCGCTACGACTTCGCTCCGTTCGCCGCGCTCAAGGCCGAATTTCGGCGCGAGCAGTTCCAGGGGCATGACTGGTCGAAGAGCTTCTACCTGAACCTCAGCTTCACCATCCCCAACGTCGTTGGGGGCGAAAGCAACCCGATGTCGCATTCCTGACCGATGCTCAACGCCTTCCTGAAGTCGGCGCTCCTCGCCGCTGCGCTCGCCTTTCCCGGCGTCGCCGGAGCGCAGGCGCACGCACCGCGGCCGCTGGCGATCGTCGTCAACCCGAACGTGCCGGAGACGAATCTCTCCTTCGCCGAGCTCCGTCGCATCTTTCTCGGCGAGCAGCAGTACTGGCCCGACCGTTCCAAGGTCACCCTGCTCGTGCGGGCGCCGACGGCGTACGAGCGGTCGATGGTGCTCGACCGCATCTACAGGATGGACGAAGACCGATTTCGGCAGTACTGGATCGGCAAGATGTTCCGCGCCGAAGTCGCCGCCGGCCCGAAGATCGTCTACAGCAGCGACATGGCGCTCAACCTCATCGCCGCCATTCGCGGCTCGATCACCTTCGTTCCCCTGTCCGCCGTGACCCCCGACGTGAAGGTGCTGCGCATCGATGGCAAGCTCCCGTCCGAGCCGGGCTATCCCCTGCAGTGACGTGCCGCGCGTGGCGCCTCGCGTGAGGCCCTGATGCGGAAGCCCGCCTGGCTGGCCGAGGTGCTGGTGCAGTCCATCATGATCGTCCTCAGCATCCTGCTCGCGCTCTGGGTGGACGAATGGAAGCAGCAGCATGCCGAGCGCCAGCTCGCGCAGGTCTCCCTCAGCAACTTCCTCCACGAGGTGCAGCAGAACCAGGCGCGGCTCGACGACATCCTTCCGTATCACACCGGGATGCGCTCGATGGTGAAGGAGCTCGAGTCGGCGCACAGCATCAGGACGCCGACCGATTTCCAGAGCGCGGTCGGGCTGGACGGCCTGCGCCCGCCATTCCTGCTCGCCACGGCGTGGCAGACCGCCGTCGCCACCGGCGCGCTCCAGCACATCGACTACGAGACCGTCTCGGCCCTGTCGCTCACGTACACGCTCCAGGATCGCTTCCGCGAGGAGAGTCGGAGCGGCATCCAGTCGGTGCTGCAGGCGAGCAACTTCCAGCCGGGCCATGCCGACGCCGCGCTCCGAAGCGCCGACATCTTCCTCAACGATGTCGTGGCGAGCGAGGAGGAGTTGCGCGCCACCTACGCCCAGGCCGCCGGCCTGTTGCGGAAGAAGCTGAACGATTCCTCCGCCCCCGCCTCCGCGCCCGCCTCCGCCTCTTCTCCCGCGACGCCATGATCCGCCATCGCGACTTCACTCCCCGCCGGATCCCCGGCGGCATCCTCCACGCCGATCGCTACGAGTCGTTCGACCAGGCCGTCGCCGCCGCGCAGGAGTGGATCGACGCCGGGAAGATCGACGTCGTCTCGATGGAGACCGTCGTTCTCCCCAACATCTGGTCGCACGACGAGGAAGGAACCACCGACGCCAGCGTCGAGACCGCCCAGGCGATGACGTCGGTCAACGAGTGGAACCAATTCCTCCGCGTGTGGTACCGCGACTGATCCGGAAATCCGCCGCTCGCCCTTCGGTACGCAGTTTGCCTTTCTGTACGTCGACCGCTGCTCGGTGCGTTGACCGCTCTTCGGCTCCTGACCGCCCTTCCAGTGTCCTCGTCCCTCCCCAAGCGCCGACTCGAGAGCTTTCCCTCGTTCCCCGCCTACCGGGACGAGCTGCTGCACTGGCTCGACGGCAGCGCCGACGAGGAGGTGGCGCTCTACCGCACCGGCGTCCTGCTCTGCAGCGAGCTCCGCGCGGCGGGCTTCTTTCCCGAGCACATCCTGATGGAGCTGCACGCCCTCGGCCTGAAGGCGGATCGACCTGACGACGGCGCCGAGGAGCGGAATGTTCGGGACGAGCGCTACCTGCACGCCATCCGTCTGCTCATGCAGACCTGCTTTGGCGAGCATCCGCCCGTGCGCGCCCTCCGCGCCGCCGACGGCCGCGAATGGTTCGTGCTGCACGTTCGGGAGGGGATGCGATGGGACCCCGAGATCGAGATGCGCCGCAAGGACTGGTTGAGCTGCGTCGCGAGCGACGACCGCCGCTACATCTCCCCCGTACCGCACTCGTGGGAGCAGTGGTCCGATGCCGAGCTGCTGGGGAACATCCTTCGCGCTCCGGTCGATCTGCGCGGTCCCGCCTGAACAGCGGTGACCGAATCCCCGTTCGCCTGGTTGAGCATCGAGAGCCACGGAGCTCTCATCCCACAGGAGCGAGCGAGTGTCGAGAGCCGATTGTCATCCCGCAGGAGCGAGCGCCAGCGAGCGAGTGTCGGGACCTCGCTCTCGTAGCGTCATCGCCTTCGCCGCGCTGCTCGCGTCGCTCTCCATCATTTCCTGCGGCAGCAATCCGACCGCGGCGGAGCTCCGCGCCGGCGACCACGCTCTGATCGTGGCATCGGGGACCGAATTCGTCGTCACCTTGCAGACCATCGGACCCGGCGAGTATTCCAGCCCGCCGGCGATCTCCGCGCCCATCGTTAGCTACGAGGGAGTCAGCGAGGCGGGCGTCGCGGTGCCGGCGGGTCCGACCCAGCACTTTCGATTCCTCGCCCTGTCGCGGGGCGAGGCGGTCATCGTGTTCACCCACACGGGCATGGACGCGACGGTGCAGGACACCGTGCTGGTGCGCTGACTCAGCCGTTCGGCACCATCGCGTCATCCCGCAGCTGCGGGATGACCGGCGACCTTCGTTACGACGCCGCGCCGCTCTGGATCCGCTTCGCCACCCGCTCCACCTCGTCCAGCACCCGCAGCAGGTTGCCGCTCCAGATCTGGCCGATCTGCTCCTCCGTGTACCCGCGCCGCAGCAGCTCGGCGGTGATGTTCACCGCCTGGAGCGCACAGGCATAGTCCGCCAGACCGCCGCCGCCGTCGAAGTCCGACGCGATGCCGACGTGGTCGATGCCGATCAGCTTCACCGCGTAGTCGATGTGATCGACGTAGTCCCTCACCGTCGCGTCCGCCCGCGGCGGGTATCGCTCGTCGATCGCCCGACGGCGCGTCTGATACTCGTCGCGCCGCGCCGGCGTCAGCTCGGCGAGCTGCGCCTCCTCCGACGCGCTCTCTCCGCTGCGCGGTGCGCCCCGGTCCGGCCCGCACATCGGACCGGGCATCCCCGCCACCGGCCCGCGCGCCGCTGCCGCGCCACCGCCGCCACGGCGTCCGCGCGAGATCCCGAACGTCGAGTCGAGCGACGCCAGCGCCCGCGCGCGCGTCGCGTCGTACGCGGCGTCGCACTTCACGAAGCCGCGGTACGCCACGAGCTGCACCACGCCGCCGTTCTTCCCCAGCGCGCGGAGCTCCTCGTCGTCCAGGTTGCGCGCATTGTCGCACAGCGCGCGGACGCCGGAGTGCGACGCGATGATCGGCGCCTTCGTGAGCGCCAGCGTCTGCATCATCGAGCCCTTCGACGGATGCGAGACGTCGATCATCATCCCCAACCGGTTCATCTCGACGATCACCTGCCGGCCGAGCGGCGAGAGGCCGTTCCCCCAGAGCCCGTCGTTCGCCGCCTCGCCGGTGTTCGAGTCGGAGAGCTGGTTGTTGCCGTTGTGCGCCAGCGACATGTACCGCCCGCCCCGATCGTAGAACTCCTTCACCCGCCGGATGTCCGTCCCGATGCCGTAGCCGTTCTCCACCCCCATGAACGCCACCTTTTTCCCGCTCGCGTGGATGCGCCGCGCGTCGGCCGCCGTGTAGGCGATCGCGATGCGGTCGGGGGCGAGCTGCTCGGCGAGGCGGTGCACCGCATCGAACTTCGCCGTGTCCACGTCGTAGGCGTGCGCGTAGCCGGCGGCGTCGAGCGGGCCCTGGCCGACGTAGATGGAGAAGAAGATCGCATCGATCCCACCCTCCTCCATCTTCGTCAGATCGACCTGGGTGCTCAGCCGCTGGGTGTAGTTCAGCGCGCCGGCCTGGAAGTTCTCCGGATCGATGTCGACGTGGGTGTCGAGGGTGAACACCCGCCGATGGACGGCGCGCGCCCGCGCCATCAGCGCATCATCGGCGACGACGCCGGACGGCGACGTCCGCGTCGCGCTCGCGCAGGAGATGGATGCGACGAGGAGCGCGGCAGAGGCGAGATAGTGTAAAGCGGTCGACATAGGGTGGGGCGGCGCGGCTGGAGGGCGGTCAACTTCCGAAACGGCGGTCAACTTCCGGAACGGCGGTCAACTTCCGAAACGGCGGTCAACTTACCGAACGGCGGTCAACTTCCGAAACGGCGGTCAACTTCCGGAACGGCGGTCAACGTACCGAACGACGGTCATTTAATGAAGGGCGGTCCCACCGCCCCTCCGAATCTCGACCGCAGTTCGGTAGGTCGACCGCAGTTCGGTAGGTCGACCGCCGTTCGGTAGGTCGACCGCAGCTCGGTATGTCGACCGCCGTTCCCGATGTCGACCGCCTCATCCGCCTCATCGGTCCATCCAGTACGCCATCTTCACCAGGAACGTATTCGCCGGATGCAGCCGCATCAGGTCCCGCACGTCAGCCTGGAAGCTGTTGTCGCCCGGTACCCCCGCCGAGCCCTGCCGGCCCTCGTTCCACACCAGACAGAGCGTCGAGCCCGGGTTGTATTCCCAGCGGAACACCACGTTCGACTGGAACTCCTTGAAGTTGAATCCCCCCGGATCGCTCGTCACCGACGCGTCGCCGTACGGCGCGTAGCGGTCGTCGTACACTCGCGCCCGCGGCGTCGCCGAGAGCTCGCGCACGTCGCCGTACCGCCCCTTGCTCACGAACGGCTGCGCGTACACCTGGAGCGAGACGTCCGGCGTGAAGGTGTAGTTCACCCGCACCGTTGCCGACGTCGTCGTCTGGTCGAGATGGGCGAAGGTGTAGTGAGTCAGGCCTGCGTCGTCGAAGTTGCCGAACCACTGGTTGGCCGAGACGTTGTGCGACCAGCTCAGCGCGAGCGACGAGCTGAATTGCCCCGAGAACTTGTAGTCGAGCTCCGGCGTCATGCTCACCGACGAGCTGCGTCCCCCGTCGCCGCGGAACCAGTTCACCGAGAACGACGGCACCACGGCGCGCCGGTCGTCGCCGCCGATGCTGATCCACGGCGAGAGATACGAGTCCTGCCGGATCGCCGGCCCGCCGCGCGAGCTGCGGTCGTCGTAGGTGCTGCCGAGTTGCCCCAGCGTCCCTCCCATGTTCCACGTCCAGTTGTTCGGAAGGGTCAGATGGACGTTCGTGTTGTACGCCGCCTCCTGCGGCAGGCCGGCCGTCGTCCACTCCTGCCACCAGTTCATGTTCCACTGGAGACTCTTGTAGTACTTCCGCTCGTGCCGGTCGAACCAGCCCGCCCACGTGCTCCACGACTGCTGATCGGCGCGCCGCAGGAAACCCACGTCATTCACCTCGAACCCCGGCGAGCGGCGCTGATAGGCCGACTCGAACATCAGGTGAGTCCCGCCCACCTTGGCGAACTTGAGCTCCTCGGCGTCGCCGCCGAGCACCGTGCGGTTGGAGTCGAGGGGAAGGCTCGCATCGGGGCGCTGGAAGTAGTGCACCGCGTCGGTCTGGATGCCGAGCATCGCCTGCGGCGTCCCTTCCACGCGGCTCTCGTCGAGCGAGCCGGAGACTTGATATTGATTCCTGAGGAAGCGGTGACGGAAGTCCACCGCGCCGGCGTACGCGTCGCGCGCCATGTACGGCGACGTGAACTGATCCATCCGGCGGTTCACCGCCGTGACCATCGCGCCGATCGTGCTGTTCCCCTGGCGGAGATCCTGCGTCGCGCGCACGACGGCGAAGTTCGTCGTCGGTTCGTACGTCGTGTCGCCGGGACTGCTCGCCCGCTCCGTCGTCGCGTCGAGCATGCCGACGGTGAGCCCGTGGGAGAATCGCCCCAGCAGCTTCGCCGCGCCGAGGATCGTCGTCGGCTGCAGCGGCACCGTGTCGCCGTAGGTGCCCGCCAGCTCCGGCGTGCGGCCGATGCGGCGGCTGTAGTACAATCCCTCGTTGCTGCAGTTCACGTCGTTGCAGTTGACGTCGAAGCGGAACAGCCCTCGGCCGGCGACGAAGAAGGGACGCCGCTCGTCGAAGAACGACTCGTACGCCGTGAGGTTGAGCACCGCCGGATCCGACTCGACCTGGCCGAAGTCCGGATTCACCGTCGCGTCGAGCGAGAGGTTGGAGGCGATGCGGTACTTCACGTCGCCCCCCGCCGAGATCTTCGACTCGTTGGTGAACGAGTTGTTCTCGATCGCCGACGCCCGCTTGGTGACCACGTAGGGGACCGCCTCGAGTCGGCGCGGCGCCTCGAGATCCTCGAGGCCCGAGAGCGTGCCGAACTGCGACACCATCCCTGCCTTCCCCTGGTCGAACATCGGCCAGCTCACCCGTTCGTTGTACCGGTAGATGTCGCGGTCGATCGTCAGCCCGAAGGTGTGCTCGCGCGCGGTGCTGTACCGGAGCTGCGACAGCGGAATGCGGTACTCGGCGGTCCACCCCAGCGAATCGATGCGCGTCGCGACGTCCCACACCCCGTCCCACGCGTTGTCCTCGTGGCCGTCGTCGTAGATCGCCGCGTCGAGCTTCACTCCCGCCGCGTTCACCCCGAACTCGTAGCCGGTGCGCCGATCGTGGTAGGAGTCGACGAACACCCAGATCATGTCCGACGCCGTGAAGGTGTCGCGCCGCTCGAGCAGCCGCGCGATGCTGTCCGGGTGCGGGTCGAACGCCCGCACGAAGACGTAGAGATTCGCCGCGTCGTAGGCGACGCGCGCCTCGGTGCGGAATCGGGGCGCCTTCCCCTCCGTCGGCCGCCACTCGCGAAACGCCGTGATCGCCGGCGCGGCGCGCCACACCGGATCGTTGTCGATCCCGTCGATCGTCGGCGGCGCGCCGGCGCGGAGCGCGACGGCGCCACTGTCAGTCGGCGCGCCGATGCGGACCGGTGCGGAGGAGGTGGGAGCAGCGGGAGCGGCGGGAGGACCGGACGAACCGGGAGGCTGCTGGGGAGCCTGCAGGCTCAGCGCGAGTCCGACGAGCGCGACGACGACAACCATGGACCGGGCGATCGAAATGGGAGTGGTGGGAGCCGACTGCTCCCACCCTTCGATGCCCTATCGAGACTTTTGGTTGGAAAGTTCCAGAACTACTGGTGAATGGTGAATGGTGAATGGTGAATGGTGAATGGTGAATGGTGAATGG
>JBIOHU010000069.1:0-10810 GCA_044449225.1 Gemmatimonadales bacterium | reverse complement strand
GAAGATGCGGATGCCGCCTTTCAGGTGAATGGTGAGCCGTGAAACGTGAGACGTGAGCCGTGAGACGTAACTTCCCACGCCGTCACGATTCACGTCTCACGATTCACGTCTCACCAGCGGTTTCACATCTCACCATTCACCGGCCAAGTGACAGTAATCGAGAGTCAGGTGGGTGACAGTAATCGGGGGTCACTATCTTCCTGAAAAACTCGATTGCACCCTGGGGTGTGGAATGACAAAAAGCCTCGGCGGCGTCCCGGCGCCGCGCCATGGTCTCCGCCGTCCGACATGGCGTATCGCAGCGGGAGGTTGCGCGCCGGTTTCACGTCACGCTGCACACCGTCCAGCGCTGGGTCGCGCGAGCGGGCGCCACGCGACTGGCGCGGGTCGATTGGTCTGATCGACCGGCGGGCGTCCGGGTGTCGCCCCGCCGGACCACCCACGCGGTGGAGCAGGACATCCTCCGGCTCCGGCACCAGTTGCGGGCGACCAGCGCGCTCGGGGAGTTTGGCGCCGCCGCGATCCGTCGCGGGTTGCAGGACGAGGGTCGGGCGACGGTGCCGGCGGAGCGGACGGTGGCGCGGATTCTCGCGCGGCATGGCGCCGTCGATCACGCCGGGCGCGTCCGCCGGCCCGCACCGCCGCCCGGCTGGCATCTCCCGCGTGTGGCGCGTGGCGAGAGCGAGCTCGATGCCTTCGATGTCATTGAGGATTTCAAGCTCCACGGTGGACCGCTGCTGGATGTGCTCACCGGCGTGTCCCTGCGTGGGGGACTGCCCGCCGCGTGGCCGCTCGCCAGCGCGACGACCACCGCGATCCTCCCCTGTCTCGAGCACCACTGGGCCCGGTTCGGCTGCCCAGGCTATGCCCAGTTCGACAACGACACCCGCTTCCAAGGCGCGCATCAGTTCGCCGATGTGTTCGGCCGCGTGACGCGATTTTGTCTGCAACTCGGGATCACCCCGGTCTTCGTCGCGCCGTACGAATTCGGATTGCAGAACGCCATCGAGCACTTCAACGGGCTGTACACCGCCAAAGTGTGGCAGCGCTTCCACTATGCCAGTCGAGACGCGCTCAGCGTGCAGACGGCGCACTACCTCACGGCGCGGCGAACTCGACTCGCCGAACGCATTGCAACCGCACCCGGACGGACCCCGTGGTGCTCCCACTGGCGCTTTCAGCCCGGCGTCATGCCGGCCGGGACGGTCATCTTCATCCGACGGACGTCGGTCGCCGGACGCATCACCGTCCTCGGCCACGACTACCTCGTGGATCCGCGGTGGTGTCACCGCCTCGTCCGCGCCGAAGTCGATCTGGCCGTCGGCGAGATCCGCTGTCTCGCCCTCCGTCGCCGCGAACCAGACCAGCAGCCGCTCCTCGCCACACTGCCCTACCACTATCCGCGCCCTGATCTCCGGCGCTGACCCCCGAACACTGTCACGTGCCAACGTCCGATCGGAAACGTGACCCCCGATTACTGTCATGTGGCCCTTTACCATTCACCATTCACCATTCACCATTCACCAGCTTCTGTGTCCGATCCCCCCATCCTCTTCCCCAACGAGCGCGCCTTCGTCGAGTGGCTCGCGGCGAATCATGATTCGTCGGCCGGCCTATGGCTGCGCATCGCGAAGAAGAACGCGGCGATCGGCTCCGTCACCTACGCTGAGGCGCTCGACGCCGCCCTCTGCTACGGCTGGATCGACAGCCAGAAGAAGAGCTGGGACGAGTCGTCGTTCCTGCAGCGTTTCACCCCGCGCGGACCGAAGAGCATCTGGTCGAAGATCAACCGCGAAAAGATCGCCGCGCTCGTCGCTGCGGGCCGCATGACGCCGGCGGGGTTGGTCGCCGTCGAGCGTGCGAAGACCGACGGCCGGTGGGACGCCGCCTACGACTCGCAGCGCACGATCACGGTGCCGGCCGATCTCGAGGCCGCGCTCGTCCGGAATCGGAAGGCGAGGGAGTTCTTCGCCACCCTCACCGGCGCGAACCGCTACGCCGTGCTGTTCCGGATCCAGACGGCGAAGCGACCCGAGACCCGCGCGCGGCGGATCGAGATGATCGTGGCCATGCTCGCGAGGCGCGAGACCTACCATTAGCGCACCGTCTCAGCCGCCCTGAGAGGGGAGCGTTGTGGGCGGGCAGCGCACCGGCAGCTTCGGGGTTCCGAGAGAGGCCGCCACTCATCCGACGCGGGGTCCGGGATGCATCACCGAGAGCTCCATCGCACGGCCCACATCGGCTGGCTGCGTGCCGCCGTCCTCGGCGCCAACGACGGCCTCATCTCGACGTCGAGTCTCGTCGTCGGCGTCGCCGCGTCGGGCGCCGCCTCGGCGGCGGTCCTGATAGCCGGCGTGGCGGGCCTCGTCGCCGGTGCCATGTCGATGGCGGCCGGCGAATATGTGTCAGTCGGCTCGCAGGCCGACACGGAGGACGCCGACCTCGAGCGCGAACGCGGCGAACTGGCGGCGGACGAGCCGGCCGAGCGGGCCGAGCTGGCGGCGATCTATGTGAAGCGTGGACTTACGGTTGGTCTCGCCGAGCAGGTCGCGCGCGAATTGATGGCGAAAGATGCGCTCGCCGCTCACGCGCACGACGAGCTCGGCATCTCCGAGACAACCGCAGCGCGCCCCCTTCAGGCCGCCGTGACGTCCGCCGCCAGCTTCGCTGCCGGTGCGCTGCTTCCCGTCGTCGTGGCGGCCGTCGCGCCGCCGGCCGGGATGGCGACGCTGGTCACCGCCAGCGCGCTCGTATTGCTGGCGGTGCTGGGCGCGACGGCGGCGCGGGTGGGCGGCGCATCATTCTGGCGAGGCGCCCTTCGGGTCTGTTTCTGGGGAGCGCTCGCAATGGCCGCCTCGGCGCTCGTCGGCCGGCTGTTCGGCGCCCCTGTCTAGCGTCCGCCCCGGGGTTATCCTCCGGGTATCGTTTCGTGCGACCGCTGCGAGGCAAGTCGCCACGACCTGCTCACGTCCCCTGACTGGAAGGCTGCACATCGTGCCGAAGAAGCCCAACTACGATTTCGAGAAGCGCAAGAAGGAGCAGGATCGACGCAAGAAGAAGGACGCCAAGCGCGAGGAGCGTCTGCAGCGCAAGCGCTCTGGGCAGGACCCCGATCTCGCCGAGCCCGAGGCAGTTCCGGCCGAAGAGCCCGAATAGCGCCGTCAGCCTTTCGGGCGGGGCCGACCGAGGGGAGAATTCCGTGAAACGGTGCTCACGAGATCCTGCCGCCGGCCGACGTCGCGATCGGGAATCACGACGGCCACCCACGGTGAGTCGGTCGATTTCATCTTCGCCGTCCACCGTACGCTGACGTCGCGATCGGGACTGAGGGTCACCCCCTGCTCCGGCTGTGCGACGACGAGGTTGTCGGAGCGAAGGGAGAAGAGGTGGCTGCCGGTGCCCCTCGCCGAGAGCTGGATGGTGACGTCCCCGCTGTCGGTGGTCGCCGAGAGCAGGACGAACTTGACCGCTCCGGGCGGTGCCGCCACGACGCCGCGCGGCACAGCGATGTCCTCCATCAGCCAGAGCCAGCGGCTGGTGGAGTGCACCCAGACTTCCTTGTACACGTAGCTGTTCTGCGACGGCCAGTACGGCGCGTCGCTCGCGCCGCGGGTCTGCATGCCCACCGGCAGGGAGCCGACGATGTCACCGGTGGACACGCTGTACTGCTGCGCCCAGTCGTAGCCTTCACCGTACATCGTGCTCTGCACGAACGGATTGCGGCCGACTATCCATTCGGCTTGCTCCTGCGCCAGCTCCTGCGCCGCCGAGTCGCCGCGCAGGCGCGCGGCGGCGGAGAGCGCCTTCGCCTGCGACAGCAGGACGCCATAGTTGCCGCGCCGCGCGAACCAGACAGGGAATGATCGCAGATACCAGCCGTCGCCCATCGGCAGCCCCTGGAGCACCTGATCGCGGAAAGCGGCCCGTGTCGACTGGTACCGCCCGCCCTGCTCCGGCACCTGGAGATATTCGTCGTCGCGATAGACGTACGCCGGGAGGACGCCGTACGGCGCCGTGGCGCGCGCGCTCCGCTTCTGGTACTCGGCGTAGCGCGCCACGGTCGCGTACCAGGTCATCCAGTCGGGATGGTTGGGCAGCGTCTCGACGAGCTTCGCCAACGCGACGATCGCCGCCTGGTCGTTGCCGCGGTGGAACTGATGGAACAGGGTGTCCTTCGCCGGACTGGTGTAGAAGAATCCGGCGAGGGGAAGCTCCGTGCCGACGAAGCTCGTCTGCTGGGACCCGACGATGACCTTCGCGAGCTCGACGGCCTTGTCGGCGTAGAGTGGCTTGCCGGTGGCTCGATACAGCTCGACGGAGGCGAGAATGCCGATCCCGGCCAGCTCGAGCGGCGTCGCGGCGAATGCGGGAGTACTCCAGGTCTCGGGCCCCTCCTTGCCGACGATGGCGTACTTCCAGTCGTCTTCCGCCGTGGCGAGGCTGCGCGCCGCGAGCGCCGGGTCACTCTCCTTCAGCACGCGAGCAGCGATCGCCTCCGCAGCGGCAGCGATGTAGTTCACGTTTGGGTTGTTCCGCGCCTCGCGGGTGCGGTCATCGGCGGTTCCCACGACGTTGTCGGTCCAGATGTTGTTGCTCGCGAAGCCGATGCGGTAGCCGCCGGGAAAGCGCACCTTCAGCACCCAGTCGAGCCCCCAGCGGGCCTCGTCGAGGAGGCGGCGCAGCAACGCCGGGTCGTCATCACGCTGCTGCAGTCGTTCGGCGGGCGCGAACATCGCATACGTCGCCTCGCCGGTATTGACGAGCCCCTGCGAGAAGTCACCGGCGTCGTGCCAGCCGCCGTTCATGACGATGCGATCCGTGCCGTGCGTGGCCAGCCAGTCGGCGTGCTCCACGCCGTGATAGCCAGGCACGGCGAAGCCGCACCGCTCCGCGTAGAAGAAGTTGATCGCCTCGAGGATCGTACGGCGCCAGACGTCGTCGCCGATCGCGAAGGGGCGGGTGCGCCGGTCGCCGGCCTGCACGACGTACCGGCCCGGTGCGCGCACCTCGGAGAAGTCCATCTGCTGAAACGTTCCGAGCGGCGTGGATAGCCGCTGTACCGGCTTGGAAAGCACCACCGTCTCCATACCGGCGTCGTCGAGCCGCAGCAGCTGGAAGTCCGGAGCGGTGAGGTCGCTCGAGAGCGCCGTCTTCATCGCGCCGGAGGGATAGCCAGTGTTGCTGAAGGCGATCCGGCCCGGCGCTACGTCCCACCCCTCGTAGTGATCGGGCTCGACGCGCTGCAGCTCCAGCTTGCCGATCTCGAACGACACGCTGTCACCGCGCGCGGCGATCATCTTGTTGACCCAGTAGCCGATCTCGATCGACGTGACCCGGTCGCGGGCGAGGGGGGTGATCTCCCAGACGACGTGCTGCCACTCGCCGTTGCGCAGCGTCACGTAGTGGATCCCGTCGCGGCCGTAGGAGTCGGGGACTTTCACCGCGCCGTCGTTGTGGAGCGCGATCTCGAGGGGGAGCATCGGAAACCCGGAGAGGTGCGGCCGGATCCAGAGCGAGAGCCGGTCGTAGCCGCTCCAGTCCTCGCCATCGAACGAGCGCTTCAGGTTGACGGCGGACAGATGGTTCCGCGTCGGCGCGGAGCCATCGGGGTACATGATCATGTCCACCCGCAGCACCGGCATCGTCATCGGCGCCGGCGCGGTGGTGAACGCGATCCGGCCGGTGCCCTGAAAGTGCCAGGTCGCCGGATCGCTCATGTCGTCGAGCAGGCGGCTCGCCTGCACTGCTTTCTTCAGCCAGCCGGCCTCGGCGGAGTTGGCGAGGTCGATCGGGAGCGGCAGTCCGGGCCGCGGCGCGCTGGCGCAGGCGGACAGCGCCAACGCCAGCGTGAGGCTGCCGAGCGCAGCGGACCTGATCATCCCGCACGAGCGGCGCGAGCTACCGTACATCGCGCGGGATGCCAGGCCGGTTTCTCAGCGGGCGGCCAACATTCTCACCGACGCCGCCAGCGTCCGCACCTTCGCCGCATCGTTCGACGCACTGGCTTCGCCGTCGAGCTGCGACGCGAGCTGGGTCAACGTGCTGCCGCGCTGCGCGCCCGATGCCGACTCCGCCGAGACGAGCGACTGGCGCACCGCGGCGATGCGGCCGGCCGACAGGCCGTGCGAGCGCTCGAGCTGATCCACGTACGCTCGCGAGAGCGAGAAGCTCGCCGGCCAGGTGAAGTGCGGTTGGTCCTGGACGTTGAGGTGGTCGAGGTGCACCGACTTCGCCGCGTCCAGCTCGTTTTGCGAGATGAACGCGCTCGGCTTCAGTCCGACGACGTCGAGCCCGCGCGCGATCTCCGAGCTGACGATGACGCCGTTGTACCAGTACGCCGACCAGGTGCCGCCGCTCGCCATCCGCGTCGAATCCACCGGCCCGCGATCGAAAAAGGCGATCTCCCTCGGGTGCGCGGCGTCGGTCCAGTCGAAAACCGAGATGCCGCCCTGGTACCAGGACTGCACCATCACGTCGCGACCCGGGATCGGAATGAGGGAACCGTTGTGAGCGACGCAGTTCTCCTGCGGCGTCTGCGGCGCCGGAAGCTTGTAGTAGCTCTGGAAGTGGAGCTCGTGGCCGACGATGGTGAAGATCGCGTCAGCACCCCAGTCGCGCGGATCGGTCGCGCGGCACTTCGGCTGGCCGCCCCCACCCCACTCGTCGGAGAACAGCACCTTGGTGCCGTCGTTGTTGAACGTCGCCGAGTGCCAGTAGGAGAAGTTCGAATCGGCCACGGCGGCGAGGCGTGTCGGATGCGCCGGATCACTGATGTCGAGCAGCAGACCGTACCCCTCGCAGGCGCCTCCGGCGAGGCCGATCGCCGGGTAGACGGTGATGTCGTGACACTGGTCCGGACCAGGCTTCGGTCCGCTCGATGCCGAGCTGGGGTCGAGGCCGAACCTCTTGTCGACGATGGCCTGGATGCTGGAGCGGAGGGCAGCGCTGTCGGCGGCGGTCGGCGCACCGGAGCCATTGCGGGCCTTGACGATGCTGTCGAGCATCGGCGTCGTGAAGCGCGCCGAGAGCACCTGCTCTTCGCCGAAGATCGTCACGATATAGCCGCCCCGGGCGCGTGCCGCGGCAACTTCCTTGGCGTTGGCGGCGATGTCCTCTTTCGTTTCACCGTGTTGGGGCGGCGCGACCAGACCATTGAAGATGCGGGGCGAGCTGACGATCGCCGCCAGCTCCGGGTGCGCCAGCGGCACCTTGATCACCTCGATGCGGAAGTGCGCCGAGTTGGGATCCTGGCCCGGCGTCGCGTTCACGCAGCCTGGCAGCTCGTTCGGCGAGCGCACCCGCGACGAGCCGGAGATGTAGACGTAGACGTTGTCCTGGTCCTTCGGATCCACGAGGACGGTGTGGGTGTGCGAGCCGCGGCAGGTCTGCACGTTGCCGACGTTCCGCGGGTGCTCGATGTCGCTGATGTCGAAGATGCGGAGGCCGCGCAGCCGCTCACTGCTCACGGTGTCCTTTACTCCCTCCGTTCCGCAGTCGATCCGGCCGCCGAGCCCTTCGCCGGAGACGAAAAGCAGGTTCTTGTAGACCGAGACGTCGCTCTGGGATGCCGGGCAGACATATGCCGTCTTCAGCGACGGATGGGCGGGATCGGAAATGTCCCACACCTGATAGCCGTTGTAGCTCCCCTGGATGGCGTAGGGGCCGGTGAAGGCGAGATCGGAATTCGTGATCCCGGCGAACTTCGCCGACGGCGGGGTGCTGGAGAGGACGCTCATGTTCCACGTCGCCTCGCCGGCATCCATCAACCCGGCGCGGAGGCCGACCCGCGGATCCGGGCTCGGCGCCGCGGTGGACATGCCGGCGCCCGACGACGAACCATTGGCGCCGCCGGACGAGGTGATCGCCGAGCTGCAGCCGGCCGCGGACGCCAGTCCGAGCGCGAGCGACAGCGAGCGCCATGACACTGAGTGAGACATCTGATCCTTCGGGCAAAGGGTGATCACGGCGCGACTCCCACCGTGAGGGCAACGAGCATCTTCTCCATGCGGGCGATCTCGGTCGTCTGATCGACGTTGACGTCGTTGGCGAACTTGAACACCAGCTCATCCTGCGCAGCCCCGTAGCTCCCGAACAGGTCCTTCACCATCGACACGGCGCCACGATGGTGCTGGATCATGTCGAGGAGGAAGAGGCGATCGAACTCCTCGCCGCGCGCCGCATCGAGCTGCTGCATCTGGGCATCGGTGAGCATGCCGGGCATCAGCATGTGCTCCATCAACTCGCCCCCCATCATCATCTGCATCGGTCCGCCGTGCTCGGCGGGAACCGGCACCGGCTTCTGACGGTCGCGCAGCCAGGTCTGCATCGTGGCGATCTCGTCGCGCTGGGCATTGATGATCCGGCTGGCGAGGCGCTGCACCGCCGCGCTCGCGCCATGGGTCGGCGCCCATTGCGACATCGTGATCGCCTGCGCATGGTGGCCGACCATGTTGTACATGAACTCGACGTCGGCCTCGACGTAGGGATGGCGGAGGCTGTCTGCCCTCGCCTGGGCGATGTAGACCTGCTCGCTCCGGCTCACCGAGCTGGGTCCGGGAGCGGTGCCGGCAGCCGGAGCGGCGGTGCTGCAGCCAGCGGCGAACACCGCGGCGATCAGAGCCGCGGCAAGGATGGAAGTCGGGTTGAGAGTCATCGCAGGTCGTCCGGGGGAGCACGGCCCGGTCCGCACCGGGTCCGCGCCATGCATCAATACTAGGTCGCCACGGCCGGGCTGGTAAGCGGCATCGGGAGAGGGGCTAGGGCGCCAGATACTTCTTCGCAATCATCATGTGCACGCCGACGTTGCCGTCCACGAGCTGAGTGATGTGCAGGTCCGCCGCCATGGAGGCCGCCTGATACGCCTCGGTCTGCGTGATCCCCTTCGTCTGCTGGAGGAACTTCACCATCTCGCGGATCGCCGTCTTCGTCGCGACGACAAGCGAGGTGTCCGTCCCCATCGTGATCCAGTGGGTCGGCGTCTCGCCGCGCGGCCAATCGAGCCGGAGATCCTTCCGCACGATCACCTGGATGCGGGCCCGAAGGTCGGTCTCGATCGCCGTCTGGTCCACCTCGCCGTCCCCTTGGGCGGCGTGCCCGTCGCCGACCTCGAGCAGCGCACCCTTTACGAATACCGGGATGTACAGCGTTGTGCCGGCGACGAGCTCCCTGTTGTCCAGGTTCCCTGCATGTGGTCCGGGCGGATTGCTGCTCACGCGGCCGAGCGCCGCCGCCGGTGCAACGCCCATCGATCCGAAGAACGGCCGGAGGGGAACGACGATGCCGGGCGCGACCTCGGCGGTCATCCGAGTGCGGTCGAGACGGATGAGCGTACTGCCGCGGCGCTCGCAGAGCTCCCGGACGAAACCGCTGCAACCGTTGTAGCCGTAGGCGATCGGCAGGGTAATGGAGCGAATACGAACCTCCAGCACGTCGCCGGAGTCGGCGCCTTCGACGTAGATCGGGCCGGTGAGGATATGGCCGCCTGGTCCGCGCAGCGAGCCGGTATCCTGGGCCACGATGTCGCGCAGCTGCTGCGGCACATCCTCCGGGCGCACGCCGATCCGCTCGAGCCCCGTGGGCGTGTTGGTGAGCATCGTCTCGACGTCGATCAGGTCGCCCGAGCGTACGCGGAGCGCCGGCTTCGCCTCCGACCAGTAGTAGCCGTAGGCCACGGTGGCCGGCGTCGCGTCGAGGCGGTGGATCGTGGGCGTCTGGGCAGGCGCCGAGACGCTGACTCCGAACGCGAGGAACACCCCCAGCGTGGCCCGGGGGCGAGATGACCTGTCCATCCGGATCCTTCCTGGAGATGGTGGAGTCGCTCCCGCCAAGCTGGCGGCCGGCCAGGAGGGTGTCCAGCCCCGAGCCCGCTTCCTGCATGGCAGAGCCCGCGGCATCAATCACGCAATAGGATTCATCCATGAGCCCCGACCTTTCATCCCTCGCCAGCGACTACGACATCGTCGGAGAGCTGGACGGCACCGACGGCGCCCGACGCTATGTCGGCACCCGCAAGGGAGACGCGTCGAAGCGCCGCGACGACCAGACGGGCGTGCTGATCACCGTCTTCACGACGCCGGCGGGTGACGAGGGGAACGCCCTGTCGCACCTCGCCGCCGACACCCAGCTCCTCGCACGGATGGCTCACCGGCGGCTCATCCCGGTAATCGAGGGTCGCTGGCTCGGTGACGACTCGTTCGCCGTCGTCACGAGGCGCGTCACCGAGCCTTCGCTCGCTCAACGCCTCGCCACCGGTGAGAGCTTCACGACGCCGCGCATCGCCGCCATTCTGCGGGACGTGAATGGCCTGCTCGACTGGGCCCGAGGCCAGCAGATCATCCATCGCGGCGTCACGCCGGAGAACATCTTCCTCGAGCCGAAGACGGACCGGGTGCGGGTGTCGTTCGCCATCGCGCCGATCAAGCGCATCCGCCATTCGGCCGAGGACGACGACGCGCGCACCATCGCCCGTCTGGCGACGGCGATGCTCACAGGCGAGCAGGACCCCAACGCCAACGAGGGTAAATCGCTCGCCGAGCTGCGGCCAGGACTTCCCGAGCGACTCCAGGAAGCAACCGACACCCTGCTTTCGGAGAAGCACGCCGGCACTCCGTCCGACGTCGCGGCGTATCTCGCGTTGATCGGCATGGCCGATCCGCTCGCGGCAGGGGAGAGCGAGGCGGGCCGCATCCGCGCCGAGATCCTCGAAGAGCAGCGGGTCGAGCGCGAAGCGATCGCCACCGAGCGGTTCAACTTCGATCGGATGATGGAACAGGAGCGGGAGAAGCTCGCTGCCGACCGCGCCGAGCTGGAG
>JBIOHU010000068.1:0-10842 GCA_044449225.1 Gemmatimonadales bacterium | reverse complement strand
GAGCTGGTCGTACGTGTCGAACACCGCGTCGAGCGGGTAGATCTTCTCGAAGGTCAGCAGGGAGCCGTCGCCGAGTCGGCGGGACTCGTCCATCTTCCCGCGCTCCAGCAGGTTGAGGAAGATGTTCAGCGCGGGGGGCCAAGTGCCGACGCAGACGCTGGCCCCCGCCTCGGCGAGTGCCTTGGCGATGGCGAAGCCGAATCCGCCGTCGTCGGCCACACCGGCGACGAAGGCGCGGCGGCCGGAGAGGTCGATATTGAGCATCACGGTAGTATGCCGCCGTGCGTCGTGCGGGCAAGCCCTGTTACGCCGTCGCGGGCCGGTTTGCGGTGGGCGGGACAAATGCATACGATCCCTCGCCGCGCATCCGGTAATCGCCTGTCGCGTCCATCCATGATTGGATCCATGACGACCCTGCTCTATGTCGACGACGAGGAGATCATCGGGCGGGCGGTGGCGCGCTGGTTCGGGCGTCGCGGACACACCGTCTATCTCGCGCGGTCCGTTGCCGATGCCCAGGCGGTGATCGCCGAGCACGACGTCGACGCCCTGTTCATCGACGTCTGGCTCGGGACCGAGAGCGGCTTCGAGCTCATGGGCTGGCTCGAGGAGATGCACCCCGATCTCGCCGAGCGCGTGACCTTCGTGACCGGCGAGCTCGCCGAGCAGAATGCCGCGGGCCGCGTCTGGCGCACCCTCGGCCGGCCGGTGCTCCAGAAGCCATTCGACTTCCGGCAGCTCGAGCAGTACGTCGAAGAGGCGGGGCGGCGCGACGGCACGTAACGTGTACCAGTGCCGCATCCAGTGAGAACCGGAACCCACCCCGAAGCGCACTCGGACGAGGCCCCGTCGCCAGCGCCCTCCGCGATGCCGTTGCCGCCAGCCGCGAATGCGATGACGGAGCGACGGAAGGAGGTCGCCTACGGGCCGGCCTTCGCGCGCGGTCTCTGGCGGATCGCCGCCGCCGACGTCTCCAGCGGCAATGCGGTCGAGCTGCTGCACGACGGGCCGGCGACCTTCGACGCGATGTCCGCCGCCATCGACGGCGCCAGCGAGACGATCGTGCTCGAGGCGTACATCTTCCGGCCTGACGAGACGGGCAAGCGGATCGCCGAGGCGCTCATCCGCGCCACGGTGCGCGGGGTGAAGATCCGCCTCCTCACCGACTGGATCGGGATGCGAGGCATGACGAGCGGCTTTCTGTCGGCGCTGAAGAAGGCGGGGGTCGAGCACCGGGTGTTCAACGCGCCGGGCTTCCGTGCCTGGCTCGGGCTCGTGCCGCGCGACCACCGCAAGCTGCTCGTCATCGACTCGGCGATCGGGATCACCGGCGGCGTCGGCATCGGCAACGAATGGATGGGAAAGACGAAGCGCCACCGCGGCCACTGGCGCGACACGGCGGTGCGGATCGAAGGGAAGGCCGCTCAGGACATGCAGCAGGCGTTCGACACGATGTGGGAGCGTGCCACGAAGCGCGAGCGCCGCGGCTCGCACCGGCTGACGCGCCGCACCGCCCGGGGCGCGCACCTCGATCCTGCCACCGCCGAGCCGGCACTCGTCGGGATCATCGAGGGGGAGCCGCTGCGGCTGCGCGTCGCCCGCGCCCTCCAGACCCAGGCCATTTCCGCCGAGCGGACGATCTGGATCGCCACGGCGTACTTCGCCCCGAGCTGGTCGGAGGTCGAGGCGCTGATGGGCGCGGCGCGCGATGGCGTGGACGTGCGCATCCTCGTGCCGAGCCGCAACGACCACCGATGGGTCACCTTCATCACCCGGCGCTACTATCGCCGTCTCCTCACCAACGGCGTGCGGATCTGGGAGTGGAAGGGAGCGATGATGCACGCCAAGACGAGCGTCGTCGACGGACGATGGGTCCGCGTCGGATCCACCGACTTCAATCCGCTCGGCGTGGCGATCAACTACGAGCTCGATGCGGTGATCGAGGACCCGACGCTCGGCGCGAAGGCGGAGGCGATGTTCCTCGACGACCTCGAGCACTCGCGCGAGATCACGATGCGCGACAGGAAACACCGGAAGTGAGAGTCGTCCGGCGGAGCACGATCGCCGCGCTGCTGCTCCCACTCGCGATGGCGTCGGCGCCGGTAGCCGCCGCGCAGAGTGCCGACACGGCGGCGGTCGACACCCGCCCGCTGTTCACCTATCGTGACGCGATCCTCGCCGGCGCCTTCGTCCTCGGCGCGCGGCTGGTGCATCCGCTCGACGAGCACTACCGGCGACGGCTCCAGGACTCTTCCACCCAGGCGAACCGGAAGCTGCAGACTCTCGCCACCTTCGTGCGCCGGACGGCGGCACCGGGCTCGTACATCATCGGCGTGACCATGTACGGCGCCGGCCGGCTGGCGAAGAACGAGAAGCTCGCGTCGCTCGGGCTGCACGGCACCGAGGCGCTGGTCGCCGGCCAGGCGTTCGCCAGTGTGATCAAGATCGGCGTCGGACGGCAGCGGCCGTACGTCGAGCCGGCGAATGCGAGCAGCTACCAGTTCCTGCGCGGACTGAAGGGGAGCGACTACCAGTCCTTTCCCTCCGGCCACGCCGTCGCCGCCTTCGCCGCGGCGGCGGCGGTCACCTCCGAGACGTCGCGCAACGCGCCCAGCACCAAGTGGATCGTCGCGCCGATCCTCTACGGCGGAGCGGCGCTCGTCGGCGTGTCGCGGATGTTCAACAATGCTCACTGGGCGAGCGACGTCATCGTCGGGGCGGGGATCGGCACCTTCGCCGGTCTCAAGATCGTGCGGTTCAACGATACCCACACCGGCAACCGCGTCGACCGGTTCTTCCTCGCTGGTTCGCTGATCCCCGCGCCTGGCGGCGGCCACACGGTGCAGCTCTCGCTGCTCCCCGCCTCGATGCTCGGCCTGCGCACCCGGTGAGCGGCGCCGGCATGGCGTCACGCACGAAGAGCGGCATCTTCATCATCGCACCGATCGCCGGCGCGGTCGGCGAGCACATCGCCCGCGTCCAGGCGAAGTACGATCCTCGCCTGGCTCGACTCGGCCCGCCACACGTCACCCTCGCCGGCTCGTCGGGAATGGGCCCGATCGCCCCCGACACCCCGATCGCCGAGCTGCGCGAGCGGCTTGCCCCGATCGCCGGGACCACGGCGCCGATTCCGCTCAAGTTCGGCCATCCGACGCGGTTCATGCAGACGGAGATCGTCGTGCTGCCTCTCGACCCGCACGGCGCGCTCCGAACCCTGCACGAGCGGATCAAGACGAGCGGCCTCCGCGCCGCCGCGCCGCGATTCTTCTTCACTCCGCACGTGACGTTGAGCCTCTACCGCGAGCTGCCGAAGGAGGTCACCCGTTCGCTCCTCGAGGAGCGTTTCGGCGAGCCGGCGGAGATCGACTGCATCGAGTGCCATCTCACGCGGGATACGGGGGAGTCGAAGCTACTGCTTCAACTGAACGTGAGACGTGAATCGTGAATGGTGAGACGTCAACGCCGTTGACGATTCACGTCTCACGCTTCACGTCTCACCTGTAGTTCCTGCGCGCTGGACAATGCCAGGCGGAACCGGACTGGCCCGACTATCTGTTTCACGGCGAGCGTAGCGATAAAGAGCGTCCGGATCGGCGCGCCGCGCGTCGGATAGACCTCGGCGATCACCGTCGCCAGGCCGATCGCCACGCCGGCCTGGGAGATGAGCCCCATCCACACCAGCTTCCCGGTCGGCCGCGGGATGCGTCCCCATCTGCCGCCGAGCCAGGTGCCGACCCAGATGCCGGCGGCGCGCACGAGCACGATCGGCAGCACGAGGGGCCAGATGTCCACGACGTCGCCGATCGCCATCGCCGCGCCGGCGAGGGCGAAGAACACGACGAACACCGGCGCACCCGACCGCTCCATCGCGTGGCGCAGCGCGTCGCCGTCGGCGTCGCGGGAGATGTTCTCCATCACGAAGCCGGCCGTGAGCAGCGTCAGCAGCGTCTCCACGTGGGCGAGCCGCGCGATCTCCGAGCCGAAGAAGGTGACGAGCACGGCGAACAGGAGGAGCTCGCGCTTCACGAAGCGCAGATACAGCGCGACGGCGCCGCCGAGCGCCGCGCCGACGACCACCGCACCGCCGAGCTCCCAGACGACGCTCGGCAGCGAGATGGCGGCGACGTCACCCGAGGACGGGGGGACGAGGGCGCGGGCGATCGCCAGCACGGCGCTGAACACGACGATCACGACGACGTCGGAGACCAGCACGACGCCGAGCGTCGTCCGAGCCACCGGGCCGCGCGCGCCCGTCTCGGTGAGGAGCGCCATCGTCACCGCCGGCGAGTGAACGATCGCGATCGACGCGAACAGCAGGCTGAAGCCGATCACCGTCGGCGTCGGCGTTGCCTGGAGAAATGGGACGTGGTCGCGCAGGGCGAGCAGCAGCGCCGTCAGCGCGACGAATGTGATGCCGAGCTCGCAGACGAGGATGAGCGAGATCGCCCGCCCTCGCTCCTTCAGCTCGCGCCACCGCAGCTCGGCACCGGCGAGAAAGGCGATGAGGGCGATCGCCAGCGAGCTCACCGGCGCCAGCTCCGTCGACGCCTCGACGGTCACGATGTTCAGCGCCGACGGCCCGAACAGCACGCCGGCGAGCAGGTAGCCGACGATGCGCGGCAGGCGCAGCGTCGTCGCCAGCTCGCCGATCGTGTACGCGGCGAGGATGAGGAAGCCGAAGGTGAGCAGCGAGTGGGCGCTGCCGTTCCCCGCGCCGAGCGGCAGGATCAGCCGCATGCCGCCGAGCAGGAGGGCGAGGATGATGAGGCGCCGCATCGCTCAACGCTCCCCGTGCGCCGGCGGCGTTGGCGGCGTCGTCTCCACCGGTCGCAGCAGCGCGCGCCGCCGGGCGATCAAGGGCGCGAGCACCGACTGCACCAGCCGCGCCGACATCAGGTCGGTGAGCAGCACGGACGCGATCGACGCCGTGAACACGAAGTACGGCAGCGTGCCGCCGTCCTGGTAGACGTAGTTGAGGGCGATGGCGAGGGCGAGCCCACCCTGGCCGACGAGCCCTCGTCCCCAGTCGGGACCGAGCACGGGGATCATCCCGTTCATCCGCGTCACGAGCCGCGCGCCGCCGACCTTGCCGAGCGCGCGCACGGCGAGGAAGAGAATCACCGGCAGCACCCAGACCGTCGCGCTCGGCCGCCACGCTGCACCGGCGAACACGAGGAGCACGAAGTACAGGGGCCGCTCGACGTGAGCGATCGTCGCCGCCAGTTCGATCCGGTTGCGCGACGTGTTGACGAGGATGGCGCCGAACACGAGCGCGGCGAGTAGTGGAGACAGGCCGGCGAACGCCGCCGCGCCGCTGACGAGGATGACGCCGCCGGCGAGGGAGACGAAGATGCGGTCGGAATTGCGCTCGTCCCCGACGAAGAGATGGAAGAGCACCCCGCAGGTGACGCCGATGCCGATCGTGATCGCCATCCACTCGGTGGCGGTGAGCGGCCGGCCGTTCACCATTACCGGCCGGTGCCAGATGCTGGCGAGCAGCCCGAACGACGCCACGGCGACGATGGCGTTGACGAGCACCGAGACGCCGAGCTGGGTGACTTCGACGCCGCGTTCGTTGAGCGTCCGCGCCGCCAGCTCGACGCCGGCCGACGACGACGCGGTGGCGATCCCAGCCAACGCGGCCGCGGGCAGCGCCGCCTGGAGCAAGGTGATCTCGTACAGCCAGGCGAGCACGACCATCTCCGTGCCGCCGACGAGGAGAAAGGTCAGCGCCGACTCGGCGAGGGCGAGCCGGTAGGTGAGACCCGGCACCTTCACGAGGTCGGCGAGATAGAGCCGCACCCCGACCGCGGCGCCCATCCAGCCGAGGGCGAGAGTGGTGATCGGCGCGAAGGTGTCGACGACCTCCGGAGTCAGCACGCGGGTGACGTGCGGCCCGAGGACGATGCCGAGGACGAGATATTCGGCCCCCGACACGACGAGAAACTTCCTGCCGAGCCAGCCGAAGGCGACGTGCGCCGCCAGATACGCCACGGCGGCGACGACGACGAGCAGGAGGGTGGAACTCAAGGTGAATGGTGAATGGTGAATGGTGAATGGTGAAAACGTGAGACGTGAGACGTGACACGTGACACGTGAATGGAACACCACGAGCCCGAAATCGCCACCTTCCGCTCGACGGCTCACAATCGCGGGTGACCATTCACCCTTCACCATTCACCATTCACCGTTTTTCACTACTTTCACCGAATGTGGAACGACTCCATTCTCGCCGAGCTCGAGGCCGACACGACGCTCGACGCCGCGATGCAGTTCGCCGCGCTGGCCGCCGGCTACCTCGCCGACACCCGCACCGGCGAAGGGCCGGTGAGCTCGCCGCGGACTCCCGCCGAGCTGGCGGCGCGGTTCGACGAGCCGATGCCGCAGGATGGCTCGCCCCTCGCCGACGTCGTCCGACGACTGCGCGACGAGGTGCTCCCCGACTGCAACCGCCTCTACCATCCGCGCTACGCCGGACACCAGGTCTCGGCGCCGCTGCCGGCGGCGATCTGGACGGAATCGCTCACCGCGGCGCTCAATCAGTCGCTCGCCGTGTCGGAGATGTCGCCGACGGGCACGGCGCTCGAGCACCGCGTGATCCGCTGGATGTGCGACCTCGTCGGCTATGGCGCAGGATCCGGCGGCACGATGACGAGCGGCGGCACCGAGGCGACGCTCACCGGCCTTCTCGCCGCCCGCTCGGCGGCGATCCCCGACGTCTGGTCTCGCGGCGTCGGCGCCGAACCGCCGGTGGTGGTCTGCGGCGAGCACGCGCACTACGCCGTCGCGCGCGCGGTCGGCGAGATGGGGCTCGGCATGGACCACTGCGTCATCGTGCCGTCACGCGATTGGCGGATGGACGTCATCGCGCTCGGCGCCACGCTCGACGACCTCGCGGCGCGCGGGCGAAAGGTGATGGCCGTCGTCGCCACGGCCGGATCGACCGCCACCGGGTCGTTCGACGATCTGGAGGCGATCGAGCTGCTGTGCGAAAAGCGCGGGCTCTGGCTCCACGTCGACGGCGCTCACGGTGCGTCTGCGCTGCTGAGCGAGCGCCATCGCCATCGCGTGCGCGGCATCGAGCGGGCCCGCTCGATCGCGTGGGATCCGCACAAGATGATGCTTCTCCCCCTCAGCGCCGGCGTCGTGCTGGTGCGCGAGGAGCGCGACCTCGAGAGTGCCTTCTCCCAGCGCGCGCCCTACCTGTTCCACGGCGGCGATGGAGAGCGGGTGTGGGATCAGGGGGTGCGCAGCTTCCTCTGCTCGCGCCGAGCCGACGTGCTCAAGCTGTGGGTCGCCTTCCAGCGCTACGGCTCGCGCGGGCTCGGCTTGCTCTACGATCATCTGTGTGACGTGGCGATGACGATGCACGAGCTGCTCGAGGCTCACGAGTCGTTCGCGGTGCTCCACCGGCCGGAGTGCAACATCCTCTGCTTCCGCTGGATCGGCGACGGTACGCTCGGCGACGACGAGCTCGACGTCGTCAATCGTGAGCTGCGCGAGCGCTACAACCGTTCCGGCGCGGGATGGATCACGGCGACCAACCTCGGCGGGCGGCGGGTGCTGCGGGTGACGGTGATGAACGCGCGGACTGGAAGTCGCGAGGTGGAGGAGATCGTGGAGGGACTGGCGAGAACGGCTGGAAGGCGCTGACGAACTGCTGGAGGGCGCTGACGGGCCGGGCCGCGTGAAACGCGGCCCATCCGGGCGCTGCCATGCCGCTCGCTGTGCTCGCGGCTGGCGTGCTTACGGGGCGGCGGCGCTGCGCGCCGCCTGACGGGAACTGAGATCGATATGGTGTGCAGTTCCCCGTCAGGCGCGCAACGCGCGCCGCCCTGTAAGCGAGCAATGGCGGCGTAGCCGCCACGGAGCGCCCCGTAGGCCGGCGATTTACGCCGGCCGGCCCGTCACCGCCCTTCAGCAGTTCGCCGCTCCCAGTGGATTCGAACTTGCGGCCAATCGACACCACCTCGAACGCCTTCGCCCATGCGCGCCAGAAACATTCTCGAAACGATCGGCAACACCCCGCACGTCCTGATCAACCGCCTCTACGCTGGTATCGCGCCGAAGGCCGAGGTCTGGCTCAAGCTCGAGCGCGCCAATCCGGGGGGAAGCATCAAGGACCGCATCGGCGTCGCGATGATCGAGGACGCCGAGCGGCGCGGGGTGATCGGCAAGGGGAGCGTCATCGTCGAGCCGACGTCGGGGAACACCGGCATCGGCCTCGCCATGGCCGCCGCGGTGAAGGGGTACCGGCTCATCATCGTCATGCCCGATTCGATGTCGGTGGAGCGGCGCCGCGACATCACGGCGTACGGCGCCGAGCTCGTGCTCACGCCCAAGGAGCAGGGGACGAAGGGTGCCATCGCGAAGGCGGAGCAGATCGTCGCCGAAACGCCGAAGGCGTGGATGCCCCAGCAGTTCGAGAACCCGGCCAATCCGGAGATCCATCGGCGGACGACGGCGCAGGAGATCATCCGCGATTTCCCCGAGGGGCTCGACGTGCTGATCACCGGCGTCGGCACCGGGGGCCACATCACCGCCGTCAGCGAGACGTTGAAGAAGTCGATGAAGGGATTCCGGACCTTCGCCGTCGAGCCGGCCAAGTCGCCGGTGCTGAGCGGTGGGGAGCACACGCCGCACAAGATCCAGGGAATCGGCGCCGGCTTCATCCCGGCGAACTTCCATGCCGACGTCGTGGACGGATTCATCCAGGTGACCGAGGAGGACGCGTTCACCTTTGCCCGTCGCGCCGCACGCGAGGAGGGAATCTTCGTCGGACCATCATCCGGCGCGACCCTCGCCGCCGTGGCGCAGAAGCTCCCCGACCTGCCGCCGACGAGCCGGGTGATCGCATTCTGCTACGATACCGGAGAGCGATATCTCTCGGTGGAAGGACTGTACGGCTAAGAACCGGTTTGTGGTGAAAGGTGAGAGGTGAATGGTCAACGGCGTTCACCTCTCACTTCTCACCTCTCACTTCTCACCTTCTGGTGTGGTATGGAACATCGAACACTCAGGGATCTGGAGGTCTCCGCCCTCGGACTCGGCTGCATGGGAATGTCCGAGTTCTACGCCGGCCGCGACGATACCGAGTCCCTCGCCACGATCCACCGCGCGCTGGAGCTCGGCATCACCTTGCTCGACACCGCCGACATGTACGGCCCGTTCACCAACGAGCGGCTCGTCGGCCGAGCGATCAAGGGGAAGCGCGACCAGGTCGTGCTGGCGACCAAGTTCGGCATCATGCGCAACGAGGAAGGAGCGCGGCTCGGCATCCAGGGCTCGCCCGAGTACGTGCGCAAGGCGTGCGACGCGTCGCTCCAGCGACTCGGCGTCGACCACATCGACCTCTACTACCAGCACCGCGTCGACCCCTCCGTGCCGATCGAGGAGACCATCGGTGCGATGGCCGGTCTGGTGACGGCGGGGAAGGTGCGGCACCTCGGCATGAGCGAGGCGGCGCCGGCGACGATCCGTCGCGCCAACACGGTGCATCCCATCACCGCGCTCCAGTCCGAGTACTCACTGTGGAGCCGCGACGTCGAAGCCGAGATCCTGCCGACCTGCCGCGAGCTCGGCATCGGTTTCGTCCCTTACAGCCCGCTCGGTCGCGGCTTCCTCACCGGCCGGTTCCGGAGCTTCGAGGATCTCCCCGCCGACGACTTCCGCCGTAGCCAGCCGCGCTTTCAGGGCGCCAACTTCCAGAAGAACCTCGACCTCGTCTCGCACATCGAGCGGGCGGCGAAGCAGAAGCAGTGCACGCCGTCGCAGCTCGCCCTCGCCTGGCTGCTCGCCCAGGGCGACGAGCTCGTCCCGATCCCGGGAACGAAGCGTGTGAAGTATCTCGAGGAGAACGTCGGCGCGCTCGACGTGAAGCTCACGAAGGAGGATCTGCGCCGGATCGACGAGATCGCGCCGCAAGGCGTGGCGGCGGGGAACCGGTATCCGGATGCGGGAATGGCGACGGTGAACAGATAGACGGCGGTGACGGGCCGGCCGGCGTGAAACGCCGGCCTACGGGGCGCTGCGTCGCCGCGTCGCTTCGCTTGCGGCTCGCTCGCTTACGGGGCGGCGGCGCGTTGCGCCGCCTTACGGGTGGGGGCACACCCATCCGCTTCCCTGTGAGAGTTTTCTTTCACGTGCGACGACAGCTTCGTCAACATGCGCTTGGTGGAGATGATCGCCTCTCGGAGCGCTTTCAATCGTGACTCGTCGGCGAGGCTGAGGCGGGTCGCCACTCGGCACTGGAACTCCAGCTCGCACGCCGAGCCCATGGCGATCTGAAGGAAGGACAGGAACTGCCTGTCGGTCGACCGGCCGCAGCCTTCGGTGATGTTCGAGCCGATCGAGATCGCCGCTCGACGCATCTGGAGGCTCAACCCCGCCCGCTCGTCGAGCGGAAGACGGCGCGTGACGTCGTAGGTGAGCTCGGCGACCCGCAACGCCGCTTCGGCCACTCGCAGTCGGTTCGGATCCCTCATTCGCGAACGCTAGCGCGATGAAGAGAGCGGCCGAGCACCCTTCCCCCGCACGAGAAATCGGAAGGTGTGCCCTCCCCGAAAGGCGCGCGCAGCGCGCTGCCCCATACGCAAGCGAGGCGGCAAAGCCGCCATCGCAGCGCCCCGAAGGCGCGTGTTTTACGCGCTCCGGCCCGTCACCGCCGTTCAGCAGTTCGCCGGCCAGTCACCGCAGTCCAGCCTTCCGGATCGCCCCCTCCAGGTCCTGATCCCCGCCGACTCCGGTATAGACGACCTTGCCGCTGCGGTCGAGCACCACCACGTACGACGTCGCCGGCACGTCCCAGCTTCCCGTCGCGTTGCCCTGGGTGTCGAACAGCTG
>JBIOHU010000067.1:0-11039 GCA_044449225.1 Gemmatimonadales bacterium | reverse complement strand
GGGCGGTGTCGGGGCGTTGGTCGCGGCGGCGGCGCCCCCCCCCCCGCGACCGGCGCATCGGCACTGCGCCGCCTGCGCGCGCTGGCGGCGGAGCGATCGCCTCCCGATGGTCGCGCGGCGCGGCGAGCCTTTCTCGACGCCCTGCGAGAGCGCGTTCCATCGCTCGCGGACGCGCCGCTACGGGCGCCGCTCGGACGATCGCTGCGCCGCGCCGGGGTCACCGATGCAACGGCCGACGCCGCGGAGGCGCTGCTCGAGCGGCTCGACGCGGCCGCCTTTTCCACCTCCGGCGTCCTCGCTCCCAATCTCCTCAGCCGCGCCGTCGAGCTCGCGGAGGCGGTGAACCGGGAGGCGGTGCGCCCCGGTCCGGGCGGCGCGGCGATCCGGACGGTCGGGCTCGTGCTGCTCGGCGCCGCGGCGCTGCGACTCGTCGCGATGCCGACCGGCATCACGCGTGCCTTCGCGAGCGGCGTCAGCGCGTACGATCACGCCGATTTCGCGACCGCGCAGCGGCTGTTCGGCCGCGTCGCCGCGCGCGCCCCGCGTGCAGCGGACGCGTGGGCGAATCTGGGCGCGGCGGCCTGGTCGCGCGGCGACACCGCCTTTGCCTCGCTCGGCTGGCAACGCGCCCTGCGCGTCGATCCGCTCGACGACGAGTCACGCGAACGACTCGCCGCCGTACAGCCGTCGGGCATCGGCTCGCCGGCGGTCGTCGCCCCGGGTCCGGTGGATGCGGCGGCGGCGGCCGGCCTCGCTCTCTGGCTTCTCGCCTGGCTCGTCCTCGCCGTGCCGGCGGCACGACGGCCGTCGTTCGCGCGTAGCGCAGCGGGCGGCGCGCTCGCCGTCGCCGTCGTCGCGATCGGTGCCGCGCTCGAGCTGGAGAGCCGGTCCGGCGTGCGGGGCCTCGGCGCCGTCCGCACCGCGACCTCCCTGCTCGAATCGCCAGCGGCGTCCGGGTCGCCGGTCGCGGCCGTCTCGGCGGGCGAGGTCGGCGCCCTCGGCGCGCGCGAAGGAGAGTGGGTGCGCGTCACGATCGACCGCGCGCGCGCCGGCTGGCTTCCCACGGCCGACCTGCTGCGGCTGGACGAGCCGGAGCCGTGAACAGCGGTGAATGGTGAATGGTGAATGGTGAATGGTGAATGGTGAATGGTGAATGGTAAATGGTGAATGGTGAATGAAGGGATGATGCTGATCGCCGAAATGGCGCGTCGAACTCTGGTAGAATCGGCAACGATGGCACTCGGCGCGCGCCTATCGATCGCCCGTGGCCTTCGAAGCGGAGCGGGAGAAGGTCAGTGAGCCCGGGCGTGAACGTGGGCTCGGGCTGGACTCCTCAGAAGGCCGTCCACAGGTACAGGTAAAGCGTATTGTTGTCCGATGCGTTCCGCCCGCCCGCGATATCATACGCGGTGGAAGCGCCGTTGAACTTGCTGTACGCCGTGTAGTGCAGGCCGAGGCGAGCGTTCTGCCAGGCGTTGTAGGTGATCTCGCCGATGGCGCCTGAAGTGTTCGGGCGTCCCAGCCGACTGCCGACCATGGCAGTCGGCGCGTACAGAGTGGAGTCGGTGCTTCCAGTGGTCTGGAAATAGCCAAGTGTCATGCTGTACCGCATGTTAGGCAGGTACGCGACGCTGGCACGTGCCGTGGAGACGTTCTGATCGATGTTGTCCGCTCCGCCCGCGGCTTGCGTCGCCGTCAGCTGCTGGCGCTCGTGTATGAAACTGGCGCGGCCAATCCATGACGCCGTACCTTGACGTTGCTCGATCTGCCCGTCAACGGCGACATCCGTGTAGCGATTGGTCAAGCCGGAGATGCCAGATGGATACAGGTGCGCAGCAAACCCGAAGGTGCCGAGCATCAGCGACGTCGTCGGTGTCTCATGCTGCAGCGCGATCCGCCAATAGGGAATTACTCCAGACGCGGTGTTCACCGAGGTCGAGTCCAGCGGCGATGTGAAGCCCTGCGGCGACGAGCGATAGGCGGTGAATTCCGTATAGAGCAGGTTGTCGAACAGAGAGTAAGCGCCGAGGCCAACGACCTGCTGCGAGAGCCCCCCGTCGATCAACGTACTGGCGATGGATGATGGGGCGCTCGAGGAACTCATGAACGGGAAGCTCCACGCTGGTACGGTATTCCAGACATCCTGCACGGTGGGGTTGTTGTGGAGCGTGACACCGTAGATGATCTGATGTTCGCCAAGCGTCCCATGATCCGCGAAGCGGAGATCCACGTTGTCGATGCCGAACGAGCCGTCGCGCGCCGCGTAGGTGAACTGGGAAAAGAGGCCGATCTTGGGTGTGATCGCGCCCGCCGCGAAGATGCTGAATTGATCTGGCAGTGCGACGGTCCCGTTCTGGGTGCCGGGTGCAGCCTTGCTCGTCTGTGTCACTGACGACACGAGCATCGCGGCGATGCCGGGAATGGGCAGCAACGCGAGGGACTTCTTGGCACCGGTATCGCCTGGTTGGCCAATGGTGGCGAGACCCGTGAGCGTATAGCCGTTCAGCTTGAATAGCCGTCCAAACGGCGTGAGCTGCGGGAACTGATTGTGGCACGAGCTGCACGGCATACCGGTTTGCCGCGAGAAGGCCGGAACTGCACGCGCTGCGGCGATCGCGTTCATCAGCGCGTTGGACATCATCATGCGGTTGGCGGCCACGCCCTCGATCACGAAATCGCCAGCTGGGTGGGCGCGCGATGCGGACCCCTTCGTCGCGTTGGCACTGGCGAGCGGGACAGCTCCGAGAATGGCGAAAGCAGCGACCGCGCTACGCAGATGCATCTGTGAGGCGTTGGCTGGCATTATCATTGGCTCTCTCGTGCATGCTGCATATGGCCTGCGCAAGCACGCCGAATGCGCGCCTGCGATGATGCTTCGACGATGGTGCCCCTACGATAGTGCGCCTACTGCATCCTATGAGCTCAGTCGGATCAGCGGACAACAGTCGTCGCGGGAGTCGTTCGGCAGGCAGATGGTTTAGTGCTGACTGCTACTGCTCGCGGCCGCGACGCTCGGCTCAGTCACGGTGAGGATGGCGTGCATGCCAACCAACTCGTGGGGATCACACACGATTTCGTAGTTCCCGACCGCGAAGCGCGAGTCAACGACCACGGAGTAGGCCTGACCCTTTGTCGTGAGATACGAACTGATCGCGGCGGATCCCAGTTTCGAGCCTTTCGGCATCGTCTTGAAATGCACGTTGTGCATCGTGGCCGCGAACTGCACGAAGCGGAGCGTGTCACCACGCTGAGCCGAGAAGGTCGCCGGTTCGAACGCGAACGGCGTGGGGCCGGCGCGTTCAACGAGCTTGATGACGATGGTATGCGGTGTGGCGGGGGCGGGAGTGGCGTCCTGCGCGATGGCGGGTGAAGCGAGCGCAAAAGCGCATGTCAACGAACCCAGAACGGCCAGGCGAATGCGAAGCATTGGAGACTCCTGTAAGGTGATCGTCACGGGCTTGTAGGTCGCTTACCAACTGACATTAGAATAGCCTTGCGTATGAAGTCCTTCTGTAATGCTTTGTCTTGATCCTATGTCGGGAGTTTTACGGACAGGGCAGGTTGGCAAGCCCAAGCCCAGGCTCAAGCCCAGGCCCAGGCGTGACATTCACCATTCACCATTCACCATTCACCATTCACTCTTTCAGGTGTCTTCCCCTCGCATCGCCATCCTGCCCACCACCGTCGCCGATCAGATCGCTGCCGGCGAGGTCGTCGAGCGTCCGGCGTCGGCGCTGAAGGAGCTCGTCGAGAACGCGCTTGATGCCGGCGCGACGGCGGTCGACATCGCCGTCGAGGATGGCGGTCGTGCGCTCATCCGCGTCAGCGACGACGGCTGCGGGATGGAGCGCGACGACGCCGTGCTGGCGCTCGCGCGGCATGCGACGTCGAAGATTCGGGTCGCGGCGGACCTCGTCGGCGTGGCGAGCTTCGGCTTTCGCGGCGAGGCGCTGCCGGCGATCTGCTCGGTGAGCCAGCTCGCGATCGAGACCGCGTCCGCCGACGGCGCCGGCACCGCGATCCGCGCCGCGGCCGGCACGGTGGAGTCGGTGACCGACGTGGCGAGGCGGCGGGGCACGACGATCGCCGTCTCGCGGCTCTTCTTCAACGCACCCGCACGGCAGAAATTCCTTCGCGGCGCGCGCTCGGAATGGCTCAGCATCCTCGAGACGGTGGGCGTGATCGCTCTCACCCGGCGCGACGTCCGGCTGAGCCTTGCCCACGATGGCAAGCCGGCGCTCACCCGCCCACCCGCTGCCTCGCTGCGCGATCGCGTCGCCGCGCTCTGGGGTGCCGCCGCCGCCGCCCGCCTCCTCGACGTCGACGACGTGCGGGGCGCGATCCAGGTCAGCGGCCTCGTCGAGCGGCCGGCCGACGTCGGCACCGCGAGCCGGCGCACCTTTCTCACGGTGAATGGGCGGCCCGTGCGTGACAACGGTCTCCTCCGCGCGGCCGACGCTGCCTATCGCTCGACCATCATCGCCGGCCTGCGCCCGACGCTGCTCCTCGAGGTCGTCGTCCCCGCCGAGAGCGTGGACGTCAATGTCCATCCGGCCAAGGCCGAAGTGCGCTTCCGCGATCGATGGGTGGTCGAGCGCGCGGTCGAGGACGCGGTGCGTCGAGCGCTCGGCACCTTCGATGCGAGCGCCGCGCTCGGCGTGCGGCGCTGGTCCGCCGGAACGCCGGCCTGGAGCGGCGCCGCGGCGGCCGCGGATGTCGAGCTGCTGCGCGCCTCGCCGCCTCCTTCGGTGGGACTCTTCGCGCCGGCAATCGGTGAGGAGCCCGATCCCGCGGACGGCGCGACGGCGGCCATCGAGCGGCCGACCGGGCCTGAGCTCCCCTCCGCGCCCCGCGCCGAGGCGCTGGAGTCCGTTGCGGTCCCGCCGCTGCTCCAGCTTCGCCGCACGTACATGCTGTTCGAGCACGACGACGGGGTCGTGCTGATCGACCAGCATTCCGCGCACGAGCGCGTGCTCTACGAGCGCTTTCTCGGCATGCTCGAACGGGGGGAGGCCCCGTCGCAGCGGCTGCTCTTTCCTCTCACGCTCCATCTCGCGCCCGCGGAGAGCGAGGCGTTCGAGGCGAACCGCGCCATGCTCGCCACCCTCGGCTTCGAGGTCGAAGGGTTCGGTGGGCACACGCTTCTCGTGCACAGCGTGCCGCTGCCGCATCCCCGCTTCGACGCGGAGCGCTGTCTGCGCGAGACGCTGGCGGCGTTGGCCGGTGATCGCGAGGCGTCGGCTCACGCGCGGCACGAGCGGCTCGCCGCCACCGTCGCCTGCAAGGCGGCGATCAAGGCGGGCGACGAGCTGTCGCAGGGCGAGATGCGCGCGCTGTTCATCGCGCTCGGCGCGACGACGCTGCCGTCGCACGACGTGCACGGCCGCTCGACGATCGTGCAGCTTTCCTGGCCCGAGCTCGAGCGCCGCTTTGGCCGACAGTGAGCCGCCGGTGGTGTCGGTCATCTGCGGCCCTACGGCGGCGGGGAAGAGCTACGCCGCGCTGCGGCTCGCCGAGCTGGCGCCGCTCGCCGTCGTCAGCGCTGACTCGCGGCAGCTCTACCGCGGCTTCGACGTCGGCACGGCGAAGCCCACCCGTGCCGAGCGCGAGCGAGTGCCCCATTACGGCATCGACGTCCTGGAGCCCGCCGAGCGGTCGTCCGCCGCCTGGTGGGCCGACCGCGCGGATGGATGGATCCGCACGGCACTCGCCGGCGGCCGCGTGCCGGTCGTCGTCGGCGGGACGGGACTGTATCTGCGCGCCCTGTTCGGCGAGCTGTTCGTGGAGCCGCCGATGGATGCCGAGCGCCGAGCCGCTCTCCAGGCGGAGCTCGAGCCCCTTGGCGTCGACGAGCTACGGCGCCGCGTGGCGCTCCTCGATCCGACGCGAGCAGCTCTCGGGCGCACCCAGCTCCTTCGCGCGATCGAGGTCGCGACGCTGACCGGCCGGCGGGTGAGCGAGCTCCATCGTGAGAGCGTCACGGCGCCGCGATGGCGCGCCCGGTATCTCGTCGTCGATCCGGCGCCGGGCGCCGCGCTCGCCAGTCTCGTCGAGACCAGAGCCCGTGCGATGTTCGCCGCCGGCTGGCGTGACGAGGTCCGGGGCCTCGTTCAGCGGATACCCGCTGACGCGGCGGCATGGAACTCGACCGGCTATCGTACGGTTCGTCTCGTGGAACAGGGTGTGCTCTCCGAGGAGGAGGCCCTCCAGCGCGTGATCGTCGAGACCCGCCAGTACGCCAAGCGCCAGCGCACCTGGTTCCGCCATCAGCTCACCGGTGAGGATGTGACGCGAATCGATCTGCAGGACAGCGGCGCCGACGAACGCCTCGTGGCGTGGTGGCGGAGCGGGGATGTGGAGCGACGCACATGAGGATCGGCATCACCTGCTATCCGACCTACGGCGGCTCCGGCGCGATCGCGACCGAGCTGGGGATCGCCCTCGCGCAGCGCGGCCACGAGATCCACTTCATCACCTACCAGCAGCCCTTCCGCCTGCCGAAGTACCTGCCGCGGATCTTCTTCCACGAGGTGGACGTCGGCCGCTATCCCCTCTTCGAGTATCCCCCGTACGACCTCGCCCTCGCGGTGCGCATGCACGAAGTGGTGCTGGCGCACAAGCTCGATCTGTTGCACGTGCACTACGCCATTCCGCACGCCACGAGCGCCTGGATCGCCCGCGAGATGCTCGCCCCGACGCGGCCGGACATCAAGGTGCTGACGACGCTCCACGGCACCGACATCACCATCGTCGGGCAGGATCCGTCGTTCTTCCCGATCACCAAGTTCTCGATCGAGAAGTCGGACGGTCTGAGCGCGGTGTCGCAGTATCTGCGGTCGGAGACGATGTCGGCGTTCGGCTGCACCGGATGCCGGATCGAAGTGATCCCGAACTTCATCGATCCGGCCGTCTACGATCGCGCGCGATACGAGCCGCAGCTGCGCGACCAGATCGACGCCGGCCGAAAGGTGCTGATCCACATCTCCAACTTCCGACCGGTCAAACGCGTGCGTGAGGTGGTGCAGATCTACGCTCGCGTCGCCCGTCAGATTCCCAGCGTGCTGGTCATGGTGGGCGACGGACCAGACCGCGTCCTGGCCGAACAGGAGGCGCGCGACCTCGGCGTGGCCGACCGCGTCTACTTTCTCGGGAAGCTCGAGTCGGTCGCGCCCCTCCTCGCCAGCGCCGATCTCTTCCTCCTGCCGACGCAGAGCGAATCGTTCGGCCTCAGCGCCCTCGAGGCGCTGGCGACCGGGGTGCCGGTCGTCGGGGCGCGGGCGGGCGGTCTGCCGGAGGTGGTACGTGACGGCGAGACCGGCGCCCTCTGCGTCGGTGGCGACGTCGAGGGGATGGCGCAGGCGGCGATCGAGCTGCTGGGCGACGCCGACCGCTGGCACGCCGCGAGCACGCTCGCCGCCGCGGATGCGCGGGAGCGCTTCTCGATGGATGCCGTCGTCGGCCAGTACGAGGAGTTCTACGGCAATGCGCTATCTTAGAGCGCGCTCGATCACTCTCACGTAGACAGCCCCAGTCCGCATGTCGCTGCTCCACGCGCTCATCCTCGGCATCGTCGAGGGGATCACGGAGTTCCTTCCCGTCTCCTCGACCGCCCATCTGATCCTCGCCGGACACGCGCTTCGGCTCGGCGACTCGGAGTTCCTCAAGAGCTTCGAGATCATCATCCAGCTCGGCGCGATCCTCTCGGTCGTCGTCCTGTACTGGAACAGGTTCTGGCACTGGGACGTGCTGAAGAAGCTCGTCGTCGCGGTGTTTCCGACGGGGGTGATCGGACTCAGCGTCTACCGGGTGCTGAAGTCGTACCTGCTCGGAAACATCACGATCGTGCTCCTCGCCCTCGTGGCGGGCGGCGTGGCGTTGATCCTGTTCGAGCGCTTTCCGCAGCGTGACGTGGAGGAGGTGGACTTCTCCGAGATCACCTACCGCAAGGCGTTTCTCATCGGACTCTTTCAGGCGATCGCGATCATCCCCGGCGTCTCCCGCTCGGCGGCGACGATCGTCGGCGGCTCGCTCATCGGCATCTCGAAGCGGACGATCGTCGAGTTCTCCTTCATGCTCGCCGTGCCGACGATGCTCGCCGCGACGGGGCTCGAGCTGCTGAAGAGCCGCGCGGCGCTGGCCGGCAATGCGACTCCCCTCGCCGTCGGCTTCGTCGTCAGCTTCATCACGGCGATCATCGCCATCAAGTCGTTCCTCGGCTACCTCAAGCGGCACGACTTCTCGGCGTTCGGCTGGTATCGCATCGCGCTCGCCGTCGTGTACTTCCTTGTCTTCGTTCGGTAGCGAGGGGGGCGCGCGACTCGATGGACTGGCCGCGCCGGAGCTGGCCCGGCGGCTCGCCCTTCCGCGCGTCGACCTGTTCGAGGACGTCGGCTCGACGCTCGACGTGGCCCATCGCATCGCCGCCGGCGCGCCGAGCGGCGCCCTCGTCATCGCGAACGAGCAGACGGCGGGGCGTGGGCGGCAGGGCCGGCGGTGGGCATCGGCAGCCGGCGCGGGAGTGTGGCTCACCCTCATCGAACGCCCGACCGACATCCGTGCTCTCGACGTCCTCTCCCTCCGCTGCGGCCTCTTCGCCGCCGAAGCGCTGGAGCCGCTCGCCGACGGGGCGATCGGCGTGAAGTGGCCGAACGATCTCTACGTCGGCCCCCGAAAGCTGGCCGGAATCCTGATCGAGACGCGCTGGCGGGGAACGGCGCCCGACTGGGTAGCGATCGGCTTCGGGCTGAACGTCGCGTCGCCGGGACTGGAGACCGGCATTGGCCTCGCGTCGGGTGTGACCCGCCTCGAGGCGCTCGATCGGCTCCTGCCCGCCCTGCGGGCCGCCGCCTCGGCGAGTCGCCATCTCACGGCTGACGAGCTGGCGCGCTGGAGCGCCCGCGACGTCGCCTGGCATCGCGGCGTCGTCGCCCCCGCCGTGGGCAGGGCGGCGGGTATCTCCGCCGCCGGCGAGTTGCTGATCGAAAGCGAAGATGGCATCGTCAGCCGACACCGCATCGGGTCCCTCACCTTCGCCGATCCCACCGCATGCTCCTGACCTTCGACGTCGGCAACACGGAGACGACGCTCGGCCTGTTCGATGGCGAGACCCTCCGCGCGCATTGGCGCATCATGACCGACGTGGCCCGCAGCGCCGACGAGATGGGAGTGCTGCTGCGCGGGCTGCTCGCGGGCGCGGAGCTCGCGCCGGCCGACGTGCGGGGAGTCGTGATCGGGTCCGTCGTGCCGCGCGTGACCGCGCCGCTGGAGGAGGCGTGCTCGCGGTGGCTCTCGGCGGAGAGCATCGCCGTGATCGACGCGAGGTCGCCGCTGCCGATCACCCTCGCGGTGGACGAGCCGCAGACCGTCGGCGCCGATCGCTTCATCAACACGCTCGGCGCCAGCCGCCGCTACTCGCGCGACGCGGTGGTCGTCGATCTCGGCACCGCCACGACCTTC
Source organism: Gemmatimonadales bacterium (assembly GCA_044449225.1). Lineage (GTDB taxonomy): Bacteria > Gemmatimonadota > Gemmatimonadetes > Gemmatimonadales > Gemmatimonadaceae > AG11. Next base: position 1,583 of record JBIOHU010000067.1, on the reverse strand, counting down.
GACTGCATCACGAAGGAAGGAGTGTTCCTCGGCGGCGTGATCGCGCCCGGCGTGCAGACGTCGGCCGAAACGTTGTTCCGCCGCACGTCGAAGCTGCCGGCGACGGAGCTGGTGGCGCCGGCGCGGGTGATCGGCACCCGCACCGAGGAGTGCATCCGGTCGGGAGTGATGTTCGGCGCCGCCGAATCGATCGACGGCATCGTGCGGCGGATCATCGGTGAATGGCCGAATCCCGACCGGCCGATCGTGATCGGCACCGGCGGCCTGGCGGAGATCTTCGAGCCACTCTGCGAGTCGTTCGACGCAGTGGACCCGTATCTGACCCTCCGCGGGCTGCAGATGGCGCACGAGCTGCTCGGGCAGGGCCTCCAGACGGGCCCCCGGACGCCGAAGCACGATGCGGCGGGCGGCCGGCGAGCTGCGCCATAAGCTCAGCAGCGACATTATTTTACGTCGCCAGCGCGAGTTTGGGCCGCGCCCCCTTGTCTTGGGGAGCGGCGCCTGATATCATCCACCGCGTTAGCACTCTCCCGATTTGAGTGCTAAGGAACAGGTTGCCACTTTTTTTCACCGCATTACGAGACGGAGGCGCATTACCTATGGCCACCAAGAGCGCGGCCGGCGTGAAGATCACCCCGCTGTCCGACCGGGTAGTCGTGAAGGCATCGGAGGACACCGAGCAGATGCGCGGTGGACTCTACATCCCCGACACGGCGAAGGAGAAGCCGCAGCAGGGCGAGATCATCGCCGCTGGTCCCGGCAAGTACGAGGACGGCAAGCTCGTCCCGATGTCCGTCAAGGTTGGAGACAAGGTGCTGTACGGGAAGTACAGCGGCACCGAGATCACGCTCGACAACGAGCAGTTTCTGATCCTGCGCGAGTCCGACGTCCTCGCGATTGTCTCGTAATCACTGCCAACGCATAGAGGCTTACCATGGCTAGCAAGGAACTGCACTTCAACGTCGATGCGCGCGCTGCCCTGAAGCGCGGCGTCGATCAGCTCGCCGAGGCGGTGAAGGTCACCCTCGGACCGAAGGGCCGCAACGTCGTGATCGACAAGAAGTTCGGCGCCCCGACCGTGACCAAGGACGGCGTGACGGTCGCGAAGGAGATCGAGCTGTCCGATCCGCTCGAGAACATGGGCGCGCAGATGGTGAAGGAAGTCGCGACCAAGACGTCGGACAACGCCGGCGACGGCACGACGACGGCGACGGTGCTCGCGCAGGCGATCTTCCGCGAAGGCCTCAAGAACGTGACGGCCGGCGCGAACCCGATGGCGATCAAGCGCGGCATCGAAAAGGCGGTTGCCGCGGTGATCGAGGAGCTCAAGCGCATCAGCGTGCCGACGACGGGCAAGAAGGAGATCGCCCAGGTCGGTTCCATCTCCGCGAACAACGACATGGAGATCGGCAACCTGATCGCCGAGGCGATGGAGAAGGTCGGCAAGGACGGCGTGATCACGGTTGAAGAGGCCAAGGGTCTCGAGACCAACCTCGACACTGTCGAAGGCATGCAGTTCGATCGCGGCTACGTCTCCCCGTACTTCGTCACCGATCCGGACAAGATGGAGTCCGTGCTCGAAG
>JBIOHU010000066.1:0-11163 GCA_044449225.1 Gemmatimonadales bacterium | reverse complement strand
GTCGAGCCGGCACCCACCCCTGCCCCTGCGTCGGGCGTCATCGGCGCCGGCACGCGCATCGGCATGACGACGAACGCGCGCGTCTGCGCGGCCACCGCCCTCGCCGGCGACAAGTACACCGCCACCGTCACCAGCCCCACCGTCGGCAGCAACGGCGCGGTCATTCCCGCCGGCACGACCGTCGTCGTCGAGGTGGCCTCGGTCGAGCACGCCGACCCGATCGAGTCGAGCCGCATCCAGTTCCGCGTCCGCGCCATCGACGTGAGCGGATCGCCGCAGCAGGTGGACGGCGACGTCGCCACGCTCGGACCGATGGAGAAGGTCCGGACCTCCTCCGGCAACGACAAGACGAAGGTCATCGGCGGCGCCGTCGCGGGCGCGGTGCTCGGCCGGATCTTCGGCCATAGCACCAAGGCCACCGTCATCGGCGCTGCCGCCGGCGCCGCCGCTGGCACGGCGGCCGCGCGCTCGTCGAGCAACTCCGACGCCTGCCTCCCAGAGGGAAGCGCTCTCCAGCTCACCCTGTCCCGGCAGCTCGTCGTCCGGACTGGCGCGATCTGATTCCGCGCGACGTGTCGTGTGATGTACATCACATGCCATGTCCTTAACGGCGGTCGAGCTCGCAGCGTCTGTGCGGTGACGGCGCGTCGGATCGCGCCGGAATGCCAGTCGAACCTGCACCGGAGAATTCCATGTTCAATCTCAGGTCGTTGATGATCGGGGCCGTCGTCGTGCTCGGCGCGGCGGGAACCCTGGCCGCCCAGAGCCCCACCCGCACCGACAGCACGGGCCGGAGCGACCTCCGACACGACCGTCGCTCGCTGCGCCACGACGTTCGGGACGCCCGGAGTGACCATCGCGACGACGTCGCCGATCGCCGCGATATCGCAGTCGATCGGCGCGGCACGAAAGCCGACCTGCGCGACACCAGACAGGATCGACGCCAGCTCCGCGCGGCCCGCTCCGCCGGCGACACGACGCGAGTGCTCGCCGAACGAAAGGATCTTCGCCACGACACCCGAGAGCTGCAGGGCGATCGCCGCGACGTCCGGAGCGATGCCCACGACCTCGGAGGCGACCATCGCGAGCTGCGCCAGGACCGACGCGACGTACGAGCTGACCGGCGGGACGTTCGGCACGACGTGACCGGACACTAGTCCGAGCCGTCGAAGGAGACCCCGGATCGCGGTCGACCGATCCGGGGTCTCTGTTTTTCCCGGCTGCGGACTTACGCGGTGCTGGGTGATTCACGTACTCTACGGCGATGGCCCCGGACACTCCTGACGACCCGTTGGCAGCCTCGCCGACATCCTCCCCTGCCGCGATGACCTCGACTCCTCCTACGGAGCAGGTAGAGCGGGAGATGCGTAGTGCCGAGCAGGCCGCGCTCGCCGAGAGTGGCCTCGGGTCGGGGCTGCTCGCCCGCCAGCCGGTCCCCGACGAGAAAGTCCCCGTCCTCAAGGTGTGCTCGCAGTGCGGCCGCGAGTACGAGACGACCGCGCGGTTCTGTCCCGCCGACGGCACGGCGCTCCGCCCCAAGGACTCCGATACTCTCGTCGGCCGCGTGCTCGCCGACCGGTACCACATCCTCAAGCGCATCGGCGAGGGCGGCATGGGCCGCGTCTACCTCGGCGAGCACGTGAAGATGAATCGCCAGTGCGCGATCAAGGTGATGAGCCCCGCTCTCGTGAACGATCACGAGTCGGCCGCGCGCTTCGCCCGCGAGGCGTCGAGCGCGGCGCGGATCATCCACCCCAACGTCGCCGCCGTGTTCGACTACGGCGAGAGCGAGGGGCTCATCTACCTCGTGATGGAGTACGTCGAGGGCGAACCGCTGTCGCGCATCCTCGCTCGCGAGGCGCCCCTCTCCGTGGAGCGGGCGCTCGAGCTGGCGCGGCAGATCGCCGACGGGCTCGGTGCCGCGCACGAGCTCGGGATCGTCCATCGCGACCTCAAGCCCGACAACATCCTCGTCGCGCGCACCCGGGCCGGAAAGGAAGTGCCCAAGGTGGTGGACTTCGGCATCGCCAAAGCGGTGCAGGACAACTCGAACGACGCCCTCACCCGAACCGGGCTCGTCATCGGCACTCCCGAGTTCATGAGCCCCGAGCAGCTCCTCGGCGATCCGATCGACGCGCGCAGCGACCTCTACGCGCTCGGCTGCATCCTCCATCTGATGCTCACCGCCTCGCCTCCGTTCGCCGCGACGACGCGCGAACAGATGATCAAGCGGCGGCTCACGGAGGACGCGCCTCACGTCCAGCAGCTCGACGCCGGCCTTCCCGATTCCGTGGATCGCATCGTTCAGCGGCTGCTCGCGCGCAGCCCGGCCGACCGCTACGGCTCCGCCGCCGAGGTGCGCGATGCCCTGGCCGGCACGCACTCGCGTCGCACGACCCCCGAGGCGCCTGTGCGCGCCGTGCTGGCCACGCCGCGCAGCGCGCCGACTCTGCCCTTCGCCTCGGCGGCGCTCGCGCCCACCGAGGTCACCGAGATCGCGATGACGATGCCGCGCCGCCGCCCGCGCGCGGCGAGCGTCGCCCTCGGCGTCATCCTCGTCGTCGGCGGCGCGCTCGTCATCCGAGGCGCGCGCGCCGGCGGCGACCAGCTCGTGCCGCCGTCGCAATCGGAGGCGGCGGGGCCGTCGAGTGCGCCGCCGGCCGCCTCCCCTGCGCCGACGCGATCGCTCGTCGTCATGCCCCCGGTCGTCGTCGCCCGGGTCGATGCCCCGAAGCCGAGGGTCGTGGATCCGGCGGCGATCAGGGCGCGCAACGCCCGCCGACAGCAGCAGCAGGACAGCGTGGCCCGGCTCGCCGCTGTGTCGTCACCGGTGAAGGCCGCCATCCGGCGCTACGCCGACGCCATCGAGAGCATGCGCGTCGACAAGCTGCGAGAAGCCTATCCGAACCTCACCGTCGAGCAGCAGAAGAGCTGGGAAGACAACATGTTCAGCAAGGCGACCCGCATCCAGGCCAGCGTCCGCTACGGCAAGATGACGGAGACCCCGACGAAGGCCGAGGTGGATTTCACCCTCCGGCTCTCCCCGACCTACCGGGGGAACGCGCCTGGCAATGTCCTGCAGCAGCTGCATGCCTCGCTGTCGAAGACTCCTTCCGGCGACTGGCAGATCACCGACATCCGCTAGTTGGCTCGAGGCGCCGCGCCGCGCGGTTCAGGGTCGCGGCGCACCGAGGCGTTCGCGCAGGATCGTCGCGACCGTATCGAGCTGCGCGGAGTCGTAGCCGATGTCCCATTCGTCGCCGCGTGCCCAGTTCGCCTCGTCGCGGAGCTGCAGCGTGCGCCAATCCTCGCCGAGGAATCGCGCGATGAGCCGCGTGCGATAGCGCAGGTCGGGCACGCCGTCGCGCACGATCCCCGCCTGCCACGCCGTCATCACGAATCCGGCTCGCGGGTCGGTGACCTCCACGACGAACCGCTCGCTCAACGCGTCCGTGAGCAGCCGCAAGGCCTGCGGCCGGGCCAGCCCCTCGCGCAGCTCGATCATCCGCGATGCGCGCAGCTCCGCCGTCGAGCGTACGAAGCTCGGCGGCGGCGCCGCCTCGTTCGGACCGGACGACCGGAAGGGAAGCGATCGGCAGCCGGCGAGGACGAGCAGTAGTCCCAAGCGAAATCGTGTCACGACGCCAGCCACATGCGGTCTCTCGGGGAGTGATCGACGTAGTTTATCGCCGCGACGGGCATCGTGCACGTCACGCCGCCGGCGCATCGCCGCCATTCCTCTGGCGTCGGCTCGTGCGACGATAGACTTTTCCGCCATGCGAATTGCCGTTCCTCTCGAATCCGCGCCCGGCGAGCATCGCGTCGCCGTCACTCCGGAAAGCGCCGCGCGGCTGGTGAAGGGTGGACACGACGTACGCGTTCAAGCCGGCGCCGGCACCCGCGCCGGCTTTCCCGATTCCGCCTATGAACCGGCCGGCGCGACCGTCGTCGACCTCGCCGCGCTCTACGATGGCGCGGACCTGGTGTGCCGCGTCCAGCCGCCTACCCCAGCCGACGTTGCACGGCTCCCCCAAGGAAGTACCCTCCTCGCCCTGCTCGCGCCGTCGCGCAACGCGACCCTGCTCTCGATGCTGGCCGGCCGGCGCATCACGGCGCTCGCCCTCGAGCTGGTGCCCCGCATCACCCGCGCGCAGTCGATGGACGTCCTCTCCTCGCAGAGCACCGTCGCTGGCTACAAGGCGGTGCTGGTCGGCGCGTCGGCACTCCCCAAGTTCCTTCCGATGCTCACCACCGCCGCCGGCAACGTCTCGCCGGCCCGGGTGTTCGTCATCGGCGCCGGCGTCGCCGGCCTTCAGGCGATCGCCACTGCGCGGCGGCTCGGCGGCGTGGTCTCCGCCTTCGATGTTCGCCCCGCCGCGCGCGAGCAGGTCCAGTCCCTCGGGGCCACCTTCGTCGCCACGGAGCTGGTCGGCGCCGCGGCGGAGTCGTCGGGCGGCTACGCCCGCGCCCAGAGCGCCGACGAGGCCGAGCGGACCCGCGCCGCGCTCGATGCACACCTCCGCGAAGTCGACCTCGTCATCACGACGGCGCAGATCCCTGGCCGGCCTGCGCCGCGGCTCATCACCGCCGACATGGTGACGCACATGCGGCCCGGCGCGGTGATCGTCGACCTCGCCGCCGAGTCGGGAGGCAACTGCGAGCTCACCCGCGCCGGCGAGACGGTGAAGTCGGGCGCCGTGACCATCCTCGGCCCGGTGGATCTGCCGGCGACGGTGCCGTATCACGCCAGCCAGATGTTCGGCAAGAACGTGCTCGCATTGGTCAACCATCTGTCCCGCGACGGCGCGCTGGTCGTCGACCCGGCCGACGAGATCACCGGTGCGATGCTCGTCGCGCGCGACGGGCAGGTCGTCGCCCCCCCTTCCAGGTGAAGTCGCCCAGATGCTGATCCTCCAGCTCTACGTCTTCGTGCTCGCCGCATTCGTCGGCTACACGATCATCACGCGCGTACCGCCCCTGCTCCATACGCCGCTGATGTCCGCCACCAACGCCATCTCCGGCATCTCGCTCGTCGGCTCGATGGTCGCTGCCGGCGCGCATCGCGGCACCGTCGCCACGATCCTCGGCTTCTTCGCCGTCGTCTGCGCGACGACGAACATCGTCGGTGGCTTTCTCATCACCGACCGGATGCTGAAGATGTTCCGCCGGGATCCGCACGACGCGAAGTCCTCCTCCGCGCCCCCGGCGGCGCGGGAGCCGTAGCGGATGCGCGAGCACCTCACCGAGGCCAGCTACCTCGCCGCGTCGATCCTCTTCATTCTCGGCCTGCGCAGCCTGACTCGACCCGACCGGGCGAGACGCGGGATGCAGCAGGCCGCCATCGGCATGCTGCTCGCCATCTGCGGTACGCTGATCAACTATCAGATCGTCGACTACCGCTGGATCGCCGCCGGCCTCGTCGTCGGCGCGCTGATCGGCTACCCGCTCGGAATGTGGGTGCCCACCACCGCGCTGCCCCAGCGAATCGCGATCTCGCTCAGCTTCGGTGCGCTCGCCTCCGTGCTCGTCGGCGTGGCCGAGTACTACAGCGTCTTTCACGGCGGCGAGGGTGCGATCCCCGCGGCGCGCATGGCGGCACTCGGCTTCGAGGTGCTGCTCGGCTCGATCACCGTCACCGGCGCGTTGATCGCATGCGGCAAGCTGCAGGAATGGCTGCCGTCGAAACCGATGACGTATCGCGGGCAGAACTTCACCAACTTCGTGCTGTTCACCGTCGCCATCGTCCTGCTCGTGACGGTCGTCGTGCGTCCGGAGTACGTCGCCGCCTTCTACGGCATGATCGCCCTCGCCGCGGTGCTCGGCGTGCTGATGGTGCTGCCGATCGGCGGCGCCGACATGCCGGTCGTCGTGGCGCTGCTCAACTCGTACTGCGGCCTCGCTGCCGCGGCGACCGGGTTCGCGATCGGCAACAGCATCCTCATCATCTGCGGCGCGCTCGACGGAGCATCGGGATTCCTCCTCTCGATCCTCATGTCGAAGGCGATGAATCGCTCGTTCGCCAACGTGCTGTTCGGCGCCTTCGGCGGCGAGACGACGACGGTCGCCGCCGCGGGCGGATCGGGACTCCCCGTCCGGTCGGTGACGGCCGAGGACGCGGCGATCCAGCTCGCGTACGCGCAGCGTGTCATCATCGTGCCCGGTTACGGCATGGCCGTCGCCCAGGCGCAGCACCAGGTGCGCGAGCTCGCCGAGCTGATCGAGAAGCGCGGCGGCGAAGTGAAGTACGCCATCCATCCCGTCGCCGGTCGGATGCCCGGCCACATGAACGTGCTCCTCGCGGAAGCGAACGTGCCGTACGACCGGCTGTACGACATGGACGAGATCAACGGCGAGTTCCCGCAGACCGACGTCGTGCTCGTCATCGGCGCCAACGACGTCGTGAATCCCGCGGCGCGCGACGACAAGAGCTCACCGATTTATGGAATGCCCATTCTCGACGCCGATCGGGCGAAGAGCGTCATCGTCCTCAAGCGCGGCATGGCCACCGGCTTTGCCGGCATCGAGAACGCCCTCTTCCACGCGCCGGCGACGAGCATGCTCTTCGGCGACGCCTAGTCGTCTCTCACCAAGCTCGTCACGGAAGTCAAGGCGGCCTGACGCCCTGCCGGCGCTGCAACTTCTCGCGGCTCGGGGGCGTAATGCCTACATTAGCGCGAGCGACCGGCACCGCTCGTCGACCCAGGTGAGGCAGGAATCATGATCATGATCACCCCAGTCATCGTGCAGCAGGCGACCCCCGCGCCGGCGGCCCAGACGGCCGCGCAGGCGCGCGACCAGATCAGGGAGAGCGTCCGGCAGGCGATCCAGGCGGCCCAGGAAGCCACGCAGGATGCCGCCAACCAGACGCGGGTGACGGTCGACCAGCACGGCGTCATCGTCCGGCCCTCGACGCCCGGCACGCCCGGCACCGTCTGGGTCGGCCCGCGCGGCTTCGACAACATCATCCCTCCGCAGGCGGTGGACATCGCCGTCGCGTTCTTCGTGATGTGCGCCGTGATGGTGATCGGCTGGCCGATCGCGCGGGCATTCGGGCGGCGCCTCGAGCGCCGGGGGCAGGTTGCATCGCTCGACCAGGCCACGATCGGCCAGCTCCAGCGGATCGAGCAGGCAGTCGACGCGATGTCGATCGAGATCGAGCGCATCTCGGAATCGCAGCGCTTCATGGCCCGACTCCAGAGCGAGTCGGCCGGCCGCGGGCAGCCGCTCCCCTCGATGGAGCGGCGCTGAGCGCAAAGCCGTGAGAGGTGAGACGTCTCACCTCTCACGGCTCATACGTATCACCGATGGTCGTGGTCGTGGTCGTGGTCACGGTCGTGGTCGGCGTCGCCATGCCCGTCGCCATTCCCCTTGTGCGCCTTCTTCCACTCCTTCTCCCGCTCCTTCTGCATCTTGCGCTCGTACTGTTCGCGCGTCTTCTGCATGCGGCGGTTGTAGTCGTCGTCGTAGCGTCGGTCGTAGCGGCTGTTGCTGCGATCGAGCCGCGGATCGTACTGCGCATTGCGCGGATCCCGGCGCGGGTCGTACTGCCCGGTGTTGGGGTAGACTGCTCCCTGGCCGCCGTTGCCGTAGACGCCGCGCTGGCCGCCGTTACCGTACACGCCGCGCTGCCCGTTGGTGCCGTACACGCCGCCCTGGACGGTGCTGCCGTAGATGATGCGCCCATTCGAAGGCACGCGTGCGCGCGCCGTGTTGCAGTCGGTGGGCGCCGGCTGGCGCGCGACGGGCAGACCGTCGATCCAGATGCGGCACATGCCGGCCGGCACCGACGCAACTGGTGAAGTGACCGCGCCTCTCGGAATTGCCGTGCGCTGCGGAACCTGCGCCTCGGCCGCGGCCGAAAGGGCGAACATCGTGACGATGGTCATAGCCTGACTGATCTTCTGCATCAAGTCCTCCTCGAATGGCCGGGCGTCATGCACGGCGGTCCTGCGTTGGGTCCTGCCTGAATCACGGACACTGCATCAGTACGTCACGGGCTCAGCGCGGTGGCGGCGCCGAATCCGGTGGATCGAACGGCATGTTCGGCTTGCTGAGCAGCTCGAGCGACTGCACCAGGCTGCGGCCATCCACGGCGAGCCGTCGCGCCGCGACCATGTGCTGGACGAACCACTGGCCTCGCCTGGTATTGAGGTCGTCGTACCGCACCCCCCCACCGCTCGACGACGAGTGGATGATGCGCCGGCCGCCCGCGTAGATGGCCACGTGCGAGATCCGACTGGCGGGCTCGGCGAACAGGACGAGGTCTCCCTGGCGGAGTGAGGCGACGCTCGGTGATACCCGGTCCCCCGCGTGCGCCTGCTCCCGAGAGGTGCGCGGGAGCTTCACCCCCTGCCGCCCATACACGTACTGCACGTAGCCCGAGCAGTCGAATCCGCTCTGCGGCGTGGATCCGCCCCACCGGTAAGGCACACCGAGATACTGCTCCGCCGTGCCGATGACCCGAGTTGCCGCAGGAGCGGATGAGGGTGTCGAACGCGGGAGCGTCGGTCCGCCGGCCAGGACGACCGAGGCGAGGATCTCCCCGGCCGACCGATTCATGCTTCCCTGCGCGCACCCCGTGACGACGAGGAAACAGAGCGGAGCGAACGGGCTGGCGACGGCGAGCGACGTGGTGCGCATGCTCCTCCTAGAGGCAGCTTTGACACCACGCGGCGCGGTTTCCGTAACTCGTGCCGATTCAACCGATTACGACGCCCGGTGATCTGCCGCACTCACGTCGTTTCGTCCCCATTTGGATACAACGGCGCAATCCGGAAGGGGACAGCCGCCTCGTCAGGCCAGCTCGAGCTCCACCGCGCACCCTGCCGCGTCGCCGCTCAGATAACAGTGCATTCCGCAGCCGATCAATCCGGCGTCGGCGAAGATGCGCCGATATTGCGATCTGGTCCGCAGGTGCCAATCGTCGAGGTCCCCTTCCATCGCGTCACCGGAGGTGAAGGCCTCGAGATAGGCCACGCCGCCGAGGATCGACGACAGGTGCCGCACCCCGCGGCGCAGCGCGGCGTCCGGGACGTACTGGAGCATGTCCGCGCAGACGATCAGGTCGAAATCGCTCCCCACGTCCAGCCGCGGAAGATCCTCGAAGCTCCCTCGGCGGATGCCGCGCTGTCGCCCGAGCCGCCGGATGACGTACTCGCTCGGATCCAGCCCGACGTAATGCAGCTCCGGACGCATCCGCTTCAGCTCGACCCCCCAGACCCCTTCTCCTGCTCCGACGTCGAGAACGGACCGGAGCTTGCGCCTGAGCGCATACTCGGTGATCGCGGCCACCATGCGGATCTTCCGGCGTACCCCCTCCGGCGAGTGGATTCGGGTACGCGGATCGCGGTACCACTTCCTGAAGTAAGCTTCGTCGTAGGACTTACGACCGGCCCGAGCCGGCTTCGCTGGAGGAACCATGAAGACCGAGCGTGAAATGAGGGATGAGAGAGGAAGGTCGGCACCGATGCGGCGGGCCCGGCGAACTGCCTGGTTGACCGCTGTCGCATGCCTGGCGCTGATCGGCGCCTGCTCTCGGAACAGCGGTCCCGACGTCGGGGAGGAACAGGCAGCCCCCACCAGACTGCGGGTCGAGAATCAGGCCTTCCTCGACATGACGATCTACGTCTATCGCAGCTCGCAGCGCATCCGGCTCGGCACGGCGAACGGCAACAGCACCACCCGCCTCACCATTCCCAAGAGCCTGATCTTCGGCGCGACGCCGCTCCGCTTCCAGGCCGACCCCATCGGCAGCAACCGACAGTCCATCTCACAGGAGATCACCGTCTCCCCCGGTGACGAGGTGACGCTGACGATTCCGCCGAATTAAGGTAGGTGGGTAGGTGGGTAGGTGAGTAGGTGGGGACTGCAACGACGAAGGGCACACCGGGCTGTTCCGGTGTGCCCTTCCGAATTCCTACCCATCTGCCCACCTACCCACCTACGCGCGTCCGAAGGACGCGCATGGGACGCGCTTCACGCCGCCAGCTGTCCCTCCGGGACCCAGAGCGGACGTCCGTGTCTCACCGCGGCCACGCACTGGTAGCGGGCCGGCGGAAATCCGAGCACGCCGATCTCGAGCGAGTCCCCCGTCTGCACGGGAATCTTCTCCCCGAGCAGCGTCACGGCATCGTCGAACGACTCGCTTTCCACGACCCCGGCCTGGCGCACCGACTCCGGTCCCGAGCTGATGGCAAATTGGAACTTCGACATGGGCTCCTCCGAGGTTGTGCTTCGCCTACTAATACCCCGGGTGTTCCAAAAGTGCGCACGAAGGAGAAGCGGTAGGTGGGTAGGTGGGTAGGTCCGTAGGTGGGTAGGAAATCCGTACGGGCACACCGAAACAGCCGGGTGTGCCCTTCGTCATTCCTCACCTACGCACCTACGCACCTACGCGAAGCCGCCCGCGCCGATTAGCTTCGCCCCATGGCCATGCCGACCCTTCGCCCCGCCCTCGCCTCGCTCGCCGCCGCGCCGACGACTACCACCATCCGTCGGCTCTGGAAGGCGCTCACCGCCGAGGAGCGCGCCCAGGGCGTCTCGGCCGCACTCGACGACGACGAGAATGGCTGGGTGAAGACGACGACGAGAAGCGCGATCGCCGGCGCCCTCAAGTTCCGTCCTCAGACCGTGGCCACCTGGCCACGCGCGAAGCTCGTCAGCGAGGCCGCCCGCCTTCCCCTGGACGATGTCCAGCTGCTGAGCGCTTTCATCGTCGACCTCCACCTCGGTCACCGTCGACCGATGATGGCCGCCTTTCTCGACTCCCTCGGCATCCCCAACGACGAGGGGCGAATCGACTCCGAGTCGACCGAGGTCGGCCCGCAGGAGCCGGCGAAGGTGAAGGCCGCCGCCGATGCGCTCGTCGCCAATTTCCCCGCCGACGAGGTCGCGACCTACTTCCTCACCCTCCTTCTCCAGGACTCGGCGGTCTGGAACGGGCTGGTGGACTGGCTCTCAGTGCGCTAGCGGCGAAAAGGCGACTCCGTCCGGGCCCGCGCCCACCGCGCCGATTCCCACGACCTTCCGCTGCGCGAGGTCCACCGCGACCACCTGATTGCTGCCGTGCAGCGTCACGTAGGCGAAATCGGCGATCGGGTCGAAAGCAACTCCCTCCGGGCTCGCTCCCGTGCTTCCTGGCGCTGCGCCCGACGTCGCGTTGAT
>JBIOHU010000065.1:0-11271 GCA_044449225.1 Gemmatimonadales bacterium | reverse complement strand
GGCCATGACCAATGATATTCGGCGGGACGGGGCTTTTGGGTCATTCGTGGATTTCCCCCGAGTGTGGCCCGCCTCGTGCTGAGAGTCGGCGTGCGCCACCGTCCGGAGCGAAGCAGGACGAGTGAGGACACAGGCGTAGAGCCCCCGGGCACCATGGCCGGCGGGCTCGCTTGTTTCCTTGGACCGGCCCGCCGATACCTGTCGCGACGGCGTGGTTCGACGCATTCTCCTCCGATGCTCTCCGCCCTCAGCATTCCGATTCCGACGGTCCCGTCGCGATGCGCGTCCTGCTCGTAGAGGACGACGCCGAGCTCGCGCGGGAGATCGCCGCCGGCCTCCACGGTGCCGGCTGGCGTGCCGCCATCGCCGGCACCTTTCAGGACGGCCTGGACGCGGCCGGTCGTGACTCGCACGACGTCGTCATCCTCGACGTCATGCTGCCAGGTGGCTCGGGGTTCGAGCTGTGCCGCGCGGTGCGCTCGGTGGGGGTGACGACGCCGATCCTGATGCTCACGGCGCGCGACGCGGTCGACGACCGGGTTACGGGGCTCGACGCGGGAGCGGACGACTATCTCACGAAGCCGTTCGCGCTCGAGGAGCTGCTCGCACGCGTGCGCGCGCTGGCGCGGCGCCGGCCGGCTCTCGCGCCGCGTCTCGTGCGCGTAGCCGACCTCGAGATCGATCTCGCGGCGAAGCGCGCACGGCGCAGCGACCGGGCGATCGAGCTGACGGCGAAGGAATTCGCCCTGCTCGAATGCTTCGCGCTCCACCCCGACGAGGTGCTCGATCGCGCGGCGATCACGGCGTACGTGTGGGACGACAACCACGACCCGTTCACCAACGTGCTCGAGGTGCTGGTTCGTCGGCTGCGCCGCAAGATCGACGATGGATTCGACACGAAGCTCATCCACACGATGAGGGGTGCCGGCTACCGGCTCGGCGCGTGAGCAGCGCACCTCCTCTCAATCCGCTGACGAGGCTGCGCCGCCGCCTGACAGCGTGGTACGCCGCGACCTTCGGCCTCATTCTCGTCCTGCTCGGCGGCGCGCTGTACGGCGTGATCCACGCGCAGATCGAACAGCAGCTCCAGGACTCGCTGCAGGATGCGACGCAGGAGCTGGGCGCCGCGGCGCGGATCCGCGAGATGGAGTCGCGCTCGGCGCGCGGACAGGTGGTGGACGCAGTGGACGAGCTCCACATCCCCGACCGCACCCTCTACCTGCTGGACAGCGCCGGCGTGGAGATCAGGCCGGCGACGGCCCCGCCGTGGATCCGCGCCGCGGCCCGGCGTGCCGCCGCCGCCGGCAGCTTCGACGACGAACAGGAGGCGGCGGACGAACGGACGCTGTCGCTGCACGCCGAACGGTTCCAGCTCGCGTCGGGGCGCACGCTCGTTGCGGTCGCCGTCGCGGACACGGTGGAGTTGAGCGACCGGTTCGCCAAGTTGATCGCCGCGTTCGGCGCGGTGGCGCTCGCGGCGGTGGTGCTCGTGCTGGCGGGCGGCTGGTTCCTCGTGCGGAAGTCGACCGACCCGATCGAGCGGTCGATGATCTACACGCGGCGCTTCATGGCCGATGCGGCGCACGAGCTCCGCACGCCGATCGCGGTGCTGCGGACCAAGTCCGAGGTGGCGCTCCAGGCGCCGCGAAGCGAGGAGAGCTACGTGACGACGCTCCGTGGGATGGAGCACGAGGCGGAGCGACTGGGCCGGGTGGTCGACGACCTGCTGACCCTCGCACGCGCCGATGCCGGTGAGCGCAACGTGGCGCGCGAGCGGTTCTTCCTCGACGACGTGGTACTCGACGCGGCATTCTCGCTGCGCACCCTGGCCCAGGCGGCACACGTGTCGCTGCAGGTCGACGAGTTCGAGGAGACGCCGGTCGTGGGGGACGCCGCCCTCGTGCGCGAGCTGGTGGTGGTGCTGCTCGACAACGCGGTGAAGTTCACGCCGTCCGGGGGCGCGGTGCGCGTCCGCGTCCGGGCGCAGCCGCATCCGACGTTGACGGTGGAGGATTCCGGCATCGGCATTCCGGCGGAACAGCTGCCGCACGTGTTCGAGCGGTTCTACCGTGGCGACGTGGCGCGCCCGCGCTCGGGGGGCGCCGGTCTCGGCCTCTCGATCGCACGATGGATCGCCTCGGTGCACGACGCGGCGCTCTCCATCGAATCGCCGACTGGACAAGGCACGCGCGCGGTCGTTGTCTTCCCGCGTGCGCCGCTGGCGGGGTCCGTGCCGCGGACATCCCTGTCATCGGCGTGACAGGTAACCGCACTACCCTATCCATCGTGCTACGACCGTTTCTCGTTCGCGCGCACCGCGCGGCCGCTCTGGGTGTGCTCACTGCCGGCGTGGCGCGTGGCCTGAGCGCGCAGGTGCCGGTGACGCGCGCCGAGGCGGTGCGGGCCGCACTCGCCGGAGGGGCCCGGGTCGCCCTCGCGAGAGCCGACAGCGCGGCGGCCCGCGCGGCGCTGATCACAGCACGCGCGCTGCCGAATCCCACCGTCGCTGCCAGTTACACGAGAGATGTGCCGAGCAGGCACGTCACCCTCGAGGTGCCGTTCGACGCCCCCTGGACCCGTGGCCCACGCGTCGGCGCTGCCAGCGCGGCGGGGCGGGCGGCGCGGCTCCGCTTCCTCTCCGAGCGCATCGGTGCCCTGCTCGAGGTGGATACCACCTACACGCTCGCCCTGGCGTCACAGGCACGATACCGGCTGTCCAGCCAAACGGCGCGTGACGCCGACAGCCTGCGCAGCATGACGGAGGCACGACGCGACGCCGGCGACGCGAGCGACCTCGACGTCGATCTCGCGACGGTGACGGCGGGCCAGCAGCGCAACGTCGCGGCCGGCGACTCGCTGACTTATCTGAGCATGCTGCTCACGGTCCAGACGCTCATGGGGCTGCCCGCCGACAGCGTGGCAATCGTCCCCGCCGACTCGCTCTCGCTGCCATCGGCCGACAGCACGTTGCCGACTGCGATCGATTCGGCCGCCCTTGCCGCAGGCTCGGCCATCGCCCTGAGCGCCATTCCCAGCGTCGCCGCCGCCGAGGCATCGGTTCAGGCGGCCGAGCTGGCGGTGACGCGCGAGCATCGGAGCGTATGGGGTCTTCCGTCGCTGCAGTTGGGAGTGGACTGGGGTGATCCGGCAAACGACCCGCCGAACAAGCCGCTTCCGGTGGTGGGCATTTCGATTCCGCTGCCGATCCTCAATCGCAACGAGGGACCGATCGCACAGGCGGAGGCGGAGCGCGACCGCGCGCGCGCCGAGCTGACGCTGGCCACGCTCGAGGCGCGACAGCGGCTGCTGGAGGGAACGCGCGAGCGGACGTCGCTCCTCGCTCGGGTGGCGCGCGACCAGGATCTCGTGACGCGGGCCGAACGCGTGGCGACGAAGTCGCTCACGGCGTATCGCGAGGGAGCGTCGGCGCTTCCCGCCGTGCTCGAGGCGCGCCGAACCGCGCGCGAAGTGTTGGGCCAGTACATCGACGACCTGACCGCGCTGCTCACCGTGGAAGCCGAGTTGCGCGCGCTCACCCGGACCGCTTTGCCGCAATGACCGTACTTCATTCCACTCCGCAGTCTCGCCTCGCCCTCGCCGCCGGCGCGCTCGCTGTGCTCGTCGTGTCGTGCGGGAAGGGCGAATCGAGCGGTGAGGACACGACGAAGCCGGTGGTCGCGGCGAAGACGGCGGTCGCGCGGATCGAGCCGTTCACTCACACCATCTCGGCGATCGGTACCGTCGTCGCGCGGCCGGGCCATTATGCGGCGCTCAGCGCGCCGGCCCCGACACGCGTGTCCCGGGTTTACGTCGCGCCGGGCCAACGCGTGGCGGCCGGCCAGCCACTGGTGGAGTTCGAGCAGGTGGGATTCAACGCCGCGGCAAGCAGCGCCGAGGCGGCGCTCACCGCGGCGCAGCGGAACTACGAGCGGGCGGAGCGACTGGCGAACGAAGGCATCCTGCCGCGCAAGGACGCGGAAACCGCCGCCGCAGATCTGGGCAAGGCGCGCTCCGACGCGGTGGCGGCACGCCGTGCGCAGCAACTGTCGGTGTTGCGCTCGCCGGTGACAGGCGTGGTGACGAGAATGAGCGCCATCCTCGGCGCGCCCGCCGACGCGGGTCAGGTGCTGGTGGAAGTGGCCGATCCGTCGGCGTTCGACGTCGTCCTCTCGCTCGGACCGACGGAGGCGGGCGCGGTGCTTCCGGGGGCGCACGTGGATCTCTCGGCCGGTGAGAAGACGGGAGGGGAGCCCCTCGGCGCAGGGAGCGTGGCATCCATCGGTGCGGCGGTGGACAGCAGTTCGCGCTCGGTGGCGATCCGCGTCGTCGTCACCAACCCGCGGCGCGCGCTGCGGCTGGGCGAGACGGTGTACGGCACGATCTCCATCGGAACCAGATCGAACGCCGTGGTCGTGCCGGTGGAGGCGCTGGTGCCGGGCGACGCGCCGAGCAGCTACAAGCTGTTCGTCGTCGATCGGACGGGAATCGCCCACGCGCGCGACGTGACGGTCGGCGGGCGGACCGAATCGTCGGTGGAGATCACGAAAGGGCTCGCCGGAGGAGAAACGATCGTGACCCAGGGCGCGTTCGCGGTGGAGGACAGCGCCAGGGTGGCGATGCCGGTCCCCGTGAAGCCGTGAGCGAGCCGATAGCGGACCGTCGGACCGTCGGGCGCTGGTCGCTCGCCGGCGCCGTGGCGAGCCAGCGCCGCTTCGTCTATCTCGTCGTCGCGCTGCTCTGCGCCGGCGGAATCTGGGCGGCGCTGCAGCTGCCCTCGGCGATCTACCCGGAGCTCCTGTTCCCGCGGATTACGGTCGTGGCGCAGGGCTCGGCACTCGGCGCGCGTCAGGTGGTGTTCTCCATCACCCAGCCGCTCGAGGAAGCCATCGGCGTGGTTCCGGGCGTGACGCGCGTGCACTCCAAGTCCATCCGCGGCGCATCCGAGATCTCGGTGACCTTCGCGCCGAGCACGGACATGGCGTATGCGCTCCAGCAGACGCAGGCGCGCGTGAATCAGGTGCGCACCTCCCTGCCGCCTGGCCTCGACATCGAGGTGGAGCGGCTGTCGCCGTCGCTCTTCCCGATCCTCTCGTACAACCTCGAGGGAGGCGATCCGGCGACGCTCTACGACATCGCGCGGTTCCAGATCCGGCCGGTGATGTCGCGCGTGCCCGGCGTCGGCCGGGTCGACGTCCAGGCGTCGGACATCCGCGAGATCGAGGTCATCGCCGATCCGGTCCGCCTCGCCGAACAGGGGCTGTCGTACGACGACGTGGCGACCGCGATCAGCGCGTCGATCTCCGTGAGCGCGGTCGGGCGCGTGGCGCAGGACTACAAGCAGTACCTCGTCGTCACGGCGCAGGAAGCGACGTCCGCGGAGGACATCGGCAACGTCGTGCTCGGCCGCGGGCTGCGGGTACGTGACGTGGCGTCGGTCGAGGTGGGCACGGAGGATCACGTGCGCATCGTCGCCGGCGACGGACGGCCCGCCGCGCTGCTGAACATCACCAGGCAGGTGAACGGCAACACCGTCGCCATCGCCGACAGCGTGGCCCGAGTCGCCGAAACGCTGCGGAAGACGCTGCCGAAGGGCATCGTTCTCAAGCCGGTCTACGATCAGGCATCCCTCGTGCGCGACGCGACCACCTCGGTGCGCGATGCGATGCTGCTCGGGGCCGTGCTTGCCGTCATCATCCTGTTCGTCTTCCTGCGCCGCGCGCGCATCACGGCGATCAGCGCCGCGTCGATCCCGCTCACCCTCGCCATCACCGTGTTCGTGATGTCGCTCGTCGGGCAGACGTTCAACTTGATGACGCTCGGCGCGATGGCGATCGCGATCGGCATCGTGATCGATGACGCGGTGGTGATCAGCGAGAACATCGTGCGCCACCTCGGCTTCACCGCCGATCGCGACCGGGCGATCCGCGAAGCCGTGCAGGAGCTGATCGTGCCCGTCACGACGTCGACGATCACGACGGTGGTCGTCTTCCTGCCGTTACGCCTGCTGCAAGGAGTGGTCGGCCAGTTCTTCGCCGCACTGTCGATCACGCTGACGATCGCCGTCCTGATCTCCCTCGTGCTCGCGGTGACGATCATCCCGCTGCTGGCGGAGTCCTTTCTCACCGCCGAACCACCGGACGGCGAGGAGCAGGCGTCGATGCGTGCCGGGGGGCGGGGGCGTGTGAAGTCGATGATGGCCCGGATCGGGGTGGCGATCGATGCGATCTCGAATCGCTATCAGCACTCCCTCGCCGGGGTGCTGCACCATACCCGATTGATGATCGCCGGTGCCCTGCTGCTGATCGTCGGCGGAGTGTTCGCCTACCGGGTGGTGCCGACCGGATTCCTGCCGGAGATCGACGAGGGGGCATTCGTCCTCGACTACTACAGCCCGGGTGGCACGGCGCTCACCGAGACCGATCGGCAGGTGAACATCATCGAGAAGATCCTGTTTCCCGGTACCCCCGAGGTGGACGGCATCTCGCGCCGCACCGGCGCCGAGCTGGGGTTGTTCGCCACGGAGCAGAACGTCGGCGACATCGTGGCGCGGTTGAAGCCGGAGAGTCAGCGCAGCCGGTCCAGCCAGGAGATCATCGACGACGTCCGGACTCGAATCGCGTCGGCGGTACCGCGCATGCGCGTCGAGTTCGTGCAGATCCTCAGCGACGTGATCAACGACCTCGCCGGCGCGGCGAGGCCGGTGGAGATCAAGCTGTTCGGCGCCGATCTCAACGCGCTCGAGAGCTACGCGAAGTCGCTCGAGCCGGAGATGTCCCGGGTGAACGGCATCGAGGACTTCTACGACGGCGTCGCCGAGTCGGCGCCCGAGCTGCTGATGCACATCAACGCCGCCGAGGCGAATCGTGTCGGGCTCACCCCGGAGCAGGTGGCGGCGTCGGTGAACGGCGCGCTGCTCGGCGTGCCGGCGGGCGAGGTGCGGCTTCAGGACCGCTCGATCGGCGTGCGCGTGCGGGCTCCCGATGCCGTCCGCGGCGACGCGCTGCGGCTCGGCGCATTGCCGGTGATGATCCCGTCGAGCCGGACGACGGCACCGCTGTCGGCGCTGGCGACCTTCGAGGCGACCGACGCCCGGTCGTCGTTCACGCGGGAGAACCAGCAGCAGATGATCACGATGACCGGCGACGTGACCGGCTCGCTCGGCACCGTGATGAGCGGGGTGAACGCCGTGCTGTCGAAGCACCCGGCGCCGCCCGGGATCCGCATCGAGATCGGCGGACAGTCGGCCGGGCAGCAGGCGGCGTTCAAGTCGCTACTCACCGTGCTGGCGCTCGCGGTGGCGGCGGTGATCGGCGTGATGGTGCTTCAGTTCCGCTCCTTCGTCGAGCCGCTGGTGGTGCTCTGCGCCGCGCCGATCTCCTTCGTCGGCGCGATGGTGCTGCTGCTCATCACTGGCACGCCCCTGAACGTCTCGTCGTTCATGGGACTGATCCTGCTCGTCGGCCTGATCGTGAAGAACGGCATCATCCTGCTCGACTTCACCCACCACCGGATGCTGACGGAAGGGGAGACGCTGGAGCCGGCGCTGCTCGAGGCCGGCCGCGTGCGGCTCCGCCCGATTCTCATGACGACGCTGTGCACGTTGTTCGGGCTCCTTCCGCTCGCACTCGGGCTGGGCGCCGGCAGCGAGATGCAACGTCCGCTCGCGCTGGCGGTGATCGGAGGGCTCGCGCTGTCGACGCCGATCACCCTCTATCTGGTCCCGACCTTTCTCGTCGCCGTCCGCGGCCGCGATTACTCGCTTACTCCCCGTGGAGCGGAGCAGCCGTGAATCACTTCGGCTGGTGCGCCGACTCGAAGAGCTTCGCGTACCGGCCGTAGCCCTCCTCGACCAGCCTCGCCGCCGGGATGAAGCGCAGCGATGCGGAGTTCATGCAGTAGCGCATCCCCGTCGGCTTCGGTCCGTCGTCGAACAGGTGGCCGAGGTGCGAGTCGGCGTGCGCCGAGCGCACTTCCGTCCGCGTCATGAGGAATTGACGATCGGTCTTCGTCTTGACGTTCTGCGGCTCGAGCGGCTTGGTAAAGCTCGGCCAGCCGGTGCCCGACTCGAACTTGTCGAGTGAGCTGAAGAGGGGCTCGCCGGACACGACGTCGACATAGATGCCCGGCTCGTGGTTGTCCCAGTACTGGTTCTGGAACGGCGCTTCGGTCGCTTCGTGCTGAGTCACCTTGTACTGCAGCGGAGTGAGCTCCTTCTGGAGCTCGGCGTCGCTCGGCTTCCTGAAATCGGTCACGTGATACTCTCCTTTCGCCGTTGGGGCGGGGGTCTGTGCTGCCACCGACATGGCGCCGGCGGCGCTGAGCATGGTCGCGAGCGCGAGCGTGAAAGCGCGCGGGGCGCGTCTCTGTGAAGTCGACATCGAGAGCTCCGGAGTCGGGATGCCGCCCGAGGTCTCCTCGGTGGCTACCACTAATACTCTCGGCGGATCGAATCGGTTCTCCCAGGCACGACAGCGACCTCGTCAATCCCCCAGCTTCGACGGCTCGGAGGGCGAGGTCCACGCCGAGACGTTGACGTCGATCGGCAGCCGAATGTCGGCGACGCGGCGCGCGACGTCGATCATCCCCTGCCACACCCCGGCGAAGGCGAAGCCGACATCCTGCGGCGCCTTGCCCTCCTCGTAGCCATGGCCGGTGGCGACCCAGATCCGCGGCTCCTCGGTGACCCCAGCGGCCACGAACTCCGCCTTGATGTCGTCGTGCACGACCTGCGCATTGAAGGCGTGCACGTACACGCCGGGCAGGTAGTGCCCATCCCGCAGCAGTCGTCGCGCCCAGGCACGATAGTAGTCGCGCATCGCCGGTGGAACCTTCTCCATCCGCTCGATGTCGAGAAAGACGATCGATCGGGCGGGAAACCCCTCGGCCGTCGTGACGGCGATCGCGTCGACGCCGTCGGTGTCGCCGCGAGAGGCGGAGAGAAAGTCGGCGTTGCAGGTCGTGCCGTGCTTGCGGAGGCTCGCGAGCCGTGCTGCGGTCGCCCGCGGCGTGCGTCCCCAGCTCTGCTGCCCCACGTAGACGATGGCGAGTCCCCAGCCCATGTCGGTGAGCAGCTGCCGCTTGCCGGTCCACGAGCGGTCCTTGTGGCAGGGCGAGGACAGATAATAGCCGACCCAGCGGTATGGCGAGCCGGGCGCGTTCTTCCAGGCGCGCATCGTCTTCTCGCCCGGATAAGTGTGAGTGTCGAATCCGAGGTGCTTGCCATCCATCTGCTCGTCGGCGAGCGGGGATGGCTGACCGGTGACCGCCGAAGCGACCTGAGCGATCGATGCCGCAGCATCGGCGAGCCGGGCACTGCCGGGTTCGGTGGCCTCGCGCCCACAGGCGAGCGCGATCAGCCCCATCGTGGCGAGAAGAGCCGCGGTCCAGCGGGACGGAAGTGGAAGAGGGCTCTGCATGCCGTCCATCCATGCAAGGAGGGTACGCGGCCGATCAACCGTCTCCCTTCCGATCGCTGACGAGGATCGTCAGCACCATGTACACGCCGATGACGGCGGCGATCACGAACCCCACGGTGCCGAGTGTCCGCCAGAATGGAAGCAGCTGCGAGCTGGCGACGAGGAGGCCGGCGAGCACGAGCCCGGAGAAGACCCGGTTCGCCACCTTCTGCAGCGCGACGATGAGCGCCGACAGCTGCGGCACGTCGACGTGCGTCGAGAGGTCGTTGTTCGCCAGCCGCATCGTGATCTGATCCAGCCGGTGTGGCAGCGCGGCAAGAAAATCTCCGCTCTCCATCGCGAGCTGGTACATGCGTCGCGGTGACAGGTCGCGCTTCGCGCGCTTCATCGCGATCTCGTCGCCGAACTCGCGAATCGTGTTCAGCGGCGTGTAGGTCGGGTCGAGCGAGCGTGTCACGCCGTCGAGGTTGAACAGTGCCTTGGCGAGCAGGGTCAGCTCCGCCGGCAGCCGCAGCCCGTGCCTGAAAGAGACGTCGATCACCTCGAACAGCACCTTCCCCGCCTGCACTTCGGCCGCGGTGAGATCGACGTTGCGGGCGATGAGCGCGGCGATCTCGCGCGTGTAGCCCGCGCGATCGAAGTCGGACGTCGGCACCCCCTGCTCGATCAGCGTCGCGGCGACGTCGTCGCCGCGATGATCACCGAGCGCCATCAGCAGCCGCGTCGCGGCGTCGCGCATCGTGGCGGAGAGACGCGCCGTCATCCCGAAATCGATCAACGCGATCCGCACGTCCACGTCGCCCGGCATCGGCGTCGCCTCGGCCTGCGCCTCGAGCTCCAGCTGGGCGAGCGGTGTCGTCGCCTCGCGGGGATCGCCGCGCCGCTCGTCCGCGACGACGTCGGACGGCGTCGGTGGGGTCTTCATCCCCGGCAGGACGATGAAGATGTTGCCCGGATGCGGATCGGCGTGGAAGAAGCCGTCGAGGGTGATCCCCTTCAGGTAAGCGCGCGTCAGCTCCTCGGCGAGCGGAGTAAAATCGTGCTCGAGGCGCGTGAGCGGAGACACCTCGTTCACCTTGAGGCCGTGCACGCGCTCGGTCGTCAGCACCTTCTCGCTCGAGTACGCCTCGACGACCTTGGGAACGATGATGCGCGGGAACTGCGCGAGCGACTTGCGGAACGACGCCGCGCTGCGCGCTTCGGTTCGATAGTCGAGCTCCTCGGCGAGGGCCCGCTCGAGCTGCTGGATGACGCCGAGGACGTCGACGCGGGTGCCGACGCTCGTATGCTCCGACATGAACGAGGCAAGCTCGTGGAAGAAGGCGAGATCGTCGGCGAGCGAGGCCCGGATGTTCGGCCGCTGTACCTTCACGACGACCTCGCGCCCGCCGCGCATGCGCGCCGCATGCGCCTGGCCGAGACTCGCCGTGCCGAGCGGCTCGTGGTCGAATTCGTCGAACAACTTGCTCAGTCGTCCGCCGAGCTCCGATTCGATCGTGTGCTCCACCTCCTCGAACGGGATCGGGCCGACGTCGTCCTGGAGCTTCTCCAGCTCGCGGATGTACGGCTCGGGGAGCATGTCGGGGCGAGTCGACAACACTTGACCGAGCTTCACGTACGCCGGTCCGAGCTCGACGAGACGCTTGCGGAATCCGACAGCGTGGGACTCGCGCTCGGCGAGCTCGTCGGGCGGCAATTCCTCGTCATCGGGTGCGACGAGCGAGAGGAGCCCCTGCTGCTTGGCGACGTCGCGGAGCCCGAAGCGGGTGAAGAGCCCGACGATGGCGGCGAGTCTTGGGATGTGCTTGGGAGAGAGCAACATGGAGGCGGGCAGAAGCATGGAGTGTGCCCCCGG
>JBIOHU010000064.1:0-11397 GCA_044449225.1 Gemmatimonadales bacterium | reverse complement strand
GACGGGCACGCCGTACGGATGACCGGCGACGAGACGACGCTGCAGGCGATCACGGCCGACGCCCTGCGGGAGTGGCATCGCGAGCACGTGGTGAGGGCGCGGGCGGTGCTCGCCATCGTCGGCGACGCCGAGCCCGACCAGCTGGCGGCGATCGTCGCCGGCCGATTCGGCGAGCTGGCCGGCGGCGAGCTCGCGCCCCTCGGCCCGCCGGCGTGGCCGGACGGCGTGGTGCAGACAGTGGAGCATCGCGAGAAGGCGCAGACCGCACTGGCGATGCTCTTTCCCGGACCGTCCCGCTCCGACGATTCACGCTTCGCGGCGGCAATGATCGCCGGCGTGGCGAGCGGGCTCGGTGGCCGCTTCTTCGACGAGCTGCGTGACAAGCAGTCGCTCGGCTACACGGTACATGCATTCGCCGGTGAGCGCGCGCTGGCCGGTTCGTTCGGCGCGTACATCGCGACGTCGCCGGAGAAGGAAGAGCGGGCGCGGCGCGGCCTGCTCGACGAGTTCGCGAAGCTGCGCGACGAGCCGGTGACGGCACGCGAGCTCCATCAGGCACAGACCTACGCGATCGGCGTTCACGCCATTCGCCAGCAGAGCGGCGGCGCCGTGCTCGCCGACATGGTCGATGCCTGGCTGTTCGGCCGCCTCGCGGAGCTGCGCGAGTTCGACGCGCGCGTGCGCGCCGTCACCGCCGCGGAGATGCGCCGCCTCGCCCGTGCCTACTTCGACGAGGAACGCCGCGTCGAGGGAATCGTTCGCGGCGTCGACCGCTCCGTCTGACCGGCGACCGGATCAGCTGCCGGCGCGCGGCTGCACCCTGAGGATCGGCGTCGAGTCCGGGGCGGTGGATTCCTTCAGCCCCTTCATGGCCCGCATGATCGCGAAGGTGGCCCGCCGGAGGTGGCCGTCGGCGGCGCGGAGGCCGCGGTTCACGCCGTAGTCGACGGCCTCGCTGACGATGAGTCCCTTGATCTTCGGTCGGCTGGTGGCCCAGGCCAGCGCCGCCCAGATCGCTCGCTCCTGGCTCGCCTCGCCGTGCGCCTCGGGATACCCGCCGGTCGCGAACACCCAATGATCCTTCGTCGACCTGGAGACGCTCATCCACCGGTCGGCCGCGCCGCGTGCCGCATCGAGGCTTCGCACTCCGCTCGGCGAGGGGAACAGCGTGCCGCCGACGAGGTCGATCGGCGAGCCCGCCGCTGCCGCCCACGCGTACAGCGTGCTGTCGCGGCGGTCGTACGCCGACGCCGAGACGCCGCTCTTCGTGCGCGGCCGGATGCGCTTGGCGATCGCCGCCGCCCGCGCGAGGTAGTTCTCCCAGTACTCGGGCGGATGCTGACCGGCGGCCCGCGTGCCGGCATCGTAGGGATCCTGCGCCGGCAGCAGGACGTCGGGACGGAGCCGCCGCACGATCTGGTCGATCGTGCGCAGCCGCTGCACGTCGTTGAACGTGCGGCCCGGCAGCGGAATCAGCGTCTTCCGGTAGCCGAGCGTGACCATGATCCGCGTACTGTCGTTGCGCACGACCTCGAGGACGGTGGCGAGCGAATCGAGCGCCGCGCGGTCCATCGCCTCGGGCACGATGACGACGTTCACCGTCGAGACGCCCAGCGTGTCGTAGAGCGCGAGGTCGTTTCGCACGGCGAGGGTGGCTGGATCGCCGCTCACGTCCTCGAGGATCTTGAGGCCGATCTCGAAGTCGCCATCCGGCCGCTCCTGGAGCCGCTCGGTGAGCGGATCGTGTACGCCGTATGAGCGCACCGCCTGATCGGCCGGATTGATGCTCGTGAGGAAGAATACGACCCATCCGCCAGCGATCACCGCCAGCACGACCCGGAAGACCGCCGTCGATCGTCGCAGCGCCGGAAACGCCGGCGCGATCATCGGCGTCAGGAAGAAGAAAGGCGACCCGAGGACGAGCGGCGACAGCGTCACGACGGTGAAGGCAGCCGTCGTGGCGGCGAGAAAGACGAGCCCCACCGTCGGCAGGGGCGTGCCGCGCGAGCTGATGAAGCGGAGCACCGCATCGGTCGCGATCAGGACGTCGTACGCGGCGATGAAGAAGCCGAGAAAGGGATTCACCAGCCGCCGCACCGCCGCGTACAGCGCCTGCAGCGCGAACAGCACGACGGTGAGCGGCCAGATCCAGTCCACCGAGATGATGGCGCGTCCCGTGATGCTGCTCGTCGCCGCAAGGTGGATGACGAGGGCGGGGACGACGAGGAAGCCGGCGATCGCCGACATCGCGACGAACGCGCGCGGCAGCGCGCGCACCTGGGCGATTCGTCCGGCCAGCACGACGTCCCAGACGAGGATGACGACGACGAGCAGAACCTGGAGGAGGGGAAGGAACGAGCGAAGCATCAGCCGCGCATCCTCGTCTCGCTCGTCACGGCGGCCGGCACGAGCCGGCGCACGAAGACGTCGAGCGCCTTCGCTGCATCGGCGGCATCGCGCGTGAGCACGTCGACGAGGGCGAGTCCGCGATCGGGAATCGAATGAACGCTCACGTGGCAGGGGTCGAGGAAGAGCACCGCGGACACCCCGCCCGAGGGCGCCACTCGAACGTGGGGCGCGCCGGATGGATTGAGGCCGGCCGCTCCCGCCGCGGCGATGAGGAGGCCGCTCAGCAGCCCCGCGTCGCGCAGGGAACCCGAGGCGATGCCGGCCAGGTCGGCGCTGACGTGCGCCAGCGAGTCGCCCTGTGTCACGTCGGTACCACGTTCGGCGGCTGCATGAGAGGCGGGGTCCGGGCCGGCGGAAGCAGGGGGAGCATCACGGGTGGGTCGGGACGGCAAGCGGAAAGCTGGACGAATGCACGCGGCGCGCCAAGCTGACGCGCTGTCGGGCTGGTTGCAATGCCCGCCGCCGTCGTGCTGCGACCCGCCGAGGCGCCCGTTATGATTCATCGTGATGACCCCGCGTCGCACGCTCGGCACGATTCCCAACATTCTCTCCGCCTCGCGGCTCGTCCTCGCTGCCGGTTTCGTCGCCGCCGGCGCCAGCGAGGCACGACTGGGGTTGATCGGTGCCGCCGCGGTGACCGACGTTCTCGATGGATGGCTCGCGCGACGGGTGAAGGCGACGTCGCGGTGGGGAGCGCTGCTCGATCCGATCGCCGACCGGGTGTTCGTCCTCACGGTGGTCGGCACCTTCCTGTTCACCGGCGCGCTGAGCAGCGGGGCGTACTTCATCCTCATCATGCGTGACCTCGCGACCGCGGTCGGATTCCTCGTCGCGCGGATCATTCCCTGGCTCCGACCCGTGCAGTTCAAGGCACGAGGCCTCGGCAAGCTGGTGACGGTGTTCCAACTCGTCACGCTGCTGGCCGTGCTCGCGTATCCCGACGCCGTTCCGCCCCTGCTCGCGGGCGTGGCGCTGGTATCGGTGCTGGCGATCGCCGATTACACGCTCGCCCTCTGGCGCGCCCGCGCCAGATGAGCGCCGGCGGCTTGCTGGCGAGCGCCGCCCTGCTGGCGGTCTCGATGTCCAGGCTCGCCGCCGCGCAGACGATGCCCCGCCTGGCGCCGATGCCCGAGCTGCGGATCGACGTCACCGCCGGCCGACAGCCGGCGCTGCAAGGGGGCGTCGGGCTTCAGATTCCAGTCGGCTATTACGTCCGCGTCGGCGTCGACGGAGCGGTCGGTGGACGAACGGGCGCGCTGCCGGCCGGCGGTCGCGCCGATGCGCGGTTCGATCTGCTCGCCCGCTTCCTGCTCGATCCGTTTCGGCAGAGCGCGTACGGGCTGTCGGTCGGGGGAGGCCTCAGCGTTCGCGCCGAGCCGGGCGATCGCGTGCGGCCGCTGTTGCTCGTCGCCGTGGATGTGGAAGGACGGCGATCGGAGCACGGGTGGGCCCCGGCGGTGCAGGTCGGCCTCGGCGGCGGTGCGCGCCTCGGCCTCGTCCTGCGCCGTGCGCCACGGGTGACCCGATAGCGCTGGGGAAAACGCAAACGCCCCCGAACATCGGAGGCGTGTCGTTTATCTCACCAGCAACGTGCCGCGAGGTCAGGCCGCGGAGGCGGCGTCGGACTCGACGCGCGTCTTCGGAGGCTGCGCGAAGCGCAAACCCAAGGTCTTCAGCTCTCCGATCTGCTGCTCGCTCAGCTCGGGGAACCGCTCGGACATGTACTTGATCGTGTCGGCGAACCACTCCTCGACGTGCTCCGGTTCGGCGCCGACGACGCCGCAACGCATGATGTGCTGGAACAGCTCATCGCGGGCCTGCTCGAACGGCGAGGGTTCCGCGGGACCTGCATAGCGACGTGTCGTTGTATTTCTCTGCGGCTTGGCCATGTATTCGGATGAAGGTTGAATGACTAATCAATATAACCCATCGGAGTCCGCTATCCCAGTCGGGAGGTCAAGAATCAGTCCTGAAGGGCCGCCGCGCCGATGAATTCGAGCAGGAGCGAGGTCAGCGCCTCCGGATCCTCCTCCGGAACCAGCCGTCCCACGGCGGGAAGCCGGACCAGCCGGCTTCCCGGTACGGTGTCCGACAGCCGCTCGGGGAACCTGGGATCGACCCAGGGATCCTTGTCGCCCCAGACGATCATCGTCGGCTGGGGCAGCGAGCCGAGCTCGGCATCCTCCATGTCCTCGTCGTCGATCGAGCGGGCGAGGAGGAGCAGGTGGTTGAGCCCCTCTGCGCCGACATAGGGAGCGAGGTAGCGTGCCACGAGCTTGTCCGGCATGTGCGACGGGTCGGCGACGCTCTCGCGGAGCACCTCGCCGAGGATCGGCGCGGCGCCGAGGATGCTGCGCGACGTCCGGATGGCGTACCGGGCCGTGTTCCGCTGCAGCGAGGTGACGTCGCCGGCCGGCACCTCGTCGAGGGCGATCGGATTGACGAGGAAGAGGCGTTCTACCCGCTCCGGCCGGCTTGCCGCCAGCCGCAGCGCCACCGCGCCGCCGAGGTCGAGGCCCACCACCGTGGCCCGGGGAAGGCGCATCGCCGTCAGCGCGCGATCCACGAGCTCGGCCTGGGAGGCGATGCCGAAGTCGGCGTCGAAGGGGCGATCGGATTCGCCGTAGCCGAACAGGTCGAGGGCGAAGGCGGTGCGGTTGGCCAGCGCGATCTCCGGCGCGATGTTACGCCAGACGAAGCTCGACGTCCCGAAACCATGGAGCAGCACGATCGGGGCGCCGCCATGGCCGTATCGTTCGACGTGGATGGAGCCCGGTCCGACGGGGATGCGCAGCAGATCGGCGTCGATGGAACCCTCCTTCGCGTGCGGGTAGTTCGATGATCAATGCAGGGCGCGCGCCGCCGCGGCGACTCGCGCCTCGCCCATTGCTTGCGGGACGCTGATCCCAATCTAGCTTTCCGGCGTCGGCGCCGGTGACTCCCAGGTCGTTCGCGGGAGCCGGCCCGGAGCCGTCCACCATTCCGACCAGACGGCGACATGTCGGACCAGACCTACGACGACGGGCGCGCCCGTGACCTCGAAAGACTTCTCCGCTCGCTCGCCGAGCGAATTCGGGAGCTGGACGCCGAGGGCCGCCTGCTGGCGAACCCGGCCGAGCTCACGAAGCTGATCGGCGACGTGAAAAGCGAGCTCTTTCACTACGAGGTGCGCGCCACGTACGATACTCCAGAAGTGGCGGAAAGCCGCCGCATCGTCAACGACGCCACCAAACGAGCCGAGCAGGGAGAATCATGGCAAGAAAGGGAATGGACGGAGGAAAGCGGGGGGGACGACGCCCCGCAGTGGTGACCAACGCGCGACGCGGCGGTCCCGGTCGCGGCTTCTGGATCGGGCTGGTAACGATCGCCCTCATCGGGATCGTCGCCCTGAGCTGGGCCACCTCGCGGTCCAGGACCCAGGTCTCGCACCTCGACCCGAATCTGCCTACGCTCAAGGCGCAGGGTTACCTGCTCGGCTCCCCGAGCGCGCCGGTGGAGGTGACCGAGTTCGCTGATTTCGAATGCCCGGCCTGCGGACAGTTCTCCCTCCTCACCGAGCCCGACGTGCGCACGAGGCTCGTGAACACGGGGCAGGTGCGCATCCGGTACATCGACTTTCCGCTCGCGATGCACAAGAACACCTGGGACGCCTCGCTCGCCGCAGCCTGCGCGAACGACCAGGGCAAGTTCTGGGAGATGCACGACGCCCTGTTCACCAATCAGGACAGGTGGAATTCGGAGACGACGAGCCGGCCGCGCGGGCCGATCTCCGACCTGGCGAAGGGGATCGGGCTCGACATGAACAAGTACGGCGCGTGCATGGACAACGACACCCATCGCGCCCAGATCCAGGCCAACGAGCAGGAGGGAGAGCGGCGCCAGATCCAGCAGACGCCGACTTTCATCTTCAACGGCACGGTGGTGCCCGGCGCGCTCCCGTACGACGTCTACAAGCGATACGTCGACGAGGCGCTGGCGAAGGCACCGGCGAAGGCACCTGCGAAGGCTGACTCGGCCCGGACGCCGACGACGTGAGCAAGCGAATGCTCGCGGCGCTCGTCGCGCTGGCCGGCGTCTTCGTCGCGCTCTACCTGAGCCTCTACAAACTGGGCTACATCGGGACGCTGGCCTGCAGCGTGGGCTCGTGCGAGACGGTGCAGACCTCGCGCTGGGCGACCCTGTTCGGCGTGCCGGTCGCGGTGCTGGGGGTGCTGTTCTACGTCGCCATCCTCGCCGCCGCGCTCGCCGGGCTGAGCGCGGCGCTGGTGGACAGCAAGCGGCTCTCCGTGCTGCTCGTCCTGATGACTGGGGCCGGTGTGCTGTTCTCGCTCTGGCTCACCTGGCTCGAGCTGTTCGTCATCCACGCGATCTGCGTCTACTGCGTCACGTCGGCGCTGATCGTGACGCTGTTGCTGGTGATCTCCCTGCTCGATCTGCGCGAGGTACTTGCGCTCGAGGACGACGGGATGACCGCGGCGGCGGCGCGCCTGCGGACGACGGGCTATGGCAAGGGGATCCGCAATACCGAAGAGGTCAGCATCCGGGCGGTGAGCCCGGAGGCCGGCGAGCCGAAATAGCCGCCCCTCGCGCTACGCCCGTCTCGTCCGTCCCCTCGCTTCGGCCGCATCTCCCAGCCTGAGGGGTGGACGCGACTCGTCGGGCATCGCGGTGCCTCCCTCCTCACGCGACCGCCGACGGTAGGGCACGAGATCCTGACCGAGGATGACCAGGGTGCGGGTCGCTACCGTGCTGGCGAGCGGCTCGGGGATCGACATCTGCCTGATGTACGAGTCGATCGCGCGATCGAACGTCATGTCCTCGGCAAGGGTGTCGACGAACATCAGCGCATTGTCGACGTGCGAGCGGATGATCGACTCCTCGGCGCGCGCCTGGGCGAGGCGAAGCCGGCGCTCGGCGCCAGGATCGATCTTGCGGGAGAAGATCTTCTCGGGAAAGAGGCGCTTCAGGAAGTTCCACATGGTCGGTCGTCCGGTATGGGCGTGGACGGCAAGCGCAGGGAATATACCACGCGCGAATCCGCCCGAGGCGCGGGGTATCGGAACGACGCGGTGGGCGTAGTTTGGGCGCCATGCGTCGCGTCCATCACAACCTGACTTTCCAGGTCCTCGTCGCCATCACCCTTGGCGTCCTGCTGGGGCTGTTCGCTCCCGCGACCGGCCGTGCGATGAGGCCCCTCGGCGACGTCTTCGTCAATCTGGTGAAGATGGTGATCGCCCCCGTGATCTTCCTCACCATCGTGCTCGGGATCGCCAACATGAGCGATCTGAAGAAGGTGGGACGGGTGGGGGGCAAAGCGCTGCTCTACTTCGAGATCGTCAGCACCATCTCGCTGGCGATCGGGCTGCTGGTCGTCAACGTCACCAGGCCGGGCGCGGGGCTGGACGTCAGCTCCCTCGCCACGGGAGACGTCTCGAAGTACACGGCGCCTGGCCAGCAGATGAGCTTCGTCGACTTCTTCATCCACATCGTTCCGACCAGCGCCGTGGACGCGTTCGCCAGGGGCGACGTGCTGCAGGTCGTGTTCTTCGCCATTCTGTTCGGCTTCGGGCTGGCGTCGGTGGGGACGAAAGGCCGGCCGCTGACGGAGATCCTCGAGCGGCTGGCTGACGTCATCTTCCGGATCGTCGGCATGGTGATGCGCGTCGCGCCGATCGGAGCCTTCGGGGCGATGGCGTTCACGGTGGGGGCGTTCGGAGTGCGGAGCCTGTTGCCGATGGGACGGCTGATGCTCGACGTCTATCTCACGATGGCGCTGTTCATCTTCATCGTGCTGAACCTGATCCTGCGCTGGTACGGCTTCTCGTTGTGGGAATATCTGAAGTACATCCGCGAGGAGATCGTCATCGTCCTCGGGACCTCCTCGAGCGAGGCCGTCCTGCCGCGCATGATCGACAAGATGGAGCGCTACGGCTGCTCACGAACGGTGGTCGGGCTCGTCATCCCCGCCGGCTACTCGTTCAATCTCGACGGAACCTCGATCTACCTCTCGATGGCCACGCTGTTCATCGCGCAGGCGTTCGGCGTGCATCTGAGTGTGGCCCGTCAGCTCGGCGTGCTCGGCGTGCTGATGCTGACGAGCAAGGGCGCCGCCGGCGTGACGGGCTCCGGGTTCATCGTGCTGGCGAGCACCCTCTCGGCGATGCGGGTCGTGCCGGTGGAGGGAGTGGCGATCCTGCTCGGCGTGGATCGGTTCATGAGCGAGGCGCGCGCCATCACCAACCTGATCGGCAACGGCGCCGCCACCCTCGTCATCGCGCGCAGCGAGAAGGCATTCGACGACGAACTACGAGTGAAGGGTGAAAGGTGAGAGGTGAGAGGTCGACGACGTCTCACCCTTCACCCTTCACCCTTCACCCTTCACCCTTCACCAGTAGTTTCGTATTGCTCCTTCAGCGCATTCACAACGTTCGGGTCGGCCAGCGTCGTCGTGTCGCCGAGTGCGCGGCCTTCGGCGATGTCGCGCAGCAGACGTCGCATGATCTTCCCCGAGCGCGTCTTCGGCAGATCGGCGCTGAACAGGATGTCGTCCGGTCGCGCGATCGCACCGATCTTCTGCGCCACGAAGTCGCGTAGCTCCTCGCGCAGGTCGTGGTCGTGGGCATATCCCTCGCGCAGCGTCACGAAGGCCGCGATCGCCTGGCCTTTCAGCTCGTGGCTCCTGCCGACGACGGCGGCTTCCGCCACGGCGGGATGCTCGACGAGGGCGCTCTCGACCTCCATCGTGCCGATGCGGTGGCCGGCGACGTTGAGGACGTCGTCCACCCGACCGAGAATCCAGTAGTTGCCGTCCTCGTCGCGCTTCGCGCCGTCGCCGGGAAAATAGAGATCGGGACGGTCCGGCCACTTGGTGTAGTACGTCTCCACGTAGCGGGCGTCGTCACCCCAGATGGTGCGGAGCATCGACGGCGCGGGGCGAGTGAGCGCGAGCAGTCCGCCTCCGACGCCGATCTCCTTGCCCTTCGCGTCGAGGAGCGCGGCAGCGTAACCCGGCAGTGGCTGCGTGGCGCTGCCCGGGGTCGTGGCCGTCACGCCGGGAAGGGGCGAGATGACGATCGATCCCGTCTCCGTCTGCCACCAGGTATCGACGATCGGGCAGCGGTTGCCGCCGATGTGCTCGCGATACCACATCCACGCCTCCGGATTGATCGGCTCGCCGACGGAGCCGAGGAGGCGGAGCCTCGAGAGGTCGTGCTTCGCCGGCCACTGGTCTCCCCACTTCATGAAGGCACGGATCGCCGTCGGCGCCGTGTAGAGGATGGTCACGCCGTAGCGCTCACAGAGCTCCCAGAAGCGATCCTTCTCCGGCCAGTCCGGCGCGCCCTCGTACATCAGGCAGGTCGCGCCATTGGCCAGCGGTCCGTAGGTGAGATAGGTGTGCCCGGTCACCCACCCGACGTCGGCGGTGCACCAGAAGACGTCTTCCTCCTTGAGGTCGAAGACGAGCTTCGTCGAGCTCTGCGCTCCGACCAGGTAGCCGGCGGTGGTGTGGACGATTCCTTTCGGCTTTCCCGTCGTGCCCGAGGTGTAGAGGATGAAGAGGACGTCCTCGGAGTCCATCGGCTCGGGCTCGCACCAGAGCTTCGCGGTGCGCATGAGCCGGTGGTACCAATGGTCGCGCCCTTCCGTCATCTCGGCCCACGCCGCGTCGCCGTCGGCGCCCGGCCGGCGCTGCACGACGACGACGTGCTCGATCGACGGCGTCTCCTCGAGTGCCTTGTCGGCGTTTCGCTTCAGCGGCACGATCGTGCCGCGGCGATAGCCGCCGTCGGCCGTCACGAGCACCCTGCACTGCGAATCGTTGATCCGGTCGCGGAGCGATTCGGGCGAGAAGCCGCCGAACACGACCGAGTGCACGGCGCCGATCCGCGCGCAGGCGAGCATGGACACCACCGCCTCGGGGATCATCGGCAGATAGATCGCAACACGGTCGCCCTTCTTCACGCCGAGCGAGCGCAGCACGTTCGCGAACTGGTTCACGGCGACGTACAGATCCCAGTACGTCATCGTGCGACGGTCGCCCGGCTCCCCCTCGAACACCAGCGCGGCCTTGTTCCGGCGCGCGGTGCGCACGTGGCGGTCGAGACAGTTCACCGACGCGTTGAGCTTCCCGCCGAGAAACCACCGGTAGTGCGGCGGCTTCCAGTCGAGCACCGTCGAGTACTTCGTGCTCCACTCCAGCCGGTCCGCCTGCTCGGCCCAGTACCGGTCCGGGTCGGCGCCGGCGCGCTCGTAGATCGCCGGCGAGGAGACCTCCGCGGCGGCGCGGAACCCGGCGGGGGGCTCGAACTTTCG
Organism: Gemmatimonadales bacterium; assembly: GCA_044449225.1. Lineage (GTDB taxonomy): Bacteria > Gemmatimonadota > Gemmatimonadetes > Gemmatimonadales > Gemmatimonadaceae > AG11. Next base: position 675 of record JBIOHU010000064.1, on the reverse strand, counting down.
GTGCTCCTGCAGCAGGACGTCGAGATCGGACATGACGGCGCTCGGGATTGAATGGGTGATAATCTGATTCTGTGGCCGAGACCACGGGGAATCAACGGTCGATCGAGGAATTCCCGGGCCGCTGGCCACGGCAACGGCAACAGCAGCGACGCAGATCTGGCGGATAAACACCGATCTTCACGGACAGCTCCTCTCGGCACGAGGCTCGTTGCGCCGCGATCGAGGCCATCGGAGGGACGGATCCCTGAAGCTTTGGGAGTTCGCCTGGAGAGTTCTGCTCGCCAGGCGCACTCCCAAAGCAGTCGAGCTGTCGCCGGTGCGAGGAGCGCCGTCTCGCCGACGCGCCGTCCGTGAAGATCCCTGGCGATCCGCCTGATCCGCGTCGCTGCTGTTGCCGGTGCCTTCGTCGTCGAAGTGCTGGGTGAGTGACGAACCGCCTCCGGCGCGTAGGCTTTGCGGGTCCTGCATCCGAGCTCGGCGCCACTCACCCCGGAGGGGGCATGCCAGACGTCGCCGCCGGTATCGCCACGCGAGACTTCTCTCACCCCCGCATCCTCGCCCCGGGAGAGATCCGCCGCGTGATCTTCGCGTCGTCGCTCGGGACGGTGTTCGAGTGGTACGACTTCTATCTCTACGGATCGCTGGCGTCGATCATCGGGCGGCAGTTCTTCTCGG
>JBIOHU010000063.1:0-11490 GCA_044449225.1 Gemmatimonadales bacterium | reverse complement strand
GTTGACCGCCCTTCGGTATGTCGACCGCCGTTCAGTACGTTGACCGCCTTCAGGTACGTTGACCGCCCTCCGGTATGTCGACCGCATTTCAGCCGTTCGACCGCCTTTCGGAATTCGGTGACGCTCCCACCCCTGAGCTCTTCGCCGCGCTCTACGACGAGCTGCACCGGCTCGCGGAGTCGCATCTCCGACGCGGTGGGGACGGTCTCGGACTGAGCACGACGACGCTGCTTCACGAGGCCTATCTCGACCTCTCGTCGCGCTCGGGGCTCGGCTTCCCCGACCGCAGCCGTTTCCTCGGCTACGCCGCACGAGCGATGCGCGGCATCGTCATCGACTACACGCGCCACGCGCGGGCGCAGAAGCGCGGGGGCGGCGCGTTCGAGATCACCCTCACCAGCGACGTCGCGTCCGTGGCTGCGCTGAGCGACGCCGAGGAGCTCGGCCGGCTCTCCGACGCGCTCGACGAACTGGCCGCGCTCGAGCCGGCGCTCGCCGAACTGGTGGATCTTCATTTCTTCTGCGGGTACTCCTTCGGCGAGATCGCTGCGCTGCGCGGAATCTCGGAGCGCACCGCCCAGCGCGACTTCCGCAAGGCGCGACTCCTTCTCCAGCACTCGCTGCTCGAGAACGGCTGACCCGCCCTCAGGGAGTCGCCCGCCGATCGGCCAGTCCCCTGTACTTCGCCGCCTCTGCTGGCCGTCCTTCGGCCTCGTACAGCTTGACGAGGGAGCGCGCCGCCAGGCGGAGGGCATTCCGCGACGGGCCGGTCGGGTTGGCGTCCTTCATCGCCGCGAGCAGCAAGGGCTCCGCCTCGGTCAGCCGACCCTCGCCCCGCAGCGCCTCGCCGAGGAAGGCGCGGGCCCGGTCAGCGACCGGATTGGGCGCCGGCCGCTGGATCGGCGGCAGCGCCAGGACATCGCGAAGGATCCGTTCGGCCGCGACGCTCCTGCCGAGCGCCGCTTCCACATAGCCGAAGTACGCCATCGAGTTGGCGTAGCCGAGGCTCGTCGGGCCGGCGTATCTCCGGTATTCCAGCGCGCTCGCCCGCCACACCGAGTCGGCTTCCTCGAGCCGGTTCTCATCCAGCAGTACGTAGCCAAGATCGCGCAGCGAGCTCGCGAGATGCGGCGTGCCGCCTGGATAGATCGCGCGAAACAGTGCGATCGACTCGCGGATGAGCGAGTCGGCGGACCGGTGCTCGCCGAGGTCGTCCTTGATACCGCCGAGTTGCGACAGGTCCTGAGCGACCTGCGTGCTTCGCGCGCCGTACAGCGCCTGGTCCAGCGCCAGCAACTGTCGAGCGAGGCTGTCGGCGCGACGCGTCCGGCCGGTGAACTCCATGATCCGCGTCATCGTGCCCAGCTGCTCGGAGCGCTGCAGGGTGAGCTGCGGCGGCTGCTTCGCGATCCGGGCGATCCACTGGTCGAACATCGGACGCGCCGTCTTGTAGTCGCCTGACATGTGCAGCTCGCTCGCCAGCTTGTACAGCGCGTCGGTCGTGCGCGGATCGGTATCGCCGAAGTTGCGCTGGCGCACGGCCAGCGCCTCACGAAGCATCGGCACGGCCTCGGCGTCGCGCTCACGGCCGGAAGCGGAGATCAGCTCGGCATTGTCGATGAGGCTCGTCGCCACGTCCGGATCGCCGTCTCCGAGCGCGCGGCGGCGGATCGCCAGCGCTTCCTGGAGCACGGGCCCTGCTCCCTCGTAGTCTCCGATCTCCATCCGGATCCGGCCGATGAGATCGAGCATCTGCGCCTCGGTGGCCGGCTGCCCCGTCAGCTCGTGCGCGCGTGCCACTCCGCGAGCCAGCAGGTCGCGCGCGCTGAGCGAATCCGCACCGAGCGCGGCGTCATTGCCGCGGCCGAACATCCCGACGGTGAAATCGGTCACCTGCTCCGCGCGGTGTGCATTCGAGGTCGCAACCGCAAGCGCCTGACGCACGTGCTGCCGGTCGGCGAGCGCGCTCGCGACGTACGCGATGGTCAGCGCGGCACCGGCGACGAGCGCGGCGCCGACGGCACGGTGACGGCGAACGAGCTTGCGTGTGCGATACGCCAGCGTCGCCCGCCGCGCGCTCACCGGTTCGTGACGAAGCCAGCGCCTCAGGTCGGCGGCGAAGGCGCCGACTGCCTGATACCGCTCTGCCGGAGCCTTCTTCAACGCCTTCTGGAGCACGCAGTCGAGGTCACTCAGCCCCCGTCGCTCCGGCTGCACCTCGAGCAGCGCGCGGAGCGCCTCGGCTGGCGTACGACACCCGTCGGCCGTGGGGTGATGACCCGTGATCAGCAGATAGAGCAGCACGCCCAGCGCATACACGTCGGTCGCCGTCGTGACCACGTCGCCGAGCAGCTGCTCGGGCGCGGCGAACTCGGGGGTGAATGCCCGCGCCGCGTCGGTCGTCGACGCGACGAGGCCCTCGACCTCGTCGTCGAGCAGCCGGGCGATCCCGAAATCGAGCAGCTTCACCACCCCGTCGGCCGTGACGAGGATGTTCGCCGGCTTGAGGTCGCGGTGCACGACGAGGTTCGCGTGCGCATGGCCGACGGCGTCGAGCACGTCGAGCAGCAAGGTGACACACGACGTCGTGCTCGCTCCGCGCGAGCGCAGATAGTCGTCGATGCGCTCGCCATTCACGTACTCCAGCACGAGGTACGGCTGGCCCGAGGCGCCCACGCCGGCGTCCAGCAGACGGGCGATGAAGGGATGGGTGAGCCGCGCGAGCGCCGAGCCCTCGCGCCGGAAGCGCTCCCGACCGCTCGCCGTGAGGAGCGCGAGGTTGAGCAGCTTCACCGCCGCCGTCCCTTCGAAGCGGCCGTCGGTCCGGCGCGCGAGCCAGACCGAGCCCATCCCCCCGTGGCCGAGCGGCCGCTCGAGGGTGTACGCGCCGACGACGACACCGGCGAGCGAGATCTCCGTCGGCGCGGCGAGGAATCCACGGTCCTCCGCCGCGCTGTCGTCGGCGAGGAGCGAGGTCAGGTCCGCGGCGAGATCGGGCGACGTCGTGCGCAGCGCCTCGAGCCAGTCGGCTCGAAGCTCGGCCGACAGGTCGAGCGCTTCGTCGAGCAGGGGCTCCAGCACACGCCAGCGATCGGGATCCATGACGGCCATCGGGGGCCTCCGAAGAGCCTAATCCTGATGCCCTCCCGGCCCGACCGCAATGAGGTCGTGTCCATGGCCCGCCTGCTGGCGCGGCGGGAGTACCGGCAGGCCGCTCGGCACCGAGCGCGGGACGAGATGGTTCAGGTCGCGCGCGGCCTCGTCGGTGAGCGCGCTCATGTAGTCCATGAGCTGATCGACCAGCACCGGCGTCAGTACCACGCCGTCGAGGAGCGTGTCGCGCTGGGCGAGGATGTTGGTGGCGTTGGCCTGGAGGGTGCCGCGAAGCGACGGGTCGAGCGTCATCGGATCGAAGTTCAGGAGCTTGAGATCGGACTCGCTGTAGTGCTCGACGAAGCCGCGCAGCGTCGCGATCGAGCCGTCGTGGCCGTAGGGCCCGGTCAGCTCCACGTTGCGCAACGGCGAAGTGCGAAAGCGGTAGCGGTCGACCGCGTCGCCGGTCACCCGCATCCGGCCGAAGTCGTCGTGCGTCGACAGGCCGTCCCCCTCTCCCGGTCCGATCTGGGCGACGGCGACATTGTGAAAGTCATCGTCGCTCAGCAGCGCGCCGGTGTGGCAGATCGAGCACTTGAGCGTGAGGAAGGTCCGCGCTCCCTCGAGCTGGCGAGCGGTGAGCGCGCGGTCGTTTCCGTTCAGGAAGCGATCCCACGGCGTGTTCGCCGAGTAGCCGCCGTCGATGAGGAAGCCGCCAATCGCGTTCGACGCATCGGCAAAGGTGAGATCCTCGAACTTCCGATCGGGATACGCCGCCTTGAACATCCGGCGGTACTCCGGGATGTTGCCGAGCCGGCGCATGAGACCGGCCCAGATCGCCGGGTTGTTCTCGTCGGGAATCGCCGCCAGCTCGTTACCCGATATCCCCCGCATCTCGGCCCGGCTGGTGACGGGGAACATCCCGATCGCCGAGATGGCGCCGTACTCGAACGAGCGCTGCATCTGCGCCGTGACCTGTGCGCCGGCCGGCGTGCTGACGTGACCGTGCGCATCGCTCTCGATGCGGCCGTCCCAGAACAGGTGCCGCATCGGCGCCAGATTGAAGAACGCCGGCGCGTTGCGGGCGATGAAGACCCCCTGCGGGTGAGTGCGGTCGGGGCCGAAGCCGATCCCCCCCTCGCCGACCGACAGACTCTTCGCGTCGCCGAGCTCGAAGGCGGGAAGGTGGCAGGTCGTGCAGGCGACGTTCCGGTTGCCGCCGAGGATCGGATCGAAGGCGAGCGCCTGGCCCAGGTGAACGAGTTCAGGCCGGACGCGCGGCTCGCTCGCCATGGCCACGATGCCGCGGCTGGCGGCGAGCGCCCGCACGAGCTGCGGAGTGGTCGCGCTCGGGTCACCGGGCGCGGGCGACCGGTCGAGGCTCGCCGGCGGCGCCAGCGGCGGCGTGGTGGGTGGCTCGTCGGAACAACCCATCACCGCCGCCACGCATCCCACGATGGCGATGCGCACCAACCCTTTCGTCCGGTCCATGTGTCTCTCCTGATGGGGATGCCTCTCGTGAGGGGCCGAGAGGAATGGGACGCCGCATCAGGTAGATCGGAATTGGGTCGCCGAAGGCGACACTCCGGATAGAGCGGTCAGACCGCTGAAGGGCGGTCAACCGACCGAACCACGGTCGACTTAGGGTGAAGCGGTCAACCGACCGAACCACGGTCGACTTAGGGTGAAGCGGTCAACCGACCGAACCACGGTCGACTTAGGGTGAAGCGGTCAACCGACCGAACCACGGTCGACATAGTCAACCACGGTCGACATACTGGAGGCGGTCGATATATCCGAAGTCGGGTCGACCGTCCTTCAGTATGATGACCGTCGTTCAGTGCGTCGAGCGTAGGTCAGTAAGTCGACCGCCCTTCGGTAAGTTGACCGCCCTTCGGTAAGTTGACCGCCCTTCGGTAAGTCGACCGCCCTTCGGTAAGTTGACCGCCCTTCGGTAAGTTGACCGCCCTTCGGTAAGTTGACCGCCCTTCGGTAAGTTGACCGCCCTTCGGTAAGTTGACCGCCCTTCGGTAAGTCGACCGCCCTTCGGTAAGTTGACCGCCCTTCGGTAAGTTGACCGCCGTTCAGTACGTCGACCGCAGCTCGGTAAGTTGACCGCGTTTCAGCAGTCCGACCGCCTTTCAGCAGGTCCCCGATGAATCTCCCCCGCCGCCGTTGGTTGCCGGTCCTCCTCGTCGCGCTCGTGCTGGGCGGCTCGCTCGCCTGGTACACCTGGCCCTCCGCCGCCGGCAGCGGCGGCGCGGCGCTCGTGGCGCCGGTGAAGCAGGGCGACTTCAGGGTCATCGTCATGTCGACCGGCGAACTCCGCGCGCGGAAGTTCGTCCAGGTCACCGGTCCCGCCGCGGCGCAGTCGGTCAACGTCTATCAGACGAAGATCGCGTCGATCGTTCCCGAGGGATCGCTCGTCAAGACGGGTGACGTGATCGCCGAGCTGGACAAGCAGCCGGCGGCGGCCCGATTCGCCGACGTGACCCTCGCGCTGCAGAAGGCGCAGGCGGAGTTCACGACGGCGCAGCTCGACTCCACGCTGAACCTCGCCCAGGCGCGCGAGGACGTGCGCACCGCCGAGTACGGATTGGAGGAAAAGAAGATCCTCATGGAGCAGGCGAAGTACGAGGCGCCGACGATCAAGCGCCAGGCGCAGATCGACTACGAGAAGGCGCAGCGGGCCTGGGATCAATCGAAGCGCAACCTCGGCACGAAGACCAAGCAGGCCGTCGCCAAGATGTCCTCCGTCGGCGCCGACCTCGGACGGCAGCAGAACCAGCTCAGGAGCATCCAGGAGGTGATGTCCAGCTTCACCGTCCGCGCTCCCGCGCCGGGCATGGTCATCTACGTCCGCGAGTGGAACGGCAAGAAAAAGGGAGTCGGCTCGCAGTGGACGGCGTGGGATCCGACCGTCGCCACCCTCCCCGACCTGACCCAGATGGAGTCGCAGACGTACGTGAACGAAGTGGACGTTCGAAAGATCGCCGTCGGTCAGAAGGTGCGGGTCACCCTCGACGCCGATCCGACGAAGCGGCTCGACGGCACGGTGACGCAGATCGCCAACGTCGGCGAGCAGCGGCCCAACCAGGACTCCAAGGTGTTCGAGGTGAAGATCGAGATCGCCGGCGCCGACACCACCCTGCGACCGGGGATGACGACCGCCAACGAGATCATCACCGCGTCGATGCCGAACGTGCTGTCGGTACCGCTCGAGGCGGTGTTCAGCGAGAGCGGCTACCAGTACGTCTACAAGAAGGACGGCAGCCGCGTGATCCGGCAGATGATCGACGCCGGGACGATGAACGACAACGAGATAGTCGTGCGGAAGGGGCTGACGAAGGACGACCACGTGCTCCTCGCGCCCCCCGCCGACACCGCCGGGATCCGGACGGACAAGCTCGCCGGGCTGAAGCCGCGCGCCACGCCGGCGGCGCCGGGAGAGGACACCACGCACCCATCGGCCGGCGGGGATTCGGCGAAGGGCGTGATCGTCCCCGCCGCTCCCGTCGCTCCCGCCCGCGGCTTCAAGGCCATGACGGCGAAGCCGGGAAGCTGAGTGACCGCGGTTCCCATCGCCCCCGATGCGGCGCCCGCGTCGTCCGGGTCGCGACTTCGCGCCCTCGCGGCGCACATCGTGTTCAGCAGCGGCATCGCGGCCGAAGCCGGGGTGCACAACAAGCTGCGCGCCAGCCTCACCTCGCTCGGCATCCTGTTCGGCGTCGCCTCGGTGATCGCCATGCTGGCGATCGGCAACGGCGCCGAACAGGAGATCCTCGAGCAGATGAAGCTGCTCGGCGCCAACAACATCGTCGTCACGCCGATCGTCGAGCAGAAGGAGGGCACGACGCCGAAGGACGACAGCAAGAAGGAGTCGAAGCGCTTCACGCCGGGCCTCACCTGGCTCGACGCGCAGGCTATCGCGCGCGACATCCCCGCCGTCGGCGCGGCGAGCAGCGAGGTCGTCGTCAACAGCGTGATCTCGCGCGAGGGACGACACCGCTCCGGCAAAGTGGTCGGATTTGATCCGAGCTACTTCGACGTCATGAACCTGCACCTGCGCCGCGGCACCGTCTTCGCCGGCTCGCAGTTCACCGCGGCGGCCCCGGTGACGATCATCGGTCAGGGGGTGAAGTCGCGCTTCTTCACCACCGAGGATCCGATCGGCCGCCCGATCAAGGTCGGCAACGAATGGCTCACCGTGATCGGCGTACTCGAGGATCGGAAAGTCTCGGCGGAGACGGCGCAGCGGCTCGGCATCCGCGACGCGAACATGGACGTCTACGTGCCGCTGTCGACGATGCTACTCCGCTACCGGAATCGGGGCGAGGTGACCCAGGCGGAGATGGAGGTCGCCGCCGCCTCCGACAACTCCACCGACTCCTCACAGACCGACGACCAGCGCGCCGAGAAGCGCAACTACCACCAGCTCGACAAGGTGATCGTGAAGGTCGACCGGTCGACCGACGTCACCGCCGTCGCCGGCGTCGTCCAGCGCATGCTCCAGCGCCGGCACAACGACGTCACCGATTTCGAGATCAGCGTCCCCGAGCTGCTGCTGCAGCAGGAGCAGCGCACGAAGACGATCTTCAACATCGTTCTCGGCGCCATCGCGTCGATCTCGCTCATCGTCGGCGGGATCGGGATCATGAACATCATGCTGGCGTCGATCCTCGAGCGGATCAGGGAGATCGGCGTCCGTCGCGCGATGGGCGCCACCCGGCGCGACGTCCTCGCGCAGTTCCTCAGCGAGGCGGTGATGATCAGCCTTGCGGGCGGCGTCGCCGGCATCGTCGTCGGCGTGATCCTCGCCATGGTGATCGAGCGGGCCGCCCACATCCACACGATCGTCTCCTTCCTCTCCGTCGCCGTCGCCTTCGGGGTGTCGGTGGCGGTGGGACTCGTGTTCGGCATCGTGCCCGCTTCGAAGGCGGCGAAGCAGGATCCGATCGACTGCCTTCGCTACGAATAGGAGCTCATGCCACTCTCCCGACTCTCCACGGGCCTCGCACGGTCCGTCGTCGCCGCCCTCACGCTCGCCGGCGCCGCGTCGGCGCAGGGCACTCCCGCCGCGCTCACCCTCCAGGATGCAATCCGGATGGCGCAGCAGCAGGGGCCAGCGGCGCAGGTGGCGCGAAGCAATCGCGATGCGGCGCACTGGCGCGACCGCGCATTCAACGCGCGACTCCTGCCGCAGCTCTTCCTCACCGGCGACGCGGCCAACCTCGACCACGGCATCAACCCGATCCTTTTCCCCGACGGCACGACGCAGTTCATCAACCAGTCGCAGAACCAGTCGTCGCTCTCGCTCGGGTTCAGCCAGGCGATCCCGCTCACCGGAGGGACGATCTCGATCGGCTCGGAGGTCAGCCGGATCGACCAGTTCGGCGACCAGAACGCGAGGTATTACCAGACGACGCCCGTGGTCGTGGGTCTGCAGCAGGAGCTCTTCCGGCCGCGCGCCATCGTCTGGGACAAGCGGGTGCAGTCGTTGAGCGCGACCGTCGCCGAGCGTGGCTATCTCGAGGCGCGCGAGGACGTCGCCGGTCAGACCGCCGACGCCTTCTTCGATCTCTACGCGCAGGAGATGGCGCTGGCGAACGCGACGACCAACGTCGCGGTCAACGACACACTTTATACCCTGAACAAGGGACGGTTCGAGGTCGGCAAGATCGGAGAGAACGACCTGCTGAAGAGCGAGCTGGCCCTGCTCCGTGCCCGCGCGTCGGCCGACGACGCGCAGCTGGCGCGCGACCGGGCCGAGGCGGTGTTGCGCCGGTTGACCGCTTATCCCGAAGGAGCGCCACTGAAGGTCGTCACGCCGGACTCGATTCCGACGGTGAACGCCGACCCCGACGTCGCGGTGCGTGAGGCGACGAAGAACTCCAGCATCATCCAGCAGAACGAGCTCGACGTGGTGCAGGGCCGGCGCGGGATGAGCCTCGCGAAGGCGAACAACCACTTCACCGCGACGATCGTCGGCAGCGTCGGCTTCAACCAGACGGCGCCGCAGTTCGGCCAATCCTATCAGAGTCCGCTGGGCCGGCAGCGCCTCCAGGTCGGAGTGAACCTCCCGATGCTCCAGTGGGGCGCCGGCCACGCCGACGTCGAGGAGGCGAAGGCGATCGAGCAGCGCGTCGCCGCGACGAACAAGATCCGCCGCGACGCGCTGGTGGAAGACGCGCTCTTCTCAGTCCTCCAGCTCCGCCAGGCGCAGCGCAACGTGCTCCTCGCCGCGAAGGCCGACACGGTCGCGGCGAAACAGTTCGAGGTCGCCCGCAACCGCTACACCATCGGCAAGATCACCAACGAAGCGCTCTACATCGCCCAGTCCGAGAAGGACGCCGCCGTCCTCGCCGATGTCCAGGCGCTGCGGAACTACTGGACGTCGTATTACCATCTGCGGCGGGTGACGCTGTACGACTTCGCTCTGGGAGAGGAGCTAAACGACGGTCAACTAACTGAGCCACGGTCAACGTATTGAACTGCTGTCGACGTACTGAACGACGGTCAACTCATGAACTGCAAGAGCGGTCGAGGTATCGAAAGGCGGTCGACTTACCGAACGACGGTCAACCTACCGACCGCCCTTGACGCCTTGGCAGTTCAGTGAGTTGACCGTCGTTCGGTACGTTGACAGCAGTTCAATACGTTGACAGCAGTTCAGTAAGTCGACCGCAGTCTACGGCACAACAATCTCGATCGGTGCGATGCCCGTCGCCCTGAGCGGAGCTTCGACGGAAGCCCGGTCCCCCACGATCACCAGATTCAGGTGGTCGACGTCGATGTACTTCTGCGCCACCCGGGTCAGGTCGTCCTTCGTCACCGCGTCGATGTTCTTCGCGTAGTCGCGGTAGAAGGTCTCCGGGAGATCCTGGGTGTAGATGCTCGACACCGCCGCCGCGACGCCATTCACGGTGGAGAAGCGGCTGGGGAGCGACTGGATCAGCGACTGCTTCCCCTGCATCACCTCGTCGTCGGTGAACGGCTCGGAGCCCTGGACGCCGCGGAAGTGGGTCATGAACAACATCAGCGCGCTGTCGGTCTTCGCGCTGACGATGCCGCCGCCAGCGTAGAAGGCGCCTGGCCCGCGGCCGTAGTTGAACCGCGACCCGACGCCGTAGCTGTACCCCTTCACCTCGCGGATGTCGTGATTGAGCCGCGACTGGAACAGCCCGCCGAGCAGCGTGTTCATCACCTGCAGCGAGTAGTAGTCGGGGGTGTCGCGCGACGGGCCTGGTGTGCCGAAGGCGAAGACCGACTGCGCCGCCTTCGGCTTGTCGACGAGGTAGATGGTCCGCGGCTTCGGCGCCGGAACGGGGCCGTAGGCGAAGTTCGGCCGCTCTCCTCCCGCCGGCCAGGCGGCCAGTGCCTGCTCCACCACGCTCTTCGCCGTCGCCGGGTCCACGTCGCCGCTCACCGTGATCACCGCGCGGCCCGGTCGGAAGTAGTTCTTCGCGAACTGCACCACGTCGTCGCGGGTGATCGCCTTCACCGTCTGCTCGTTCACCACGCGGCCGTACGGATGGTCGCCGTACGTCACCCGGTCGAACTCCTTGATCGCGATGGCGTTCGGCTGGTCCTTCTGCTGGGTGAGCTGGACCAGGCTGCGCCCGCGGATCCGCTCGAGCGCCGAGTCGGGGAAGACCGAGTTGACCATCATGTCGGCGAGCAGGGCGAGCGCCGGCGCGAACTTGTCCTTGAGCGCCGTGAAGCGCACGGTGCCGCTCTCCTCGCTGACGCCAGCGACGATCGACGTCCCGAGAAGCTGCTGCGCGTCGGAGAGCTGGTCGGCGCTCTTCGTCGTCGTCCCCTCGCTCAGCATCCCGGCGGCGAATCCAGCCACGCCGAGCTTGTCCGCCGGCTCGTAGCTCGTCGTCCCGCCGACGAAGTCGATGTTCACGGCCACCAGCGGCAGGTCGTGCTTCTCGACGACGATCAGTTGGGCGCCATTGGACAGCGTCGTCCTGGTCCACGTCGGAACCCGCAGCACCGGCGTCGGCCCGACTGCCGGCGGCCGATTACGGTCGAGGGGGCCCTGCGCGCCCGCGCCGAACGCCGGCGCGGCGAGGGCGATGGCGAGCAGGAAGGGAACGAGCGCGCGGCGCGCGCCGATGATTCGATTGCGTGCGGTCATTGCCGGCTCCCGGAGATGTAGTGTCCCCCGTCGGGGGCGACGACGATCTTGCTGCTCACCGCTGCCTTCGACGCCAGCTCCGGCTTGCCGAGCGGCACGATGCTCACCACGGCGCGTCCCGGCACGAGATACCGGTTCGCCACCCGCGACACGTCGGCGGCCGTCACGGCCTTCAGCCTGGCGTATTCCTTCTTGTAGTAGCCCGCGTCCCCGTGGAAGACCTCGCCGTCGTTCAGGATGTTGGACTTCCCGAG
>JBIOHU010000062.1:0-11715 GCA_044449225.1 Gemmatimonadales bacterium | reverse complement strand
GTCGCGTCCGTCGTGGGCGCGCGCGCCCGGTGTGCCGCCCGAGCAGGCGATTCGCGGCTTCCACGGCGTGACGTTGTGGATCGACCGGACTGCCGACTCCGAACGGGTGCTGCTCGACACCCTCGGCTTCCGCGAGCTGCGCGAGGATGGAACGACGAAGCGCTACACGGTCGCGGCAGGGGGACCCGGCACCTTCGTCGATCTGCGCGCCGTCGGCGGATTCGGGGTCGGCGCGAGCGGGGCAGGCACGGTGCACCACGTCGCCTGGGCGGTCGCCGACGATCCGGCCGAGCTGGCGATGCGCGAGCAGGTCGTGGCGGCCAGCCTCTCGCCGACTCCGGTGATCGACCGCAGCTACTTCCACTCCGTGTACTTTCGCGAGCCCGGCGGAGTGCTCTACGAGCTCGCGACGAACTCGCCAGGCTTCGCGATCGACGAGCCGATCGAGCGGCTGGGCGAGCGGCTGATGCTCCCGCCGAAGTTCGAGCCAGAGCGCGAAGAGATCGAGGCCGTGCTCCCGCGGATCCACCTGCCGATCTCGACGTCGGCAGCGAGCGCATTCGCCGATGCCACCGGACCGGAGGACGTGAGCGGCGATGCGCTCGGTTTCGTCCATCGCTACAGCCCCCCGTCGTCCGCCGGCGAACTAGCGGGATGTACGACGCTGCTGCTCCTCCACGGCACCGGCGGTGACGAGGAGGATCTGCTCCCCCTCGGGCGGGCCGTCCTCCCGGGCGCAGGGATGCTCAGCCCGCGCGGCAAGGTGCTGGAGCGCGGCGCGCCGCGCTTCTTTCGGCGTCTCGCCGAAGGGGTGTTCGACCAGGAGGATCTGGCCCGTCGCACCCTCGAGCTGGGTCAGTTCGTCCGGTCGGCGGTGAGGAGCTATGAGCTGGCGCCGGACGGCGTCGTTGCCGTCGGCTTCTCCAACGGCGCGAACATCGCCGCCAGCCTGCTGCTGAAGGACCCCGGACTGCTTCGCGGGGCGGTGCTTCTCAGCCCGATGGTTCCCTTCGAGCTCGACGAGCTTCCCGACCTGACGGGAACGGCGGTGTTCATCGGTGCCGGACGCGCCGACCCGATCGCGCCCGCCGAGCAGGCGGAGCGGCTGGCGGCGATGCTGCGGCAAGCGGGGGCCGACGTCACTCTCCACTGGACGCCTGGCGGTCACGGGATCACGAAGAGCGAGGTCGACGCGGCGCATCGGTGGATCGACCAGTGTCTCGCCGCGCACTGCGACCGGACGGAGGAGCGCGCCCGCACACAGTCCGACGCCGGCTAGTTGCGTTCCCACGGACCTGCCCGTCTGAACGTCAGGGTGGCCGCCGCATGCTCGCGGACGCCCCATCGTCTGCACGCTCGACGTCGAACCTCATTCCATGGCACGCGATGCCGCGTGCAGAGGCCAATCATGTTCTCGATTCAGCGGGTCGCAACGGTTTCGGGCGTCATCTTCATCCTCGTTGGACTGCTCGGTTTTACCGCGCTCGGAATGGGCGGCATGCACATGGGCGCCGCCTCGGTCATGCTGCTGGGGCTCTTTCCCGTGAACATGCTGCACAACCTGGTGCACATGCTCTTCGGCGTTTGGGGAGTCATCGCCGGTCGCAGCGCCAGGGCGTCGGTGACCTACGCGCTCGGCAGCGGTGCCGCGTACCTGTTCCTCGGCGTGCTCGGGCTGTTCACCGACACCCTCCTTGGCATCGTGCCGATCGGCGGATACGACGTGGTGCTGCACCTCGTGCTCGCCGTCGTCCTCGCCGGCTTCGGTTTCTGGACGATGTGGTTCGCCCCGCAACAGCAGCAGGCGGTTCGCACCGCGTGACGCGGTCGGTGTAACCGGGGGCGGTCTCACGCTGAGGCCGCCCCGCTTCGTTCCTCCAAGGCGATGATGCAGGACTCCTCCACCGACGTGACCCGGTCGCCGGGCTTCCTGACCCGCTTCGCGAGTGGCGCCACCGTCCACCAGAAGATCCGCCTCCTGCCCCTCGTCGCGGCGGTGGCGCTTCTCCTGATCCTCTTTCTCACGGTGGTCTTCGGGCTCCTCAACGAGCGCCGACTGTCGCAGATCGAGCGCGAGCGGTATCCGGCTCTCGCCGCCTCCGACACCCTGCAAAGCATCCTCGCCGCCACCCAGCATGGGCTCGACGACGCCATCCGGATGCGCGACACGATGGCGCTCACTCGCACCGACGCGCTCCGGCGGCGCTTCGTCGCGACGGTGCGCAGCGCCGTCGCGGGCGATTCCGCATCGGCGGACCAGACGGAGCTCGCCGCGCTCGGCAGACAGTTCGTCGATTACTACGATGGCACGCGCACCGCCGCGATTGCCTCGGCAACCGGCGCCGACTCGGCAACGGTGCGGTCGGCGCTCGACTCGGCGGACGCCCAGTTCCGTGCCACGCGCGACGCCCTGTCCGAGCACTCCGCTCGCCAGCGAGAGCTCGTCGCCAGCTCGTTCGTCCGGGCGCGCGCCTTCCAGCGCGGCGCCTGGCTGCTGACCGCCCTCATCACCCTCGTCTGCATCGCGCTGCTTGGCGCGCTTGCGGTCTTCGTCACCCGCTCGCTCACCAGGCCGCTGGAAAATGCCGTGCGGGTGGCCGATCGGCTTGCGCTCGGCGACGTCGACGTTCAGATCCCCACGGCTGGGGACGACGAGGTCGGCCGACTCCTGACGGCGCTTCAACATGTCGTGGAGTATCTGCGCGACACATCCGCCGTGGCGCGGGCCATCGCTGCGGGCGACCTGAGCGCACGCGTCGCGCCGCGCTCGGAGCAAGACGTGCTCGGCAACGCGTTCGTGCGGATGACGGAGTATCTGACCGAGATGGGCGCCGTGGCCGACGAGATCTCGAGTGGCAACCTGATGGTACGCGTCACGCCGCGGTCGCAGCGCGACAGCTTCGGCCATGCTTTCGTCGCGATGCTGGAGACGCTGTCGCGAGTCATCCGCGACATCCGCTCCGGCGCCGAGGCGATCACCGGCGCAGTCGGCGAGATCACCGACTCGGCGCAGCGGCTGTCGACCAGCACGAGCATGGAGTCGGCGGCGGTGGCGAGCACGACGAAGCGGCTGGGAGAGATCATCGACGCGGTCGCCGACAGTGTGCGCAGCAACCGTGAGATGGAGCAGCTCTCGCAGCGCGGCGTCGCCAACGCCGAGTCGAGCGGACGGACGATGCACGAGGCGGTGCTGACGATGCAGACGATCACCGAGAAGGTGGCGATCGTTGGCGACATCGCCCGGCAGACGAACCTTCTCGCGCTGAACGCCTCGATCGAAGCGGCGCGCGCCGGCGAGGCGGGGCGGGCTTCGGCGTGGTGGCGGACGAGATCCGCGCCCTTGCCGGTCGATGCGAGGCGGCGGCGAAGGAGATCCGCGCCCTCATGGCATCGAGCGAGACGATCGTCAACTCCTCGGGCCGGGTGCTCGGCGAGCTCGTGCCGTCGATCCGCCAGACGACTACGCTGATCGCTCAGGTCGTGGCATCGGCGGGGACGCAGGCGGAGGGGCTGAGCGCGGTCAACGGCGCCATGTCCGAGGTCGCGGATGCGACGCGGCACAACGCCGCCGCGGCCGAGGATCTCGCTGCGACGGCGCAGGAACTGGCCGGCCAGTCGGAGATGTTCCTCCAGGTGGTGCAATTCTTCCGCGACGAGCACTCGGCGGTCGTCACCGCCGACGCCCCCGGCTGAGACGGCTCAGAGCACGCTGCACGCCTCGGCGAACTCCAGCCGCGGTAGCCGCGGGGTGAGCCCGCTTCGGTCCCCGTAGCCGAGATTGCAGAGAAAGTTCGCGCGGACGTGGCCCTCGGGCATGAATTCCTGGTCGCACCCCTCGCACTCCTTGCCGGCGGCGAAGAATTCCTCGTCGAGCCTGGCGTTGTCGAATCCGGAGAGGGGACCGCAGTCGAGCCCGAGCGACCGCGCGGCGAGCATCAGATAGGCTCCTTCGAGCGACGAGTTGCGGCGTGCCGTCACCTCGATCAGCTGCGGATTGGCGTCGAAGAGATCCTTCATCGCCGGGCTGTGCGGGAAGAGCCGCGGCAGCTTCTGGTGGAAGAGCAGATCGTAAGCGACGATCACCGTGACCGGCGCCGACATGGTCTTTTCGACGTTGCCGGGTGCGAGGCAGGGACGCAGCCGCTCTTTCGCCGCCTTGCTGCGCACGAACACGAACCGCGCCGGGCTCGTGTTCGCGCTCGTCGGACCCCACTTCGCGAGGTCGTAGAGCTGCCGCAGCGTCTCGTCGGCGATCGGCCGGTCCTGCCAGGCGTTGAAGGTGCGGGCGTGGCGGAAGATCTGATCGAGACAGGCGTCGTCGATCGCGGCCATCGTGAGCTCCAGGAGAAGGAGCTCCTCATCGAGGGCAAGCGACGTTCCGTCGCGGCGTGGACCGCACCCCTCCCCATCTGCCCGCCTGCCCATCTACCCACCTATGCGAAGCATTCAACACCTGTCGGCGCCGCTCCGTCGCCTGCATGTTGAGCGCACGCTCCCGCCCGGTTGCACCGACCGGAGCCGTCGCGATCCCTCACCCATCCCCCATCGTCGGAGCCGACGCCATGGCCTCTCCCGCCGTTCTGTCCCTCGCGCACGTCGCCGCAGCTCTCACGGCGCTCCTCGTTCTCCCGGCCGGCGCGTCCGCGCAGCGCGTCGGCGGGGTGAACTGGGGGGATTCCATCAAGTACAGTTACCCCAGCTCGCCGCGTCTCGCCCGGCTCAAGGCCGAAGCGGCAACGGCGGTCGACGCGAAGGCGAAGATGATTCAGGTGATGGTGGATGAGGTCTTCTCCTACGGCGAGCTCGGGATGCAGGAGACCGAGACGTCGCGCTACCTGAGCCAGATCCTCGAGGACAGCGGTTTCACCGTCACCCGCGGCGTGGCCGGCCTTCCGACGGCATTCGTCGCCCGCTGGGGGTCGGGAAAGCCGGTCATCTCCCTCGGCTCGGACATCGACGACATCCCCCAGGCGGGGCAGAAGCCGGGTGTCGGCTACAAGGACCCGATCGTCGCCGGCGCGCCCGGCCATGGTGAAGGGCACAACTCGGGGATGCCCCTCAACATCGCCGCGGCGCTGGTGGTCAAGCACATCATGGAGCGGGATCACATTCCCGGCACGCTCGTGCTCTGGCCCGGCGTCGCCGAGGAGCAGATGGCAGGGAAGGCGTTCCTCGTCCGCGACGGGCTGTTCAAGGATGTCGACGTCACCCTGTTCGCCCACGTGGGCAACTCGCTCGCCGTATCGTGGGGACAGTCGGGGCAGAACGCGCTCATCTCGGCGATCTTCAGGTTCAAGGGGCAGAGCGCGCACGCCGCCGGCGCTCCCTGGCGCGGCCGGAGCGCGCTCGACGCCGTGATGCTGATGGGGACGTCGTGGGAGTTCCACCGAGAGCACATGGAGCTGCCGCAGCGCTCGCACTACGTGATCCCGGACGGCGGCGATCAGCCGAACGTCGTGCCGAGCACGGCGAGCATCTGGTTCTACTTCCGCGAACGGGACTACGAGCGCACGCGCAAGATGTTCGATGATGCGAAGAAGATGGCCGAGGGCGCAGCGATGATGACGGGCACCGAGATCGATACCGTGATGATGATCGGCTCGGGGTGGAGCGGGCACTTCTCGCGGCCGATCGCCGAAGCGATGTACCGGAACATCCAGGCGGTCGGCACGCCGAAGTGGGACGAGAAGGACCAGGCGCTGGCAAAGGGGATCCAGCGGGAGCTGGGACAGCCGGACAGTGGGCTGTCGTCGAGACCGGGCCGGCTTGGCGGGCCGGTGAACGAGGCGACGAGGATGGGAGGCGGCTCCGACGACATCGGCGACGTGAGCTGGAACGTGCCGACGATCACCCTGAATTATCCGTCGAACATTCCCGAGCTGCCCGGACACAACTGGGCGAACGCGATCTCGATGGCGACGCCGATCGCCCACAAGGGGGTCGTCGCCGGTGCAAAGGTGCAGGCGATGACGATGCTCGACATCCTCCTGCAGCCGAAGGTCGTCGCCGATGCCTGGGACTACTTCAACACCGTGCAGACGAAGACGGTGAAGTACCGGTCCTTCTTCGCGCCGACCGACAAGCCGCCGATCTGGCTGAACGCCGGGATCATGTCCAAGTACCGGCCGGAGATGCGGAAGTACTACTACGATCCGACGAAGTACGGATCGTACCTCGAGCAGCTCGGCATCACCTATCCCACGGTGCGGAAGATCGTGCAGTAGACTACTGAATGGTGAATGGTGAATGGTGAAGGGTGAAGGGTGAAGGGTGAAGGGTGAATGGTGACTGGTCACGACCTCTCACCTCTCACCTCTCACCTCTCACCTCTCACCTCTCACCTCTCACCTCTCACCTCTCACCTCTTACCTCTTACCTTTCACCTTTCACCTCTCACCTTTCACCTCTCACCTCTCACCTCTCACAGTCGTTTCCCGGTCGGTTCCGCGGCGCGCCCCATGCGTTGTCTCGCGGGCGCGCGGGCGCGACCGCTCGCTCGTTACATTCGAGCCTTGACGACGACGCTGCGCTACCGCCACACCGCCGTTGCGTCGCGCGCCCACGAACGACGCACGAGGTAATCACGCCCGGAACATCGAGACCTCTCGAGAACGAGCTGGACCATCGTGACCGCGTCGCCCCGCTTTCGACGACCCGATGGACACGCTGACCGAACGAAAC
Source organism: Gemmatimonadales bacterium (assembly GCA_044449225.1). Classification (GTDB taxonomy): domain Bacteria; phylum Gemmatimonadota; class Gemmatimonadetes; order Gemmatimonadales; family Gemmatimonadaceae; genus AG11. Next base: position 5,034 of record JBIOHU010000062.1, on the reverse strand, counting down.
GAGAACACCACCGCTGAAGCCGAGATCGCCGTCGAGAAGAAGCAGGGCGTCGACGCGCGGACCGAGCCGATTCTCCGCGAGCTGTTCGGCACCGACCGGCTGGCGCGCCACGCGAGACACCTCGCCCGACGGCATCGGCTCGCTCCCGAGGAGGGACGCCGCCGTCCCACCCGGCTCCGCCGCGGTCTCCTCCTCGCGCGCCTCGACGAGACGGAGGGCGTGCTCCGCGTCGTGCACGCCGAGCTCGCCGCCATCACCAGCGACGGCGGCACGATCAGCCCAGCCGGCGACTGGCTCCTCGACAACTACTACATCGTCCGGGCGCAGATCGCCGAGGTGCGCGCCACCCTGCCGCGCGGCTACTACCACGAACTGCCCAAGCTCGCCGAGCCGAGCGGCCTCGCCGGCTATCCGCGTGTCTACGAGATCGCGATCGAGCTGATCGCCCACACCGATGGCCGGCTCGACGCCAAGACCCTCGAGCTGATGATCGAGCAGTACCAGCTGGTCGCCCCGCTCTCCATGGGCGAGCTCTGGGCCCTTCCCGCCATGCTGCGGATGGGCTTCCTCGAGAACATCCGACGCATGGCGCAGCGTGCCGAGCGCGATGCCGCGGACGTCCGCGCCGCCGACGAGTGGGTCACCCGCCTGCTCGACGCCGACGCCGAAGGCTCCGATGCCCTGGCGCGCATGCTGGCGACCTTCGTTAACTTCTCCCCCGAGCTCACCCCAGCCTTCCTCACCCGCTTCCTCCAGCAGACGCGGAGCCGGCGCGCCGACTTCACTCCCCTTCTCTGGCTCGAGCAGTGGGTCGCCGAGGACGTGATGAGCGTCGAGGAGGCGGTCCAGCGCTCGACCCAGCGTCTCGCGCTCACCCAGCTCGTCATGGCGAACAGCATCGCCAGCCTGCGCGCGGTGGGCAACATCGACTGGCGCGACTTCGTCGAGGACGCCAGCGTCACGGAAGCGATCCTGCGGCGCGATCCCGCCGACGTCTACGGGCGGATGACCTTCCGCACCCGCGACGCGTATCGCCACGTCGTGGAGCATCTCGCCAAGCGCAACCGGATGTCGGAGCAGGAAGTGGCATCCGCGGCGATCGAGGCGGCGACGAGCTGCGCCGGCACCTTCGGGCCCAACGAGCCGCAAGCGCACGTCGGCTACCATCTGGTCGACGAGGGGCGCCGCGCCTTCGAGGCGGCCATCGGCTACTCCCCGACGGTCGGGGAGAGGATCCGGCGCGCCATTCAGAACGCGCCGAGCGCGGCCTACATCGGAACCTTCGCGATCGTCACGGCGATCGCGCTCGCCCTGCTGCTGAAGCCCCTCGAGGGTGCACGCGGGTGGGGAATGGTGCTCGCCCTTCTTTTCGTCGTGCTGCCGGCCGCGGACATCGCCGTCACCGCCGTCAACCAGCTCGTCAACCTGATCCTGCCGCCGAGCCGGCTGCAGCGGATGGACTTCCGGCACGAGGTGCCGGCGGCCCAGCGCACGATCGTCGTCGTGCCGATCCTGCTCCCCAACGTCGAGGTCGTGCGGGAAGCGCTCGAGCATCTCGAGGCACAATACCTCGCCAACGACGGGCCGGAGATCCGCTTCGCCCTGCTCGGCGATTTTCTCGATGCACCCCATCCCGACGAGCCGGGCGACGACGCGATCGTCCAGGCCGCGGTCGAGGGTGTGCGCGCGCTGAACGAGCAGTATGGCCGCGACCGGAGCCCCGCGAAGCCGTTCTACTACTTCCACCGCGCGCGGCGCTGGAACATCGCCGACAGCGTCTGGATGGGCTGGGAGCGAAAGCGCGGCAAGCTCGCCGACTTCAACGCCTTCCTCTGCGGTGCCGCCGAGGAGGCGTTCTCCGTCACCGAGGGCGATCTGCCCTGGCTGAAGGGAGTGCGCTACGTCATCACCCTCGATTCGGACACGGTGCTGCCGCGCGATGCCGCGGCCGCCCTCATCGGTACGATCGCCCATCCGCTCAATCGCGCCGAGTTCGACGAGAGCGTCGGCCGCGTCGTGCGCGGCTATGGGATCCTCCAGCCGCGCGTCAGCGTCTCGCTCGCCAGCGCCAACGGTTCGCGCTACGCGGCGATCTTCGCCGGCCACCCGGGAGTCGACCCGTACACCACCGCCGTCTCCGACGTGTACCAGGATCTGTTCGCCGAGGGCACGTACACGGGGAAGGGAATCTACGACGTCGCCGTGTTCGAGCACGCGACCGCGGGCCGTTTCCCGGAGAACGCGCTGCTCAGCCACGACCTGATCGAGGGGACCTTTGCTCGCGCCGCGCTGGTGACCGACGTCGAGGTGTTCGACGACTACCCGACGCGTTATCTCACCGCCACGCGGCGGCTGCACCGATGGATCCGCGGCGACGGGCAGCTCCTCCCCTGGCTGGCGTCGATCGTTCCCGGCCCGCGCGGGCGGGGACTGAATCCACTCACGCCGTTGTCGCGCTGGAAGATCCTCGACAACATGCGTCGCAGCCTCACCCCGATCGCGGTGCTGGCGTGGCTGGTCGCGGGCTGGACGCTGCTGCCGCACGCCGGCCTGGCGTGGACGGCGGTGACGATCGCCGCGTTTGCCTTTCCCTGGTATGGACCGCTCGTCGTCGCGATCTTCCGCTTCCCGATCGGCGAATCCTGGCGTCCGTACTACGCCGGCCTGATGCACGACGCGTCGAGCAGCGCCAGGCAGGTCGGCATCGGTATCGTCATCCTGCCGCATCAGGCCCTGCTCGCCGGCGACGCCATCGCGCGCACGCTCTATCGCGTGCTGATCTCGCACCGGCACATGCTCGAGTGGCGCACGGCGTCGCACGAGGAGCGGGCGAGCGAAGCGGGGCGCGGGCCGGTCTGGCGGCGCATGGCCTCCGCGGTCGGGCTGGCGGTGGTCCTCCTCGGCGCGATGTGGGCCCACGCCGTCGTCGCCGGCACCGGTCCCGCCGGCTGGCTCCTGCTTGCTGTGCTGACCGTCTGCTGGACTCTCGCACCGGAGCTGGTCTTCGCGTTGAGCGAGGAGCCGGCACGGCCGCAGCGGGAGCTCGATGAGGACGACCGCACGGCGGCGATGCGCTATGCGCACGAGCATTGGCGTTACTTCGAGACCTTCGTCAGCGCCGACACTCACTGGCTCGTCCCCGACAACCTGCAGGAGACCCCGTCGCCGGTGCTCGCCGAGCGGACGTCACCGACGAACATCGGCCTCCATCTGCTGTCGACGATGTCGGCGCGCGATCTCGGCTTCATCGACAGCGCGAAGATGATGGAGCGGCTCGAGCAGGTGCTCGACACGGTGGAGCGCATGACGAAGGTTCGGGGTCACCTGTTGAACTGGTACGAGCTGTCCGATCTCCGTGTCCTCGATCCGCCGTACGTGTCGGCCGTCGATTCCGGCAATCTCGCCGGTCACCTGCTGGCACTCTCCGAAGGGTGCGCCGACGAGGCGACCCTCGCCGATGCCGACGTTCCGCGGCTGCGGGCGATCGCCGAGCGGGCGCGCTCGCTGGCGATGGCGATGGATTTCAGCCTGTTCTACGACCCGCGCCGGCGGCTCCTCGCCATCGGCTACGACGCGCGAAGCGGAAAGCTCGACGACTCGGCGTACGACCTGCTGGCCTCCGAGGCGCGGCTGGCCAGCTTCCTCGCCGTCGCCAAGGGCGACGTACCGGTCGAACACTGGTTTCATCTCGGCCGCTCGCTCACCGTCGCCGACGGCGCCACCGCGCTGGTGTCATGGAGCGGCAGCATGTTCGAGTACCTCATGCCGCTGCTGGTGATGGCGTCGCGCCCCTTCTCCCTGCTCGACCAGACCCATCACGCGGCGGTGAAGCGGCAGACCGCCTATGGCGCGTCGCGCGGCGCGCCGTGGGGCTTCTCGGAATCGGCGTACAACCTGCGCGATCGACACGACACGTATCAGTACCGCGCGTTCGGCGTCCCGGACCTCGCGCTCAAGCGCGGCCTGGCGGCCGACCTCGTCGTCGCCCCCTACGCCAGCATGCTCGCGCTCGCCGTCGATCCGCACGAGGCGATGCGGAACCTCGCCCGCCTCGACGAGCTGGGCGCCTGCGGCGACTACGGCTTCTACGACGCGATCGACTTCACGCGCGGCGAGCGCGACGGATCGCCCGCGGTCGTGCGCGCCTACATGGCCCACCACCTCGGCATGAGCGTCGTCGCACTGGACAATGCGCTCCACCTCAGCGCCGGCGAGGGAATCTGGCAGTCGCGGTTCATGCGCAACCCCGTCGTCCGTGCCGCGGCCCTCCTGCTCGACGAACGCGTGCCGCGCCGCTACACCATGCAGCCGGCACAGTCGGACGAGCCGGTCGCCGAGATCGTCCGGCCGGCGCGCGCGCGCCCGGTGGTTCGCGAATTCGACGACCCCAGCACCGCTGAGCCGCACGTCGGCCTGCTCGGCGGCCAGTCGTACTGCGCTCTCCTGACCAATGCCGGCGGTGGCTACAGCCGCGCCGGCAACATGGACGTCTTCCGCTGGCGCGCCGACGCGACGAAGGATGAGACGGGCCAGTGGATCTATCTGCGCGACTGCACCACCGGCGCCGTCTGGTCGGCGGCTCACCAGCCCGTGCGCGCACCGGCGAGCTCGTACAAGGTGACCTTCGCCGCCGATCGCGTCGTGTTTGCCCGCGTCGACGACGCGATCGAAACGCGGACGGAGATCGTCATCGTCCCGCGCGAGCGCGCCGAGATCCGTCGTGTCACTCTGATCAATCGCGCACGCACGGCGCGCGAGGTCGAGATCACGAGCTACGGCGAGATCGTGCTCACCGATCCGGGCTCCGACCGGGCCCACCCGGCGTTCCAGAACCTGTTCGTCCAGACGGAGTGGCTCCCCGATCTCGGAGCGGTGCTGGCGAGCCGGCGTCCGCGGTCGTCGGAGGAGAAGCAGCCCTGGTGTACGCATGTCGTCGCGATCGGGGCCGAGCTGGTGGGCGCCGTCTCGTGCGAGACCGATCGCGCGCGCTTCATCGGCCGCGGGCGCACGGTGCACGATCCGGCGGCGCTCGAT
>JBIOHU010000061.1:0-11752 GCA_044449225.1 Gemmatimonadales bacterium | reverse complement strand
TCTCCGAACAACTCGGCATCGGCCTGTGCAACATCACGAAGTGCTGCACCGAGGTCTGCCCCGAGAGCATCCACATCACCGACAACGCGATCATCCCCTTGAAGGAGCGCGTCGCCGACCGGTATTTCGATCCCCTCCGCACCCTGGTGCGGCTGGTGCGAGGTCCGCGCCGAAGCTAGCATCGCCACGGAGGCACGAGCATGCCCGAGCTCAAGAAAATCTCCCACGCCGCGATCCCGCACGCGATCCAGAAGGCGGAGCGCTATCGGCTCCTCAATCAGTCGTGGGCCACGGAGAGCATCTGCCTCGACGTCCTCGAGGTGGACCCGGCGAATCAGCAGGTGATCGTGATGCTGATCCTCGCCCTCACCGACCAGTTCGGCGCCGAGCCCAAGGAGCTCGCTCATCGAGCGAGACGACTGCTCGACCGGGTCACCGACCCCTACCAGCGCGCCTACTACGCCGGCATAGTCGGCGAGCGCCTCGGCCATGCCCAGCTCGCGACGACCGCGATGCACGCCGAGGCCCTTGCCCACGAGTCGCTGAGCGCGGCGATGGCGCACTTCGAGCAGGCGGAAAGGCTGCGCCCGCCGGGGAATGACGACGCGATCCTGCGCTGGAACACCTGCGCACGGACTCTCGAGCGGCTGCGGACGCCCGAGGCCGACGAAGTCGCGTACGAGCCGATCTTCGGCGAATGAGGGGCGCGATGGCCACGCGAGCGAGCGCCCTGCTCCTTGCGGCGCTCGGCGCCTGCTCCGGCGGCGGCCCGCGTCCCGCCGACTCCACCGCCACTACCGTGGCCGGCACCAGCATCGCCGCGCCGCGAACCGGACCTGCCGGCGAATGGCGGCTCCCCTCCGGCGACTACTCCAGCTCGCGCTACAGCAGTCTCGATCAGATCACCCCGGCGAACGCGAAGAGCCTGCACGCGGCGTGGACGTTCTCCACCGGCGTGCTGCGCGGCCACGAAGGGCAGCCGCTCGTCGTCGACAACACGATGTACCTCGTCACCCCCTATCCCAACGTCTCCTACGCCCTCGATCTCACCCGCGAAGGACAGCCGCTCAAGTGGAAGGTGAGGGCCGAGAACTCCCAGGTCGCCGTCGGCATCGCCTGCTGCGACGTCGTGAATCGTGGAGCGGCGTTCGACAACGGGAAGATCTTCTACAACCTGCTCGACGGTCACACCGTCGCCGTCGACGTCGCCAGCGGGAAGCTGCTCTGGCGCACGAAGATGGGGAGCGTGGAGAAGGGTGAGACGATGACGATGGCGCCCCTCGTCGTGAAGGGCAAGGTGATCGTCGGCTCGAGCGGGGGCGAGATGGGAGTGCGCGGATGGATCGCCGCGCTCGACGAGCAGTCGGGGCGGCAGCTCTGGCGCGCCTACAACGTCGGCCCCGACAGCGACATCAAGGTCGGCCCGCGCTTTCACCCGTTTTACGGCAAGGCCGACAGCTCGAAGGATCAGGGCGCGACGAGCTGGCCGAGCGGCACCTGGATGCAGGGCGGGGCGACGGTGTGGGGGTGGCTGTCATATGACCCCGCCCTGAATCTCATCTATCACGGGACCTCGAACCCGGGCCCGTGGAACGGGCGCCAGCGGCCGGGCGACAACAAGTGGAGCGCGGCGATCATCGCCCGCGACGCCGACAGCGGCGAGATGGTGTGGGCCTTCCAGCCGACGCCGCACGACATCTGGGACTACGACGCCGTCAACGAGAACATCCTCGTCGACCTGCCGATTGGCGGCCGCACGCGGAAGGCGCTCGTGCACTTCGATCGCAACGGATTCGCGTATACCATGGATCGCGCGACCGGCGAAGTGATCCTCGCCAAACCCTACGTGCCGATGAACTGGTCGACCGGCGTCGACCTCTCGACTGGACGGCCCGTCGTCGCGACGGACAAGCGCACCGACGCCGGTACCAAGGCGACCAACATCTGTCCGAGTCTCGAGGGGGGCAAGAATCAGCAGCCGGCGGCATTCTCGCCCGTTACCGGGCTGTTCTACGTCCCGACGAACAACCTCTGCATGGACTTCGAGGCGCGCGACGTGAGCTACGTCGCCGGCACGCCGTACATCGGCGGCAGCGCGCCGGAGGTCGCCGGCCCTGGCGGCTACCGCGGAGAGTTCATCGCCTGGGATGCGACGACCGGACGCAAGGTGTGGGGGATCAAGGAGCCGTACCCGGTGTGGGGGGGCGCCCTCGCCACGAAGGGCGGCGTCGTCTTCTACGGCACCCTCGACGGCTGGTTCAAGGCGGCGGATGCCCGCACCGGGGCGGTGCTCTGGAAGTTCAAGGTCGGCTCCGGGGTCGTCGGCAACCCGATCGCCTACCTCGGTCCGGACGGCAAGGAGTACATCGCCATCTACTCGGGCATCGGCGGCGACATGGGGCTGCTGATCGCCGGCGACGTGGCCGCGAACCTGCCGTACGACGTCCGCGAGCGCGGTTCCACGCTCCCCGACCTCGCACGGTGGACGAGCTGGGGGGGGATGCTGTTCGTGTTCTCGCTCTGACGACGCGGAGGCGACGATGATCCGACGGACGCTGTTGACGGGACTCGCCCTCGGCGCGGCCGGCCTGCTCGGCGCGCTCCTCGACCAGGGCATCACCCGGCTCTCACGTGCGCAGGAGCCGGCGCCGCCGTCCGTGCAGCTCCCCGCGTCGGCCGCCTCGCAGGATCTCGCCGCGCGCTTCGTCGCGCATCCCGAGCATCTGCGGCCCGGTCTCGTGCCGCCGAAGGGAATTGTGCTGACGAATCCCTACGCCGGCAACGCGGACGCGATCGCTACGGGGGCGAAGCTGTTCGTCGCCTACAACTGCGCCGACTGCCACGGAGCCGACGGCAGCGGCGCGATGGGGCCGAGCCTCGCCGATGGCCGCTGGCATTTCGGCGGCGAGCCGGGCGAGATTTTCGAGTCGATCTACCAGGGCCGTCCGGAGGGCATGCCCGCCTGGGGCAGTCTGATATCCCGCGACCAGGTCTGGCTGCTCGCGAGCTATGTGAAGTCGCTCGAGACGAACAAGGATCCGACGACTGAAAACTTCACCGGCGCGACGGTGGAACGGACGGGGCACTGACTTCAAGGCCCGGACTCGAAACTGTTCGACGTAGGACTGGCGACAGACTACGGGGTTGCCCGAAGCAGACCAGCCACTGGAGTCCGACCGCCGGGACGATCGCTATCATCCTTGTCGCTGCCGGTGCCACGTCACGGCATCGAGTCGATCGCCACGTTGAGACCAGCCGCCCCGGTCGGGTTCGGGCAACCCCGTCGCGAGTTAACGGTCGTGAGGCATCCAGTTCGGCGTCTACTGGCGGGGTGACGTCCGCGCGGTCCAACGCCCGGACTCGAAACTGTTCGACTCACGACTGACGACAGACTACGGGGTTGCCCGAAGCAGACCAGCCACTGGAGTCCGACCGCCGGGACGATCGCTAGAACCGCCATTCACGGATTATGAACGCCCCGAACTGTCCCGCTCCAGACACGGTCTGTCCGCTCAGCGTCGGTGGGTTGAGGAAATAGCGCGGACCGTAGCTCGCCTCGTACCGGTAGCCCTTCGCCGTCCGGTGGGTGAGCGAGAGGCCTGGCGGCACCTTCAAGCCGCCGCCGTTCAGCACGAACGCGCCCGGCGTGACGATCACCGACGCGAACGTCCGCGGATTCAGGTACTTGCCCGCCTCGATCTCCGTCCCGGTCACGAACTGCTGCACCCCGCTCTGTCCGGCCAGCACCGGCACGTCGCCCGGAGTCACGTTGAACACGTCCACGCCGAGCGACCGCGCCGCGTCGCCCTCCACCTGGTTCAACGCCTCGCCGAGGGCGATGCCAGCCAGCCGCGAGCCGGCGAGGTTGATCAGGTTTCCCCCCTGCGCCAGGCTGTTCTGATTGTTCTGCAACAGCGTCCCCGAGCTCGGTCCGAACGCCAGATAGCTCAGCAGGTCGCTCTGTGACAGCGGCGGCTGCGCGTCGCTCGTCAGCGAGATGCGCGGCTGCGCGAGCGTTCCCCCGATCAGGACCTGGATGTTCGTCGCCCCGGTCGGCTGCTTCACGACGTACTCGGCGGTGATCTGCAACGTCGGGTTCAGGTCGGGACTGCCGATGAACAATGCCGAGCCGCGCTTGATCTGGAAGCGCTTGCTCAGGAAGGTGTAATCGCCCTGATCCGCATCCACCGAGCCGACGAGCGTCAGCGCGTCGCCGACCACGTTCACCCGCAACGAGCCGTCGCTGAAGATCTCCACGTTCGCGTCGCGCGACCGCACCCACGTGTTGCGGTTCACCGAGAGGTCCACGTCGACCCGCAGGTTCTGGAACAGCGGCGACTGCGCCGGAAAGATGTCGCGCTGTGAGACGAGGGAGGTGTCGACCACGTTGAACAGCTCCGGATCGCCCGAGCCGACGAGCTTCTTCCCCGTCGATTCGGGGATGTAGATCACCCCGTGCAGCACCGTCACCTGGCCGCTCACGTACGCGCGCGTGAACGGGCCGGAGATGCGCAGGCCGGCATCGGCGAAGATCTGGCCGCGGTCGTCGTTCAGCAGCTCGGCACCACGCGCCGTGACGGACAGGTTGAACGCCGGCTCCCGCCAGTTGCCGACTGCCAGCGTACCGGTCACCCGGACGGGACCGCCGGCGTTGGCCGTCAGGGAGTCGACGAACACCGAGTCGCCCGTCATCCGCACGCGGCCGTTCACGTCGTGGAAGAATGCGCCGGTCGCCGCGAGCCTGAACTGGCCGTCGGCGATCGTGACGTCGCCGCTCAGGTTCGGCCGCTTCAGCGTCCCTCGCACCGTCACGTTCCCGACCGCGCGCCCCGCGACATCCGTCACGACGCCCGTGAACTGCGGAATCAGATCTATCGGCAGACTGTCCGAGACCAGCGTGACGTCGAGCGGCAGGTCGAGCAGCCGCGATCCCGTCACCCCGCTCAACGCGAGGTCGATCGGAACCGTGCCCTTCAGCGTCGCCAGCGTACGGCCGGTCGAATCGCTCGCGGTGGCGTTCGTCGTCAGTTGTCGGTCGGCATAGGCGAACGTGCCCTTGACGTCGGGCACGGGGGTCTTGTTGTACGTCGCGTCGACGAGCGACAGCGTGCCGCTCAGTCGCGGGCTCTCCGCCGTTCCCTGGACGTGCGAGTCGAAGCTCACCGTCCCCGTGATCGGGAGGTCGCTCTGCAGCAGCTCCGCGACGTTCGCCACGTCGAAGTTCGTGACGGCGAGATCGAAGTTCGCCGGCCCCTTCGTCGGCAGGAGACCATTGGCGTAGATCCGCCGCGTCGGCCCGCTGCGCAGCTCGAGGTTGACGACCTCGATCCCCTGTCCTCCCCAGCGAATCGCCGACGGATGGGTCGTCTGCCAGGTCGTCGTGTCGAACCGCATGCTGACGTCGGCCAGACGCAGCTCGTTCCGCACGTTGTCGAGCGTGAAGTCGCCGCGCAGCGCGTAATCCCGCTGACTGTTCTGCCGGATGCGAAGTGTCACGGTGCCGTTCGGCTTCAGGTACGACAGGTCGCCGGCGAGGCTGTCGAACTCGAAGCCGTACGCGCTCACGGTGTCGGCGGCGAGCGACGCGATCATCTTGGCCTGCGAGGTGCGCGCATCCACCCAGCGGTACTTCGCGCTCAGATGGCGCGCCTGGTTGCCGCGGAAGATCAGGCCGGTGCCGGTGAGATCGCCGTCGAGCGTGAAGCGGTTCACCGAGCCGGCGATCGTGCCGCTGGCCTTGAGCGACCCCGCGACGATGCTGCGCGGAATGGCCCGCGGCGTGTCCACCTGCACCCGCGGCGCCGGCATGCCGCTGATCGCGCGCGCGACCTCGGTGCGTTTCGCCCTCCGTGCCGAATCGGCGACGGCGCGCTGGAGAATCTCGGCGGCGAGGCGCGGCCGCGGCTGCACGACGCCGGTATCGGGACCGAGCGCCGGCAGGTACGGAGCGAGCGTGGCGAGCGAATCCACGGCCACCGCGTAGGCGAGCGTGCCGGAGTGCGCGGCGTCGAGGCCGAACTGACCGGACAGGTGGATCAGCGCCCCCGTCGCCTGCAAGTCGGCGCGCGCGACGCTCGCCAGCCCGTTGGCCAGCGCCGCCTGCAGGTTCAGCGAGTCGATGCCGATCGTGTCCACCCTGGACGGCCCGAAGGCGAAGGACAGATCGGAGTGCATCGTCGCCGGCTTGAAGCCACGCCCGCGAGCCGTGCCGCCGCCGGTCAGCGACGTCACCGGCGCGCCGGCGAGCACGCGGCTCAGGTCGAGCGCCGTCGCGTCGGCGACGACGTCGTAGCCGAGCTCCTTCGACAGGAAGTCCACCGTACCGCGGAGCGCGAACTCACCGCCGCCGGGCAGGGCGAGCCGCGAATCGACGACGAGCGCATCGATCGGCCCGTGAGCGTGAACCGGCCCTCTCGCCCGTCCCTTGAACGGCATCGATGGAACGAACTTCGTCAGCTCCGCGAGGGCGAGCGGATGCGTCTGCACGTCGAGGTCCAGGGTGCGGCGCCCGGTCGTATGCACGGCGCCGCGACCGGTCGCATGGGTGCGATTCGCACCATCCACGTGCACGATGTCGAGATTCGTCGCGACGAGCTGGGTCGCGCCGCTCCCGTTCAGCGTCGTCGTGCCGCTCAACGTGCCGCCGACCGGTAGGGTCGGAAAGAGCAGCTTGACGATGTCGATCTGCAGCGGCTCGAGCCGCAGTCGCAGGTCGCGCGCGCTGACGACGTTCTTCGACCCGGACAGGCCCGCGACGCCGACCGCCGCCACCCGGCTCGTGCCGCGGCCGTACCCCGCGAAGGTGATGTCGGCGTCGAGGTCCAGCCGGCGTCGCGTGCCACTGAACTTCGCCCGTCCGGCGAGGACGCCCTGCCGCGGCGACCTCGCCCCGGGCGACAGCTCCTCGATCTGCTTCGTCGTCAGGCCGGAGAAGCGCACGTTCGCGTCGTGGAAGTACACCGTGTCGGCGACCGACACGCCGATGTCCCCCGTGACGTGGGCGCTCCCCGTGCGCACGTTCGCGTCGCGCACGACGTAGTCCTGCGTCGCTCCCGTCCACTCGACGGTGAGCCCGAGATTGCCGCCGCCGGTCGTCGGAAAGTGCGGGTACAGCCAGTGGAAGTCGGCGAACGCCGCCGGCGCGGCGCCGATCGAGAGGCGCATGTCGCCGTTGCTGATCTCGTACATCCCGTCGCCCTTGAGGTTCGACGCGGGGAGCCTCACCGCGACCCCCTTCCACCAGAGCGAGTCGTCGTTGAACTCGAAGTTTCCGGTGAGGGCGCGAAGGTCCGCTGCCGGGGGCCGGAAGGGATACGCCTTCGTCGCCATCGCCGCGACCTCGATGAGGCGATTCCTGAAGCCGGGATCGGCGATGCGCACGAGCGGCAGTCGCGCGTTCACCTCCGTCAGCTCGATCACCTTCTGGAACCCGCCCGGTGCCCGGATGATGCTCAGCCGCGAGCCGCTGCCCAGCGCATCCGTCACGAGGCTGTCGCGAACCCGCGCCGTCAGTCCGGTGCGCGGCGCCCATGGCGAGCGGAGCACGACGTTGCCGTCCACGACCGTGGCGTCGGTGAACTTCACCCACGAGCCCCAGCCGGGCAGGGTGTCCACCGGGCCGGCGGGCTTCGACTGCGGCCAGAGCCGGCGGTAGTTCCATTCTCCACCGGGCAGCTTCTCGACGACGACGCGCGGCCGGTAGAGCACGACCCCGTCGATCGCGACGCGCTTGGAGAGGAAGCTCCGCAGCACGTAGTGCCCGGTGAGCGAGTCCGCCGCGAGGAACGGGTGCCCCGCGCTGTCGGTGATCGAGACGTCGACGAACGTCGCCCCGCCGAGCAGGTTGCCGTGCAGCGCGCCGATCTTCACGATGCCGTGCGTCGCGCCGCCGAGCGTACGCAGCGCCAGACGCCGCACCCGCTCCCGCCCGAAGTCGGTGTTCGTCACGATCCAGACGGCGATCACGGCGACCACGGCGATCACGCTCAGCACCACGAGCAGACGGAAGAGGCGGCGTGCCATCAGTACGCCTGGCCGATGGACAGGTGAAGCGTCAGCCGGTTGAGCAGCCCCCTGATTCCGCCCGTGGACGATCCGGTCGCCGAGTAGCGCCGCGGCGTGTCGAGGGGGATGATCTCCCGCTTCCCATTCTTGATCAGCTCCGTCACCACGGCGAGATCCTCGGCGCGCGACGGATTGAACCCCATGTCGATCCGGATCGGCCCGACCGGCGAGAGATAGCGCACGCCGAAGCCGGGCGTGATCGCCCCCGTGCCGCGCACGAGGTTGGCGAGGGTGCTCACGCCCGCGAGCGGATCGAGCACGCGCTCGCCGAGCACCGCACCGTCGACGAAGATCGCCCCCTGAAGGTGCTGGACGAACCCGAGGGGGAACCGGTACTCCACGCTCCCCTCGAGCAGCGACGTGCCGCCGAGCGGGCGCGGCGTGAACTTGTCGTCGCCGATCGGGGCCAGATTGCCGGTGGAGTCCCGCGCGGTGTTCGGATCGCAAAAGCGGATCGCGTCGGACGTCGCATCGCATGGGTTGCCGTTCACGTCCCTGGCGTTGATCAGATAGCCGTGCGGCAGGGTGAGGATGCGCGGGCCGAGCTGGTTCTCGCCGTAGCCGCGGACCGACTGCGATCCACCGGCGTAGAACCGCTTCCGCGGATGCAGGACGGCGTCGCCGGTGAGCCCCGTCATCGGTCGCACGAAGCCGACGCGGAGGTGCATCGCCAGCACCGACTTCTTTCCTCCGAGGTGCTGGTAGAGTGCCGCGTCGCCATAGGCACGGTTGTACGCGTAGTCGGAGACGGTGATGCGCGACGCATGCTCCAGCTCGACCTGGGCGCGATACCCAGTGCTCGGATCGAGTGGCTGGTCGCTCCGGTCCACCTGCGCCTGGAGGGTCACCGGCGAGAGACGCTGGTGCCCCAGCAGCGCGCCGATGGTCGTCGTGTCACACACGCCGAAGTTGACGCAGAAGTACGGCGGGTTCGCCTCGACACGCGTCACCTCGAACCGATAGGTGAGGCTCACCGGCGCCCGGATGCCGACCGTGCGCGTGAACGTCAGATCGCCGCCGTAGCCGCGATCGATGAACACCGACGGCACGCTGCGCCGCTGGGCGAAGCCGTTCAGGGCGAGCGAGTTCTTCGACGCGCGCAGGAATGCCGGCTGCACCAGCGAGATGCTCGTCTGCCAGGTCGGCTGGAGGAAGTCGGCCGAGCTGCCGGTGAAGGTCGTGTCGGCGAGGCTCTGCTTGTGGAAGATGCCCTGGCCGTTCAGCGAGCGAGCGAACAGGTTGCCGACCGTTCCGGACACGTCGAGCCGCCGCGCACCGCCGAGCAGGTTGTAGTCGGTGAACCGCCCGTCGGCCTGGACGTAATCCACCGTGTTGAAGCCGAAGCTCACCCGGGCGTCGTGCAGCTGCGCTTCCCGCAGCACGATGTTCACCGTCTTCGCCGTGTCGAAGCTCTGCGGGACCTTGATGGCCGCGAGCTTGAACAGGTTCGACTCGTACAGGTTGCGCTGGCTCTCGATCAGCGTGCTGCGGCGGTACAGATCGCCCTCGCGAAAGCTCAGCGAGTTGAGCACGGTGCTCGGGGCGATCTTGCGAGTGCCCGTGATCGTGATGTGGGCGATCGTCGTGAGATGGTTCGCGATGAGCCGGAACTGCACCTGCGCCGTCCGCGCCGCGTCGTCGACGACGGACGACGTGTCGATCAGCGCATCGGCGTAGCCGAGCTCCCACAGCGCGTTCTGGAACGACACGCGCATGGTGTCCATCTGGAAGAGGTCGAGCGGCTCGCCGGTGTGGAGCAGGGTGAGCTGGCCGACCTTCTTCGGCGACAACAGCGTCGAGTCGTAGACGATCGAGACGCTGGTCACGATCGTCGGCAGTCCCTCGACGATCGTGAACCGCACGGCTACCGTCTTGTCACTGAGGGGGGTGACCGTCGTGTCCACCTGGGTCTCGCGGAAACCGTGCTTGTAGTAGTAGACCTTGATCCGCAGGACGTCGCGCGCCAACTCCTTGTGATCCAGATAGTGCCGCTGCTGGAATCCGCGGTAGTTGGTGAAGGAGCAGATCGGCGCGAGGAGGATGCTGCGACAGCTCGTCGCCGTGGTGTAGATGCTCGCCTTGAGGTCGTTCAGGTCGATGGCGCTCGACACGCCGGCGAGGTCGAGCCGCCGCACCTCCGGAGTGGGGGAGATGCCGGCGGGAGCGCCTTGGGCAGCCAGGGCGGGCGCGACGACGGCGCCCACCACGAGGGCGAGCGCCGTGCGCCCCAGACGGCGAGGTAAGTGCATGGCAGGGCTATCCCTAGCAAGGGATAGGCCGGAGGCCAGAATGGTGAATGGTGAAGGGTGAATGGTGAATGGTGAGCGGTAACTGCGGTCGCCGCTCACCTCTCACCATTCACCTCTCACCCGCGGTTACAGTCCCTCCAGCAGGGCCTCATTGCTCGGTGTATTCGCGATCCGCTTGATCAGCCACTCCATCCCCGCCTGCGGCGGCATCTGGCCGAGGCCGCGCCGGAGAGTGTAGACGTGCTCGAGCTGATCGGGGCGGAACAGCTTCTCCTCCCGCCGCGTCCCACTCGTCGCGATGTCGATCGCCGGATAGATCCGCTTCTCCGCCAGCCCCCGGTCGAGCTTGATCTCGCAGTTCCCGGTGCCCTTGAACTCCTCGAAGATGATGTCGTCCATCCGCGACCCGGTCTCCACCAGGGCGGTCGCGATGATCGTCAGGGATCCTCCGCCCGAGCCCTCCGCCACGGCGCGGGCCGATCCGAAGAACGCCTTCGGCTTCGCCATCGCCTGGGCATCGAGGCCCCCCGACATCGTCCGTCCCGTGCCCCGCTCGGCCGTGTTGTGGGCGCGTGCCATGCGCGTCAGCGAATCGAGGACGATGATCACGTCCGTCCCCCCTTCCACCAGCCGCCGCGCCCGCTCGAGCACCATCTCGGTGACCTCGACGTGGCGTGCCGCCGGCTGGTCAAAGCTCGACGCGATCACCTCGCCCACGCCCCACGAGATCGCCTCGCTCACCTCCTCCGGCCGCTCGTCGACGAGCAGGATGAGCAACGTCGCCGAGGGATGATTGATCGCGATGCCCTCGGTGATCGCGTGCAGCAGCGTCGTCTTGCCGGCGCGGGCCGGTGCGACGATGAGCGCCCGCTGGCCGTAGCCGATCGGCGCGATCAGATCGATCGCGCGCCGCGTGAGCTCGGGACCGCCCTTTGCCGGACGTCCCGTCTCGAGGGTGAGCTTTCGCTCCGGATAGGTCGCCGTGAGGGTATTGAACTCGGGACGACGCGACGCGTCGGCCGGTGGATTCCCGTTGATCGACGAGATCTCGATCAGCGCGGTGCGGCCGCGCGAATCGCGGCCCGTCGGACCGGCGATCTCGTCGCTCTTGCGGAGCGCGTACTGACGCGCGAGCTGCGGCGTGACGTACGCATCGCCCGGATCGGCGAGATAGCTCCCCGCCGGACGGCGCACGAATCCGCCGTCTCGTGACGGATCGAACCACCCTCTCGTCTCCCCCGTCGCCACGAGGGGCGCGTTGCTTGGCGCTCCCGGCGGCGGGCGCTCGCCCGGCGCTGCGGGTGCGCCCTGACGGCCGCGGCCGCGATTCCGTCGGCCGCGACGGCCGTTCTGCTCGTGTGGTCGTGGCCCGCGATGCTCTCGCGGGTCGCGCGGCGGTGCGCCGACCGGCCCGCCGAGTTGCGGCTCGGCGCCGGGCG
>JBIOHU010000060.1:0-11915 GCA_044449225.1 Gemmatimonadales bacterium | reverse complement strand
GCAGAAGTCGCACCACGCCTCGCGTCGTCTGGTGCTCGCCGGTGCCGAACGCCATTTCCGGCTCGATCACGATCGTGTGTGTCGCGTCGCGACCGCCGGCGAGCCAGGGAGGAACGATCGCCAGGACCCCCAGTTCGTGCGCACCGACGCCGCGCTTCCACTCCTCCGACCAGTCGACGGCAGGGATGATGGACGTCACGACCTGCGCTTCCGGATCGGCGGCGAGCACCGCGGCCTGGATCGCCGCCGCGTCACTGCCGCCCGGAAAGTGGGTCACGAGCTCCGCTCCCGTCTCCTGGACTCCCTCCGAGCCCAACTCGAACAGCGCGGCGAGCGCGGCATCGGACGACCCGCCGGGCCTCACGTGCACCGAAAGCCAACTCACGCGCCGAGCGCTTCTTTCATCTTCGCCCAGAATCCCTTGTCTCGCTCGGACGGAACGCTGGTCGTGACCTCGGCGAGCCGCTCGATGAGACGCTGCTCCTCCTCGCTCACGCGGTCGGGAGTCCAGAGCTGCACGCGAACGTGCAGGTCGCCGGTGCCACTCGAGTTGACTCGCGCCAGTCCGCGTCCGCGGAGGTGGAACACCTGCCCACTCTGCGTGCCGGCGGGAATGCTGAGCGCCACGGCGGAGGCCACCGTCGGGACGTCGACGGTGGCGCCGAGGACGAGCTGCGGATAGGTCGCGAGCACCTCGGTGTAGAGATCCTCGCCGTCGCGCTCGAACCGCGGATCGTCGGCGACCTCGAACACGACGTGCACGTCTCCGCGCTCGCCGTTGCGCGCACCGGCGTTCCCGACGCCGCGCAACGTCATGTACTGACCGGTGGCGACTCCAGCCGGAACCTGGACCTGGATCGTCTTGTCACCACGGACACGCCCCTCGCCACGGCACTTCTTGCACGGTGACTCGATGATCTGCCCCTCTCCCTTGCAGGTCGGACAGGGCGCGACGGTCACGAACTGCCCGAAGAAGGAGCGCTGCGCACGACGCACCTCGCCGTGGCCGGCGCAGGTCGCGCACTGCTGGGCCTTCGATCCCGGCTCGGCGCCACTGCCTTCGCAGCGATCGCAGGCATCGAGCACGCGGAGGTGAACCGACTTTTCCACCCCCGTCGCCACTTCGGCGAGGGTGAGAGGCATCGTGATCTTGACGTCGGAGCCGGTGCGCGAGCTCGCCCCTCCCTGCCCCTGCCCGAAGAGATCGCCAAGCCCGGAGAATCCACCGAAGTCGCGCATGAAGATGCTGAGCGCCTCCGACAGGTCCACGTGGTGGAAGCCTCCCCCACCCCCCCGGAGCCCTGCCTCGCCGTACCGATCGTACGCCGCGCGCTTCTGCGGGTCGCGGAGGACGTCGTACGCCTCGGTGATCGCCTTGAACTTCTCCTCTGCCTCCTTGGAGCCGCCGTTGCGATCGGGATGGTAGGCCATCGCCAATTTGCGGTAGGCCTTCTTGATCTCCTCATCGGAGGAGGATCGCTCGCAGTTCAGAGTGCCGTAGTAATCAGCCATGTGCTGGGTGGCGGGCGAAACGGTGCAGGACGAGTGACGAACAGACGGAGCGCAGAGCTACGAGAGGTCACTACGAAGTTGGCAATCTCGAAAGTTACAGCAGATCGCTCAGCAGACGCGACGTATGCTGAACGAGCGAGATCACCTTGTCGTACGGCATGCGGGTGGGGCCGATGACGCCGATCACTCCCGCCAGGGCGCCGGCGTGGTACTCGGCGGTCACGACGGTGAACTGGTCGAGTCGTGGATCGCCGTGCTCGCCGCCGATCGTGATCGATACGCCTGGCCGCTCGTCGCCGCTGTGCTTCCGCCGCAGTGCGTCGGCCAGTCGCGAGGGCTCTTCCGTGAGGCTGAGCAGACGGCGCATGCTGTCGGCGGCCCCGAATTCGGGCTGGGAGGCAAGGACACTGGCCTGCCCGACTATCACGCTGCCGCTCGCCTCGGCCAGTGGCAGCGCCGCGTCGAACAGCTGTTCCCCTTCCTGCACGAAGATGTTCAGCAGCTCGGCTGCCTCCGGCTTCGTCGCGCTGTCGCGCAGCCGCTCGGCGACCGACGCCCGCAGCTCGCGGAGAGTGTGGCCGGCCAGCCGTTCGTTCAGCACCCGCGTCACCTCCGTCACCGCCAGGTCGGCCAGCGTTCCCCGGACCTCGACGAAAACGGTGCGCACCACTCCCCCCTCCAGCGTCAGCACCAGCAGAAGGCGCTCGCCTCCCACGCGCACCAGCTCGAGCCGGCGCAGCACGCTGGCATCCAGCCGCGGACCCAGGGCGACGCCGAGCTCCTGGGTGAGCACGCCGAGACTCTGCGCAGCACGACGGAGAATCGTCTCGATCGTCGAACTGCTGCCGGCGATGTCCTCCTGCAGCCGCTGCCGCTCAGCGATCACCACGGCGCTCGCCGGCGCATTGAGCAGGGCATCCACGTAGGCGCGATAGGCCTTGTCCGTCGGAACCCGCCCCGCGGAGGTGTGCGGATGCGACAGAAACCCCTTCTCCTCGAGGTCGCTCATCGTATTGCGGATCGTCGCTGGGGAGACTCCCAGCCCGAAATGCCGCGCCAGCACACTCGACCCAGCCGGCTCGGCGGTCCGGACGTAGGTCTGGATGACCGCCTCGAGCACTCGGCGCTCGCGCGGCGTGAGCTCGTCTGCGGTGGCCATAAGTATAAATGTATTAAGGACTTCGGTGATGCGTCAAGGCGGCGGCGAGAGAGTCGAGCCGCAGCCACCCTTCCGGCGTGCACCGCAGGCGCCCGTCGGAGGCGTGCGTGAGCCAGCCGGCCTCCAGCCAGGGTGCCACCACCCCGCGGTCGCGCTCGATGAACTCGAGTCCGGTGTCCGACCGCAGTCCCAGATACACCGACTCCGCAATCCGGTTCTCGGCGGTCAGCTCCTCCGACCCCTCCACTGGGTCGACTCCCCCCTTCACCCGGTCGCGCCATTCGGCGTAGGCCCGCGCGTTCCAGCGGCGCGTCACCCCGTCGAAGCCGTGCGCAGCCGGCCCGAGTCCGACGTACGGAACCCCTGACCAGTACGCGGAGTTGTGGACCGCTCGGCGGTCGACCCGAGCATAATTCGAGACCTCGTAGTGCCCGAATCCCGCCGACGTGAGCATCCTGTGCGCCGTCAGATAGTCGGATTCGTACCCCTCCTCCGGCTGCTCGGCGACACGTCCGCGCGCCACCCAACGTCCCAGCGGAGTAGCTGGCTCGATCGTGAGGCCGTACAGCGAGACGTGATCGGGCTCGAGGGCGAGCACCTGCTCCACGTCGAATCCGAAGTCGCGCTCGAGCACCGACGGCAAGGCGAAGATCAGGTCGAGCGACAGATTGGTGATCCCCGCGTCGCGCGCCGTGGCGACGGCCTGTCCGACCGCGGTGGAGTCGTGCGTGCGGTGCATCCATTCGAGCGCCCGTTCATCGAACGATTGCGCACCGAGCGAAAGCCGGTTGATGCCAGCGCCGCGCCAGGCGAGCACCGACTCGCGCACGATGTCATCCGGATTCGCCTCCGCCGTCACCTCCGCACCGCTCGCCGGCACGAATCGCCTCGCGACGATGCCGAGTGCGCGGGAGAGCCCCTCGCCGCCCAGCTGTGACGGCGTGCCGCCGCCGAAATAGATCGTGTCGACCTCGGTCGGCGGAGCGTCGCCGAAGCGGAGCGACAGCTCCTTCTCGAGGGCCTCGAGATATTCCTCCACCGGCACCGTCCGCCGAACGGCGATCGAGAAGTCGCAGTACGAGCAGCGCCGGGCGCAGAAGGGGACGTGGACGTAAACGTGGCGTGGCACCTTTCAAATATGGTGAAGGGCGAAAGATGGTGAATGGTGAATGGTGAATGGTGAATGGTGACGGCGTCCGCGGTTACCATTCACCTCTCACCATTCACCATTCACCGCCCTCTTACATCCTTCTGATCTCTCCCGAGAGCGCGCACTCGATCATGCCCCGCAGCTCGAGGGCGCTCACCGCGGCCATTCCGTCGTGCGCCGGAAGGGAGGCACGGGTGCAGAGCGTGTCGAGATCGGCCGGCCCGCCCGCGAGGGCGTCCCAGAGCCGGCGCTCGACGCCTTGCTCAGGAAGGTCCGCGACGTGAATCGGCGCGACGAGTCCGGCGAGAGTGATCGCGTCGGCCATCGAGGTGATGGCGGCCGCCGTATCCCGGAGCAACAGATTGCTTCCCTCCGCTTGCGGGACGTCGATCGGGCCGGGGACGGCGCCGAGCGACCGCCCGAGCTCGATCGCGTGGTTCGCCGTGATCAGCGCCCCGCTCTTCACCCCCGCCTCGACCACGATGGTCGCCAGCGACAGCGCGGCGATGATCCGGTTCCGCAGCGGAAAGGAGCCGCCGTGCGCGGCGTGAGACGGCTCGATCTCGGAAAGCAGCAGTCCCCGCTCCGCGATGGTCTGCTGAAGATCCGCATGGCCCCGCGGATAGACGACATCCACACCGGTTCCGAGCACGGCGACCGTTGCGCCGCCGGCATCGAGCGCACCGAGGTGAGCGCAGGCATCGATACCGCGCGCGAGACCGCTGACGATCGTCGCGCCGGCGCCGGCGAGGATGCGTCCCAGCTCGCGAGCCACCCGCTCTCCGTATGCAGTCGCTCGGCGCGTCCCGACGATGGCGACGCACGGGCGATCGAGCAGCGAGAGGTTGCCACGCGCCCACAGCGCGCGAGGCGGGTCCCGCAGATCGCCCAGCCGCGTGGGGTAGCCGGCGTCGCCGGCCTGGAGGAGGAGATCTCGGCCCATCACTGGTCTCCAGCCGGAGAGGTCAGCTGAGTCGCAGCCGCGACTTATCGGCTAGGGGAGCTCGAGATCGCTCACCGGCCTCAGCACGTCCTTCTTCATCGCCAGTACACGCCGCCACCAGGCGAGCTTCAGCTCCTCGAGCCCGGTGCGGGCAGCGGCGCTGATGGCGTATACGCCGAACGCATCGGGGGCATCGATCGGAGGAGGCTCGTCGTCGCCGAGGAGGTCCATCTTGGTGAAGACGACGCAGTGCGGCTTGCCGGAGAGCTCCGTGGAGTACTGCTGGATCTCCCGCCGAAGCTGATCGTACTCCTCCTGCCAGTCGTCGGAGTCGATCGGGATCATGAACGCGAGGAGGCGGGTGCGCTCGATGTGTCGCAGGAACTGGAGCCCGAGCCCCTTCCCCTCGTGCGCTCCTTCGATGATGCCGGGAATGTCGGCGACGACGAAGGTACGGTGATCGCTCATCTGAACGACGCCGAGGTTCGGCGCGAGCGTCGTGAACGGGTAGTCGGCGATCTTGGGGCGTGCGGCGCTGATTACCGAGAGCAGCGTCGACTTGCCGGCGTTCGGTTGACCAACGAGGCCGACGTCGGCGATGAGCTTCAGCTCGAGCTCGAGGGCACGCGCCTCTCCGTCTTCGCCCGGTTGCCATTCGCGCGGGCTGCGGTGCACCGACGTGGCGAACCAACTGTTCCCCTTGCCCCCGCGGCCGCCCCGCGCAACGACGAATTGGTCGCCGCTCTCCAGCACCTCGCCGATGATCTCGTTCGTCTCGTGATCGCGGACGATCGTTCCCGGCGGCACCGGGAGGACCATATCCTCCCCCGAGCGACCGGTCTTGTTCGATCCGCTGCCATGCTCGCCGCGCTCTGCCGACCAGGAATCCCGGTAGGTGAAGTCGAGCAGCGTAGCCAGGTTGTTGTCGGCGCGAATGATCACGTCCCCTCCCTTTCCTCCGTCGCCCCCATCGGGGCCGCCGAGAGGTGCGAACTTCTCCCGGCGAAACGACGAAATGCCTGACCCGCCGTCGCCGGCGGTAACGCGAACGATGACGCGGTCGATGAACATTTCGAATGCCGGAGAGCGAAGGTACAGGAAAGGAATGGCCGGTCGTCACCGGATGACTGCATCGCACGTCGAACCGTCGCACCTACGCACCTACGCACCTACGCACCTACGCACCTACTCGAAGCAAGCTACTTCCCGACCACCCTCGCGAGCAGGAGCTTCGCCGATTTGCCCCGCGCGGCGCCGAGCTGCGACGAGAGCGCATCGATCGCGTCGCCCAGTGCGCCGGCGCCGACACCGACGTTGAGCGCGCCGTGGAGGTGCGAATGGAGCTGCCGCGCCTGACCCGACGCGGCACAGGCGGCGACGACACAGAGCTCCCGGCGCGCCAGATCGAGGCCGGGCCGACCGAGTACCTTGCCGTAGCCCTCCACGACCATCCATTCGTCGAGCGCCGGATGCATGTCGCGGACGTTGAGCCGGAGCTTCTCATACATGCCGTCGTACACCGCAGCGCAAGTCGCCTCGCCGCGGATGCGCCACTCCTGCACCTGGCCCTCGTCGGTCGCGTCCTCGGTCGTCGATTCGAGATCGTTCCCCGCGTTGGCCACATCGGATGGAAAGACGCGGCGCCACTCCCGCGCAGCATTCAGGGCGCGCGGAAATCCGCTGAACAGATAGCACTGCAGCACGAGCTCCTCGATCCAGACAGGAGGCACGGCAGCGTCGCGCGCGGCGACGAAGGCGTCGCGCACCGCCCTCTCGCTGCCAGCGGCGATCTCGGCCGCGAGTCGAATGAGGACGACGGTGGAGGCGTCCAGCGAGTCCAGCGTGACCGGCTTGGGGCGCGTGCGTAGAGGCATGACTCGGAAAGGATTGTGTGAGTGACGATCGCCGGCTTCATGCCTTCGCGCCGCGTGCGCGCGACGACCGCCAGTCGTCAGCTCGCCAGCAGCCTCACCTCGCCCACGACCTCACCCCGCGTGTTCCGCAGCGTGCGTTGCAGGAATTCGGCGAGGCGCGGCGGGAGCTCCTTCGACAGGGCGCCGACGTGCTGGAGCACGGCGATCACCGCCGGAAACTGCGCGCGCTGGTTGCCATCCTCCACCTTCACGGCGATCCCGATCCCGTCATCGACGATCGCCACCGAGTGGACCCCCTCGGCGCCGATCTTCGCGATGACGCGCCCCTGCGTCGCCTCGATCAGCGCAGAATCGAATCGGTCCGTTCCGCCGATGAGAAAGGGACGCGTCTGCATCGCGTGGACGATGCGCGATGGCACGTCGATCGACCGGCGCGCGCCGTCGGCGAGCCGGGCATACGCGCGCGCCATCGGCTCGAGCGGCAGGGCGAAGACGACGACGCCACACCCGTCCACCGCCTGCCCGATGCACTTCTCATCGATACCCGTCCAGCGTGCCACCGTGCGAAGGCAGTCGCGCTGCACCGGATGATCCTGCCGCTCGTAGCCGAAGGCCGGCCAGCCCGATGCAAAGGCATGGGCGAGCATTGCGGCGTGCTTCCCCGAACAGTTGTTGTGGAGCCGGCTGGGACGGCCGCCGGTGTCGCGCAGCAGCCGCTGTCCGCGCTGCGAGAGCGGTTCCTGCGGTCCGCAGGCGAGGTCCCCCTGCTCCATCCCGATCGACTCAAGCATCCCCTCGGCGATGGCCACGTGCTCCGGCTCTCCGCCATGCGACGCGCAGGCCAGCGCGAGCTGATCGTCACCCCAACGGATGCGATCGAAGCCGCCGCTCTCGAGGAAGGGCATCACCTGGAACGGCTTGGCGCAGGATCGCCAGTGGGCGACGGTCGCCGCCTCGCGTGCGGCGGCGATCATCCGGCCCGAGGCGTCCACGACGGCGGCATGCACGCGGTGGTGCGATTCGACTATTGCACCGCGAGTGACGACGACGTCGAGGCTGAGCTGATCCATGACGGAAGATAAACGCGTGTCGCCGGAGGGAAGGCCGGCGCAGTTGCACCGCTCAGCTCGCGACGACCGGCTCCGGACCGCGCGCCGTCAGCAGGATTCCGGCGAGCACCACCACGCCTCCAGCGAGGGTCGCGATTCCCGGTACCTCGCGAATCCCCGGCAGCATCGCGGCGATGATCGTCGCTCCCACCGGCTCGCCAAGCAGGGTGAGATTCACGACGTACGCCGGCGCGTGCTTCAATGCCCAGTTCAACCCTGTGTGCCCGAGCAGCATCGGGCCGAGCGCGAGGGCGGCGAAGATGGCCAGCTCGCGCGGTGGTTGTGGCGCGATCGGCGCGTGAGTCAACCCGGCGAGGATCAGAAGCGCGACGAAGCAGCTTCCGTACACCAGGCCCACGTACGGCCAGAGGTCGAGGGTGGCGCGCAACCGGCGCCCGGCGACGAAGTAGATCGAGGCCGCCGCCGCGCCGAACAGGGCCAGCAGATCGCCCAGCAGCGCCTGCGGGTGGGCACTCGCATCCCCCGCCGAAAAGTCCGGCAGCGCGACGATCAGCGCGCCAATCATCGCGATGCCGATGCCGAACCATTGCCGACCGGTCGGTCGCTCCGCCAGCCACAGGACGGAGAGCAGCGCGACGACCACCGGCTGGGTGTTCACGAGCACCACCGACGCGGCGACGGTCGTGAGGGCGATGGAGCTGTTCCAGCTCCAGAAGTGGAGGGCGAGCATCCCGCCGGCGCCGAGGGCGATGAGCATCTCGCGGCGGGTGACGTGGCCCCACTGGCGCCACTCGCCAGTGACCAGGAGAGCGACGGCGATGACGACGAGGGAGAAGCCGAGCCGCCAGGCCGCGATCGCGAGCGCGTTGGCGTGCGAGAGGCGAACGAGCGGACCGGAGAAGGAGACGCCGATCAGGGCCAGCGTGAGCACCAGCGGCGCGCGTGGATCGCGCCGTGTGCTCACGCCGGCGCGGGGCACCGGGCGGTCACTTGTGCAGGACGGCGACTATTGCGACGAGACTGGCGACGATCTGCGCGGTGATGCTCGCGATCGCGACGTAGTCGGTCTTGTCGTTCGGATCGCGCGCCGGCACCACGACGTGTGCGCCGGGCTGCGCCACCGGAACGTCATCGGGGAAGAACCGCCGCGACCGCACGCTTTCCAGCTTCCCACTCGGCTGGGTCACGTACACGCGGTCGAGGTCGGCGAGGCGGGTGCCTCCACCTGCAGCGCGGACGTAGTAGTACAGGTCGCGCCCCGGCACGAATGCCACGTTCGCCGGCGCGTTGACCGCTCCGTCCACTCGAACGATCGGATTGTTGCGAAGGATCGTGATCAGGTCCCCATCGGCGAGCACCAGGTTGTCCCGCGAATCGGGGTGCCTCATCACGTCGACGAGGTCGATTCCCACGCGGCCGTTGGTGACCCGCGCCTCGGTGAGACTGTCCTGCACCGTCGTGATCGACAGGCCGTCGGGACCGGCGTTCGAGACCTTGTACGTCACCGACCCACGGCGCACGAAGACGATGCCATCCGCCGATGCCTCGTTCGTCAGCCCTCCTGCCCGGAGGACGAGGTCGCGCAACTTTTCGGTCTTGGTCTTCAGCGCGTACGTCCCGGGAAACTTCACCTCGCCGCGGAGCTCCACGTTGCGCTGGTACTCGAATCCCGGTTGGCGCACGATGAGCAGGTTGTCGTACGGCTCGAGCGTCACTTCCGGAGCGCCGGCCGAAGGGGCTTGCTCGCCTGGCGGACCCTTGTACGGTTCGCCAGGCCGCCGATCGAACAGATACGTCGAGTCGAGGGAAACGTGGATGGTGGTCGCCATCTGTCCGTTCGAGCGGTCGGCCGGCAGCCGGGCGATCTCGGCGTCGGTCAGGGAGGCGCCCTCGACCAGACCCCCTCCGAGAAGGACGAGGTCGCGCACCGTCATGCCGTCCCGATAGGGATATCGACCCGGCTTTCTCACGAAGCCGGCGATGGCGACGTACCGCACCGGCCGGAAGCTGGTCACCGAAAAGACCCGAACCTGATCGTCCTCATGGAGCGGAAAGTCGTCAATGACCTTTCCGGTGGAGTCGGCGAGCCGCGCGCGAAGCTGGACGCGAGAGGAATCGTTCAACAACCGGGTGACGAGCACCTCGCCGAGGTAGCTGTCCGGCTTGATCCCGCCGGCGGCGCGCAGGGCGTCGCTGACCTTCATTCCCGGTGTGAGCCCCTGCGCGCCCGGCGTGTTCACGTTGCCTAGCACGGCGATTCGATTGCGGACCCGTTCGGCGATCTCGAATACGCGTACGACGTCGCCGTTCTGGATGGGGATCGTCGGACCGAGCCCCGTCTCCAGGGCGTCCGAGGTGACGTCGATCGTCGTCCGGTCGCCGCTGGTCGCGGTGCGCTGCGCCGGCGGGACGATTCGCTGGATCAGCACTCGCTGGCGCGACGCGATGGCGGTGAACCCCCCTGCCGCCTCGAGCAACTGCGGCAGCCCCTCTCCCGCCTTGAGCTCGTAGGTCGCCGGCCTCACGACCTCGCCGAGCACGCGGGCGCGCGGACCGTGAACGGGTACGAAGACGATGTCGCCCGTCTGGAGCCGCGGGTCGTGGCTGGCGTCCCCGCGCAGCAGGTAGTCGTAGACGTCCAGGGTGTCGACGACGCGGCCGCCGCGCCGGATCTCTATCCGGCGCATCGACCCATTCACCGACGGACCGGCGGCGGCGTAGAGCGCCGAAAAGGCGGTTCCGGCGCTGGAGACGGAATAGCTCCCCGGGTGCAGCACGTCTCCGACGACGAACACCTGGTTCGATCGGAGCTTGGCGACGCTGATCGAGAACCGCGTCGTGCCGCCCCCGCGCCTCACCCCCGAGTAGACGCGTCCGAGCCGGACGTAGAGCGTCGATTCGAGATCGGCCAGCGTCATGTTGTTGACGTAGATCTGGCCGACCTGCGGAATGACCACGAACCCTTCCCGCGTCACGTCGAGGGAGTAGGACGCCTCGACGTCGCCGGTCAGGACGAGGACGAGCTGATCCCCCGGTCCAAGCCGATAGCTCGCGTCCACCGGGCCGGCGAGGTTGGGCTGGAACTGCGACGTGGAGCCGCGGAAGACGTCGAGGCCGAAGATGACGTAGCCCGAGTCGCGGCTAGTCATCAGCCGGACCACCGAGTCGCGGGCGGGTCCTGGGGGAAGGGTGTCGAGGCGGAGCGAGCTCTCGACCCGCAGGAGCGCCGAGGTGTCGGCGCGGGTCGTTCCCATGCCCAGGGTGCCCAGCCCCTGCAGGCCGGCTAGATCGGTCGAGTCGGCGATGCCGAGCCGTTGCACCGCCTGGAAGACCGCCGAGCTTGGCGAGCTGCTCGAGTCGCCCGTGCTGCCCGGCATGTAGGCGTCGAGCAGATTCTCCGGGTACCCCTCGGCGCGCAGCCGGGCGCGGATCTGGTCGGGGGTCATCCCGCTCTGCATCATGCGCTGCCGGAGCTGCGCGACGAGGTCGGGGCGCGTCTGGAGGAGGATCTGCGCCTGCTCCGGCGTCGGCTTCGTCGTCGGAAGCTGGGCCCCGGCGGCGATCGGCGACAAAAAGAATGCGGCCACCAGAAGTGACCGCAGGTGACGGAAACCCATGAATTTCGCCTGCGGGATGAGCGACGCGGTAAACGGTCGACGCCGGTATTCGAGTGGTCGCGCAGGGACTCGAACCCCGGACCTCTGCTGTGTGAAAGCAGCGCTCTAACCAGCTGAGCTACGCGACCCTGGCGACGCTGCCTCCGCCGCCGAAGCCGGATTTTAGCGGTGGGGGAACACGGCGGCAAGTGCCGGAGCGGTGGCACTTTAGTGCGGATCGATCCGCTTCCCGGCGGTACCGGTGCTCCTCGCGCAGCTTCACGCACTCCTCGCATCGAGGGCGATCGATTGCGCGTTGACACTGGCCGAACATTTTCCGATTCCAGTACTTCTCTCGTTGTTTCCAGTCGATTATCCACACTTTCTGGTTGACCTTCCGTTGGCGGCAGTCGGTCATGCGGTGGTTCCGGTCGACTCGCCATTGGCGGCCGTCCGTTCTGCATCGTGTCCTGCCGACCATCCAGTGGCGGCGGTCAGTTATCGAGAGATTCCAGTGGATCAAGCGTTGGCGGCGGTCGATTATCGAGTGATTCCGGTGGATCAAACATTGGCGGCGGTCGATTATCGAGTGATTCCGGTGGATCAAGCAT
>JBIOHU010000059.1:0-11969 GCA_044449225.1 Gemmatimonadales bacterium | reverse complement strand
TCTCCGACTGGTTCGTCGATGCGCTGACGCCGGCGATGGCGAGCCTGCACCTGTCGGAGGAGTTCGTCGGGCTGGTGATAGTCGCCATCGCCGGCAACGCGGTGGAGAACGTCGTCGGCATCACGGCGGCCGCTCGCAACGAAGCCGACCTCGCCGTGAGCCTGATCCTGAACAGCAGCCTCCAGGTGGCCCTCCTCCTCATCCCCGTGCTGGTGCTCCTGAGCACCGTGCTCGGCGGTCCGGCGCTGACGCTCGTCGCGCCCGGGCTGTTGATCGCAGCGCTCGGTCTGGCGGCGATCCTCGGTGCGATGATCATCTTCGATGGGGAGTCGACTTACGTCGAAGGGCTCGCGCTGATCGGCCTGTACGTCATCATCGCCGCCAGCGTCTGGTTCGGGCCGCCGATCCCCACAACCAGGAAGGCGCCGCCGGTGCCGGCGCAGGGCGGCCCAGCGCGCTGGCGCTGAGCGGCCTTGGCCTTGCGAAATGAATCGCTAGAATCCCACGACCTCGAACTGGGAGCTCCCGTGCCACCGACCCGGACCAACGGAAAGATCTGCTACATCGAGATGCCGGCGACCGACGTCGCCCGTTCGGCCGACTTCTACCGGATGGTCTTCGGTTGGGAGATTCGGAAGCGGGGCGACGGGAGCACGGCGTTCGACGACGCGGTGGGTGGAGTGAGCGGCACATGGAAGCGCGGGCGGCCTCCCGCCGACCCCGGACTGCTCGTGTACGTCATGGTCGACGATGCCGTCGCGACGCTCGAAGCGATCGTCGCCAACGGTGGCGTTGTCGTACAGCCGA
The DNA here is from genome assembly GCA_044449225.1 of Gemmatimonadales bacterium. Taxonomy (GTDB): domain Bacteria; phylum Gemmatimonadota; class Gemmatimonadetes; order Gemmatimonadales; family Gemmatimonadaceae; genus AG11. The sequence continues at coordinate 11,162 of JBIOHU010000059.1, read as the reverse complement.
TCGGCGCCGATGCGCCCGAGGTGACGGCGCGGTTCCGCGACCCGGGGGGCAACGTGCTCGGGCTGTATCAGGATCGGAAAGCATCGGGGTGAGGGCGCGGAGCGCCACTACTTCCCGATCCAGTACGTCGCCTTCACGAGAAAGACGTTGGTCGGCACCGTTCGAAAGATGGCCCCGACGTCCCGCCGACCGTCGAAGTCTCCGATCGGCTCGAACCCGCTCCGCTGCTGCTGCCAGACGAGGTAGAGGGAAGAGCCCGGCCGGTAGTCCCACCGTACCACGGCGTTGCCGCGCAGCGACCGCACGTTGAAGTCCGGCTGCGCGATCGTGAACGAGGGCGCTCCCGCCGCGTCGTCGGGATGGACGACGTACTGCGCGTTCGGTGCGTCGTAGCTGATCCGCCCCGGTCCGTACGCCGAGAACGAGTAGGTGCCCGGTGCGAGCAGCTCCTTGTACCTCTCGTACCGACCCGACGAGACGAACGGCTGCACGTACATCACGAAGCCCAGCGTCGGCGACAGGGTGACGTCCACTCTGGTGTCGAGCGAGAGGGTGGTCTGGGTGAGCGTTGCAAGCACGTAGCGCCGTCCATACGTGCTGGCGGCGAGCGGATCGAGTGCCGTGCGCACGAGCTGCTCGGTGTCGTGCAGCCGGCTCCAGCCCGGCGCAAAGCTGAAATGGACGTTGGAGCTCGGCCGCAAATCGAGCGACAGGTCGAGCTGCTTCAGGTAGCCGTCGAGGATGTCGTGCGCGTAGGTGCTGCCGAGGCGGAGGACGACGGGGCGGCGGGAGTCGGTGTTGACGTTGACCTGGCCTGTCCAGCTGGCGGGCTGCCGCCCCTCCGGTCCGCCGCGCAGAAGCACGTCGTCGTAGAAGTCGGGCGAGTAGATGAGGGTGCCGCTCGCCCCCCATTGGCTCAGCCAGGTCGCGTTGCCGCTCGCCGCAACGCCATGAAAGATCGCTCGCCCGCCATTGTTGAACGCGTCGTTTTCGTACACGAACGCGGACCAGTTGCTGAGGTGCTTTCCGGCGGTGTAGCTCTGGCGGCCGACGAGGGTGGAGATGGCGCTGTACCCCGTATGGCTCTGGAGGCCGAGGTCGTTGAGCTCGAGACCCGGGCTACTCGACTTGACGGCGATCGAGCCGAAGGTGGCGCCCTGCTTCTCCAGGGCCAGCTCGCCGGCGTAGCCGTGGAGCGAGGTCAGGGTGCTGTCGTAATGGAGATGCAGCAGCGCCGAATCGGGCCGCTGAAAATAGTGAGTGCTCGTGCGCTGGGTGAGGGCGATCGCCTGCTCGCTTCCCTGGACCAGGGTGCCGCCGAGGAAGCCGCTGGCGATCCAGCTACGCTTCGCCATGTCGTGCTCGAAATCGACGCCGCCGAAGGTGGCGTCCGACCGGAGCAGCGGATCGAACGCCGTGTCGCCGACGGCGCGGCTCGTCCGCTCGATCATCGCTCCGACCGTCGTCGCCCCGCCACGAAAATCGCGCTTGAGCCGTCCGGCGAAGTAGTTGGTGAGAGGCTCGACCGGCCGGTCGTAGCGCGTACCGTCGTCGGCGAGGACTCGCGCGCGCTGCTCCGTGGTCACGGCGTCGAGGATGCCGACCGTCCAGGGCCCGCTCTTTCCTGTCACCTTCGCCGCGCCGGCGATCGTCGTCTGGTTCGGAACGTCCGCGTAGACGGTGCCGCCGGGTACGCCGAGCTGCGGCTGACGGCCGATCCGGCGGGAGTAGAGAAAGGTCTGGCTGCCATAGTCGTTCTGCCGTACCACCTGGCCGAAGCTGAACACGTCGCTCCCCTCGAGAAAGAAAGGGCGCTTTTCGGGGAACGACGTCTCGAATGCCGTGAGGTTCACCACGGCCGGGTCCACCTCGACCTGGCCGAAGTCGGGGTTCACGGTGGCGCTGAGGGTGAGCCCGCCCGGGAGACCGTACTTGAGGTCACCCCCCACCGACGGCTTGTTGTGGCTGTGCTGGTAGAACGGATCGCCTGCGTCGCCAGGAGCGCGGGTGAGGGTGGAGCTGACATAAGGAGTGACCTCCAACCGCTCGGGGACGCGGACGCCCTGTAGTCCGGTGAGGTCGCCGAAACGGGAGACGAAGCCGCCGTCCTGGGGTGTCCACGGCGCCCAGGTATCGCGCTCGCTCCGGCGCGCGATGTCGCGCTGTACCTGGAATCCCCACACGCGCCCGGCTGCCGAGTCGCCGCCGAAGCGGAGCTGACTGAGTGGAATGCGATACTCGGCGACCCAGCCGAGTGAATCGACCCGCGTCCCGACCTCCCACACCGCGTCCCAGTTGGTGTCCTCGCTGCCGTCGTTGAAGGTGTAGACGTCCTTCTGTACGCCGCGCGGCGAGGTGGAGAAGCGAAAGGCGGTGCGACGGTCGTGATAGGAGTCGATGATCAGGTGTACCCAGTCCGTATAGATCCCCGTGGCGGCGGTCGCGTCGCGCCGCGCGAGGCCGGCGGCGATGGAGTCCGGATGTGCGTCGAACATCCGGATGCCGACGTACAGCGCGTCGTCGTCGTAGAGGACGCGGATCTCCGTCTGGTCGGGCGCCGCCACTCCGGGTTTGGGGTACGACTCGACGAACTGCCCACTCGGTTCGGCGGCTGCCCACGCCGGCTCGTCGAGTCGGCCGTCGATGGTGACCGGCGTCGTGCGTCGAGCGGCCCTCATCGCGCGCGGGGGAGCGGCGCTAGCCGGCTTGACCGGAGCCGGGAGCCCGGACTGTTGCTGGGCGGCGCCTGGCACCGGGAGAAGGGCGAGGGCCAGGGCGAGCGCGAGACGCATGTGGAGGCGGCGGGTGGGGAACGGCCGGCGGTGGATCAGACTGGGGTTCGACACGCCGGGCCGCGCAAAGGTTGATCAATCAGCAGAACTGGATGCGGCGTTGGCGCTAGCGCGCGTTTCCTTCCGCCGCCACCCGCCGCGCGAGCTGCTCCCGCGCCCCGGCGGCGTATCGGCGGCATGCCCCGGGATCGCGCAGCGCCGATCGGTCACCCTTCTCCCGCGCCGCGAGTCGCTCCCACATCTGCGAGGCGCCCGGGTGCGGCGTGATCAATACGTCGCACGGGAGCTGCTCGAGCACGGCGAAGCTGCGGGCGAAGTCCTGCAGCGCCGTGGGATACGCGGAGCTCCGCGTGAAGAAAAAATTGTCGGCCGACACCGGCGTCTGGCTGTCGGCGTAGACGAACGCGAGGCACTCGCCGGCCTCGCACTCGCGCCACGACCAGCTCGTGCCTCCCGGTGTATGGCCCGGTGTGAAGTGAGCGGTGAGCGCGATTGGTCCCACCCGCAGCGTGTCGCCGTCGGAGAGCTCGCGGATGTCGGTTCCGGTCACCGCAGGATACGCGAGCGCGATGTCGTGCTGCGGATCGTCCCGGGCCGCCCTGCCACGACGGAGCACGCCTGCGCTCCACGGGCTCGCCGCCACGGCGGCGCCCGACGCGCGCTGGATCGCCGCGATGCCGCCCGCGTGGTCGAAGTGCGCGTGCGAGTTGAGGATGAGCCGGATGTCCTCGACGCGGAAGCCGAGGGCACGGATGCTCGCCATGATCGGCGCGGCCGACTCGGGGAGGCCGGCGTCGATCAGAACGTGACCGGCCGGCGACGTGAGCAGGATGGCGCCGAGCCCGCGCGTCCCGACCCAGTACGCGCTTCCGTACAGATGCACCGGCTGGGTAGGGGTATTCCACTCGGCGCAGCTCGCGCACTGGGCGGCGGTGTAGCCGGCGCGCGACGTGTCAGAGGGCTGGGCGCACACCGAAGCGCCGTGGACGACGAGCGCCACGGCGATGAGAATCGGTGACTTCATCGGCCGTCCCGAGCCGCGCGCCGTCGGCCGCTGGCGGGTGAGATGTCGATCATCAGTGCCACGATCAACCCCACCACTGGCCAGAGCGACCACACGCCTCCGAACCAGTGCTGCACGGCCGAATACCAGAGCAGGGTGGTGGGGAGGAAGATGAAACCGACGATCGGCCAGAGCATGGTGCCGAAGATTCCGCGGAACCACCCCGTGAGAAACCAGAGCAGCGCGATGACGAGCCGCGGCATGGCGAGCGCGACGAGCGCGAGCAGACACGGCATGGGACGACCTCCCTGTTACGGCTTCCCGACCGTCAGGCCCGATACGATCACTTCGGTGTTGTGCGCGAATCGGAGGCCGTAGATCCCGTCGGTGGAAGCGAGCTTGCCGGCGCCGACGACCTGTGACTTCGGGTAACTGGCGACGACGGTGCCGTTGATCGCGCACTGCACGCGGTCGCCCTTCACGGAGACGGCGATCTGCTGGGTGACCGGCTGGCCCTGTCCCGCCGCCTTGTGCACGGCGGCGTTGGCCTCGCCGCGGCCATTGAGCTGGAAAGGTGTCGGACCGAAGCCGCGCACGATGAAGTTGCCGTTGCCGTAGGCGGCGCAGTAGAGGTAGCTCTGCTTGTCGGTACCGAGTGCATTTCCGCCGATGGCGATGCCGTACGGGTGCGGATGCGAGTTCAGGTTCATGTACTTCGGCTCCGTGAACGTCGCGCTCACGACATAGTCACCAGCCGCGTGGTTGGCGGGATTCCAGTACGTCGTCGCCGGCCCGGTGGTGACATGGAAGCCGTTCCCTTCGGCCGCGAATTTCGCGTTCTGGATCGTCTGGCCGCTGCTGGCCTCGCGCGCGTCGACGGTGCCCGTCCAGCCGGGGACGGAGATCCCGCCGCCGGCGACGGCGCGGGCCGCGTCCTGGCAGCGCGCGCCGGAGGGCGCGGCGAGGACGAGGAGGGTGGCGGCAGCGAAGGAAAGCGGGGTGCTGTGGCGCATGCGGGTGCCTCGGAGGAATGGGTCGAACGGAAAAGGTTACCGGCTCGCGGGCGATCGTGGTAGGGCGGCGCACACCGCTCGCCACCGCCGGCTCGTCACGGTGTGGTTTCTCGACTCGTCCCCTCTCCGGATCCCGCTCGTGCGCCAAGCAGGCGGGTCGTGAACTCCTGACCCGCATCGAGACGGTCGATGTCGCGCCGAGCGCCGTCGAGCGCCTCCTCGAGCGCGGCGATGCGGTCGCGGAGGTCAGCCAGCTTCATCCCGTCGCTGCTGCGCGCCTCGGACGAACGAGCGAATCGGCGGGCAAAGTAGAACCCACCGCCGAGCACGATCCCCCAGAAGGCGACGCCCATCAACGCGAATGGCAGCATGCGATACTCGATTCGGGTGGCGGGGAGGACGGTCGAGGTTGGCTGACCGGGCACGCCCGTAGAGACATATCAGTGGCGGGCGTGGACCGCCAGCTCGCACCGGATCGGACACGGCAACCGATTGCGGGGAACAGGCTCCCAGGGCTACGATGGCCGCGCCGTCAGCATCCGCATCGCGACGCCGTCGCGCACGAAGTCCTCCACACGTCCCTCCTCGACGAAGCCGCACGCCATCAGCGCCGCAGCCCCGCGGGCGAATGGCGCGTCGTCGGGCAGCTCGGCGACGATCAGCCGTTCGGCCCCGCCGACGGCGACGTCGCGTACGGCGCAGACGATCCGCTCGCACGGCAGCACGTCGTCGCCCAGCACGAGATGCAGCTTTACCACGCCGCGCGCGCCGCTCACGGTGCCGAAGAGCACGAGTCCGCGGATCCGGTCGGAGGGCAGCTCGTGCGCCAGCACTGCCAGGTACTCCGGATCCTCGAACGTCAGCGCGGAATCGAGTTGCTCCAGGGCTCGCGCCTCGTACCGCGTGCCACCGAGCCGCGCGACGAGAAAGGCGCGCGCCGCGTCGGAATCGTCCGGCATGAGCGGGCGCAGCTCGAGATCGGCCAACGTTCAGCGACGGCTCAGAGGTGAATCGGCCGTCCCAGCACGGCGAGCGCGGCTTCCTTCGTCGTCTCCGAGAGCGTGGGGTGCGCGTGGATCGTCATCCCGATGTCTTCCGACGAGCCGCGATACTCCATTGCCAGCACGACCTCCGGAATCAGCTCGGAGACGGTGGGCCCGATCATGTGGCAGCCGAGGATCTCGTCGGTGCGCGCGTCGGAGAAGAACTAGATGAAGCCGGTCGTTTCGCCAGCCGTGCGCGCGCGGCCGTTGGCCGAAAATGGAAATCGGCCGACCTTGTACTCCCGACCGCTCTCCTTCACCTGCCGCTCGGTCAGACCGACGACGGCGATCTCCGGCCAGGTGTAGACGACGCCTGGCACGGTTCGGTGGTGGGTGTGCGCCGGCTTGCCGGCGATGACCTCGGCGGCGACGACGCCCTCCTCCTCCGCCTTGTGGGCCAGCATCGGGCCCGGGGTGCAGTCGCCGATGGCGTAGACGTTGGGCAGGTTGGTGTGCTGCTGATCGTCGACGAGGATCTCGCCGCGTTTGCCGACGTTCAGGCCGAGAGCCTTCACGTCGATCCCCGACGTCGCCGGCCGGCGACCGACGGAAACGAGCACGTAGTCGCCGTCGATACGCTCGGTCCTGCCGTCTTTTTCCACCTCGATGAACACGGTGTCGCCGGTGCGGCCGCCGTTGGTGACCTTCGTCGCCGTCCGGATGTCGAGACCCTGTTTGCGGAAGGAGCGGTCTGCCTCCTTCACGACGTCGTCGTCCATGCCGGGCAGGATGGCCGGCAGCAGCTCGACCACGGTGACCGTCGCGCCGAGTCGGCGCCAGACGCTCCCGAGCTCGAGGCCGATCACGCCGCCGCCGATGACGATGAGGTGCTTCGGGACCTCCGGGATCGTCAGGGCGCCGATGTTGGAGAGAACGCGCTGCTCGTCGAACTTGAGGAAGGGAAGCTCGATCGGTACGGAGCCCGTCGCGATGATGACGTGCTTCGCCTGATAACGAGTTATCGTCTGTTCGGGGGGGCCCCCCGCGACCTCCACCAGATTTCCCGCCTTCAGCGTTCCCCGCCCTTTCGCCCAGGTGATCTTGTTCTTCCGGAACAGGAACTCGATCCCCTTCGTGTTCTGCCCCACCACGTCGTCCTTCCGCTTCAGCATCGTCGCCACGTCGATCTTCAGGTCGGCGAGACCGATGCCATGCTTCGACGCGTCGTGCCCCATGAACTCGAAGTGGTGCGACGACTCCAGCAGCGCCTTGCTCGGGATGCACCCGACGTTGACGCACGTGCCGCCGAGCGTCTTGTCGCTCTCCACACACACGGTATCGAGGCCGAGCTGCGCGGCGCGGATCGCCGCCACGTAGCCGCCCGGGCCGCCGCCGATCACGATGACGTCGGCGCCGATCGCGTCGTCAGCCATGCTCAATCCACCAGCATCGTCGCCGGATCTTCCATCAGCTCTTTTACCTTCACGAGGAAGAGCACGGCCTGCTGTCCGTCGATCACCCGATGGTCGTACGACAGCGCGACGTACATCATCGGCCGGATGACGACCTCGCCCTTCACCGCCACCGGCCGGTCCTGGGTCTTGTGCAGCCCGAGAATGGCGACCTGCGGAAAGTTGATGATCGGCGTCGAGACGAGCGAGCCGAAGGTACCGCCGTTCGTGATCGTGAACGTCCCGCCGGTGAGGTCGTCCATCGTCAGCTTGCCGTCGCGCGCCCGCGCCGCCACGGCGCCGATGTCGCGCGATACCTCGAGCATCCCCTTCCGGTCCGCGTCCTTCACGTTGGGGACGACGAGCCCCGCCTCCGACGCGACGGCGATCCCCATGTTCACGTAATGCTTGTAGATGACGGCGTCGCCGTCGATCTGCGAGTTGACGACGGGATACGCCTTCAGCGCCATCGTCGCCGCCTTCACGAAGAAAGGCATGAAGCTGAGCTTCACGCCGTGCTCCTTCTCGATCTTCTCCTTTACCCGGCTGCGCAGTTCGCTCACCGCGCTCATGTCGATCTCGTTGAATGTCGTCAACGTCGCCGTCGAATTCTGCGACATCAGCAGGTTCTCCGCGATGCGCTTGCGCCGCGTCGTCATTTTCTCGCGCGTCTCGCGCTCGCCGTTCGCCGCGGCGATCGGCCGGATCGGCGCCGGTGCACTCGGCGCCGGCGCCGTGCTGCGCGCGGCGAAGTCGATCACGTCGGGCTTGCTCACCACGCCGCCCCGCCCGGTGCCGGCGACGCCGGAGAGGTCGATCCGCTGCTCCGCCGCGACGCGCTGGGCGGCGGGAGACGCCTTCACGGCGCTGCTCGCCGCCGCGGGAGCGAGAGCGACGGCTGCGGGAGCAGGGGGAGCCGGAGCCGCCGGAGCCGGAGCCGCCGGCGTTGGAGCCGTGGGAGCTTGATTCGTCGCCGCCCCTTCCTGCAGGTCGCCGAGCGTCTGGTCGACCTTCACCACGTCGCCTTCCTTCACCGCCTGTTTGGCCAGCACGCCGGCGGCGAGCGCGGGCACCTCGACGGTGATCTTGTCGGTGTCCAGCTCGACCAGCGTGTCGCCCGCGGCGACTGATTCGCCTTCCTTCTTCAGCCAGCGGGATACGGTCGCCTCGACGATGGACTCGCCGAGCGGGGGAACCTTGATTGCGGTCATGAGTGCGCCGGAGCGGTGCGAATCGGCGGCGGCCGCGGCCGCCTTTCGCGCCCGCACGCTGCCGCATAGCATTCCGCGACAAATATAACCCCAGGGCACAGGCGTGCGAGGACTCACGATCTCCGCTCACGGCGGGCTCGATCAGATCGAGCTGCGCCAGGACCTTCCCGTGCCGGAGCTGAGCCACGACACGGATGTCCGCGTCCGACTCCGCGCCGCCGCGATCAACCATCTCGACCTCTTCGTCGTCGGCGGGCTGCCGAACGTGAAGATCACCGCTCCCTGGATCCTCGGCTCCGACGGCATGGGCGTGATCGACGCCGTCGGTCGCGCCGTCACCGGACTCGCGAACGGGGACACGGTGCTGATCAACCCTGGAATCAGCGACCGCACCTGCGACCACTGCCTCGCCGGCGACCAGCCGCTCTGTCCGAACTTCTCCATTCTCGGCGAGCAGCGGCCAGGCACCCTCGCCGAGTTCATCGTCGTGCCGGAGTTCAACGTCGCCCGCGTGCCCGCGACGACGGACGAGGCGGAGGCGGCCGCATTCACCCTCGCTACGCTGACGGCGTGGCGGATGCTCGTCACCCGCGCCGATCTCCAGCCCGGCGAGGACGTGCTCATCTGGGGAATCGGCGGCGGCGTCGCCCTCGCCTGCCTCCAGATCGCCAAGCTGATCGGCGCTCGGGTGACGGTGACGTCGAGCAGCGACGACAAGCTGGCCCGCGCGCGCGACCTGGGCGCCGACGAGACGATCAACTCCGTCGGGATCGACGTCGGGCACGAGATCCGCGCTCGCTCCGGTAAGCGCGGTGTGAACGTCGTCGTCGACTCCGTCGGCGAGGCGACCTGGGCGCAGTCGCTCGGCGCCCTCGGCAAGAAGGGGCGGTTGGTGACCTGTGGCGGCACGTCCGGTCCCATCGTGACGACGGACATCCGCCGGCTGTTCTGGAACCAGTGGAGCATCCTCGGCTCGACGATGGGCAGCGAGGCGGAGTTCCACGCCATCGTCGCTCACTTCAATGCAGGCCGACTGCGGCCGCCGGTGGATACAGTCTTCCCCCTCACCGATGCGCGCGAGGCGTTCGAGCGGATGCAGAACCGCGAGCAGTTCGGCAAGCTCGTCGTGCGGGTCGCCTGATGCGCATGACGCTGCAGACTCGCTACAGCGACTACGACTCGAAAGGCCACGTGAACAACGCGGTGTACCTCACCTACTTCGAGCTCGGCCGCGTCTTCGCCTGGACCGCGGTCGCGGGCGGCACCGAGCCGGACTTCATAGTAGCCCACGCGGACATCACCTACAGAAGTCCGGCGATGCTCGGCGATCCGCTCGTCATCGAGGTGACGACGTCGGAGATCCGCACGAAGGCGTGGGTGTGGAGCTACCGGATCCTCGACGAGCGCGACGACCGGCTGGTGGCGGAGGGGGCGACGACCCAGGTGATGTACGACTACGCCGCGAGGGCGTCGGTGGCGATTCCCGACGCGATCCGCTTCGCGCTGACGCGGATATGACGGCCGGCCAGGCGCAGTTCGAGCCGGCTGAACAACGGGAGATCCGCGAGAGCTACGGGCGCGGCGAGAAGCCCGTCTGCCCGCGCGACGGCACCTCGATGACGGTGCGGTCGATCGGCGGCGGTTCGTTCGGCCTCGGCTATGCGCGGCGACGCGAGTGGCTCATCTGCCCGACCTGCCGCCGCAGCGTGATCTTCGACCTCAAGCGCGGCACGCGAAACTGACTGACTGCCGGCTCTTTGGCTAGCTTTCCGCTGCATCGGATCCGCTTCCCTCATCAACGGCCATGCTACTCCAGGACGTCAGCGACAGCTTCGGCGATCGGCTGCAGACGAGCTTCACCCAGGTATTCGGCGACATGGTCCCCGCGTTGCTCGGCGCGCTCGTCATCCTCTTCGCCGGCTACCTGCTGGCCAAGGTGCTGGAACGGTTGATCGAGCGGTTTCTGCGGCGGATCCGGTTCGTCCGGTTGCTCGAGCGAGGCGGGGTGATGCAGGCGGTCGAGCGCAGCGGCTCGCACCTGAACCCGGTGCGGGTGCTCGCGAACCTGGTGTTCTGGCTGGTGATGTTCGCCGTGATCCTCGTCGCGGCCAACGCACTCGGCCTCGAATCGCTGGCGAGCGTCTTCTCCGAGCTGGTGAGCTACATCCCGAGCGTGATCGCGGCGATCGTGATCATCCTCGTCGGTCTCGTGCTCGGCGGTTTCGTGGGCGGCCTGATCGCCGCATCGGCCGGAGCGCTGCACGGCGGCCGCGCGCTGGCACGAGTGGGCCGCGGAGGCGTGATCCTGCTCGCGATCTTCATGGCGCTCCAGGAGCTCGGCATCGCGACGGACATCGTGACGACGGCGTTCGCGATCCTGTTCGGCGCGATCGCGCTCGCGATGGCCCTCGCCTTCGGGCTCGGCAACCGCGAGCTGGCGGGCGAGGTGACGCGCGAGTGGTACGAGCAGTACCGCGCCGAGCGCGACGAAGCGTTGCGCCGCGAGCGGGAGATCGAAGCGATGGAGGACGCGGAGATGGAGCGCGACTACCCGGAGTCGCCGCCGACGGACGCGGAAGGGAAGGAATGAGCTGCTGGGCGAAGGGCCGGCGCTGCGTGGCGGCTGCGCCGCCTACGCTTGCTTACGGGGCGCTCGCGTTGCTCGCTTTCGGGTAATAGCACACCCATCAAGGTCGGTTCCCCGTAAGG
>JBIOHU010000058.1:0-12117 GCA_044449225.1 Gemmatimonadales bacterium | reverse complement strand
GTGATCGTGCAGTACATGCCGGCGAGCGATCTGCGTGGGGCCCCAGTGATGTCGTCAGGGCTCACGGGCGCCCAGACGTATGCGCGGGTGTACGCGATCGAGCCGGCGACGCCGGCGGCCAGGGGCGAGTCGATCGCCAAGGCGGCGCACGGCGCGGCCCGGGTGATCGTCGCGACCTACGTCCGGCGCATCGAGGGCGAGGGACGCTTTGCGATGGCCAATCCCGTCGCGCAGTGGCTGGACACGCTGGCGACCCACGAGCATGTCGTGGTCGTGTCGTTCGGGAATCCATATCTCCTTCGCCAATTCCCGAGCGTCGGCAGCTATCTCGTCACCTACGGTGTGGCTGACGTCCTCGAGCAGGCGGCGGCGGACGCGCTGCTCGGCCGCGCCGCGATCACCGCGCACGTGCCGGTCTCGCTCCCCGGCTTCTTCGCGCTCGGCGACGGCATCCAGCGCGACGCGGTGGCGGCGACGCGCTGATCGACGTGGCACCAGCCGTGCTGATGCACCGCGTCATGAAATTCCAGTTCGCGGCGACGCCCCGCGCTGCCGTCTCCCTCCTCGCGCTCCTCTTCACGGCGGTGGCGGCGCGGGCGCAGGTGACGCCCGTCACAATGCCCCCGGTCGTCCAGCCCGTGATGTCGATGGGCCAGCCGCCGCGCTGGCAGCCGTACGCCGCCGGCCTCGCGGTGGACGATCGCACGGGGTCCGGCGTCGCCGGATCGCTCCTGCTCGGCGTCCATCATCCGATTCTGAACCCGGTCACCGGTCTGCTCGGCGTGTCGGGCGAGGCGTACGGCATCGCCGGCGGCAGATACGCCGGCGAGGGAACGCGCTTGCTCGCCACGTCGCCCCTGTTCGCGCTCGGGACCGGAGTGGACTGGAACGTCGGCCGCAAGCGGATGGATTTCATCCTCTCGTATCAGACGGCGATCCTTCGCGGAGGGCTGCTCGGCCGCGGCACGATGCTGCGGCTCGACTGGCTGCCGACGCGCGGCCGTTCGTTCGCCGCCGGCATCACCGCGCCGCTCATGCAGCCATTCGCCGGACGCACGCGGCCGCGCCACACCGATGCCGAGCTGCCCGACGCCGGCGACCTGCGCGCGACGATGTCGGGCGCGCTGTCTCCCACCGCGGAAGCCGCCCTGAGCGAAGTCGCGACGGCGGCGTCGTCGCTCCGCGTCTATGGCAGCCTGTATTCGGCGAAGGACGAGCGGACGCTGCGCGCGAGCCGCAGCTATGCCGACGTGATGAGCGCCTACGATACCGGGCTGGCGCGCGCGTTCGGCGCCGCGGCGATGACTACTGCGATCGGCCCGGCGATCGCTGCGCGCGCGCGCGCCGGTCTGTTGAACGACGTGCTGCTGCCGTACGACGCGCTGTTCGGCCAGGTGAAGGACGAGCCGCAGATCGCCGGGTTGGCCGCCCGCGCGCAGAGCTCGTTCGCCGACTGGCTGCGCGACTCGTCGGGCGTCGCTACCAACGCGCGCGATGCCGTGCTGCGTGTCGAGGCGCGCTGGCTGGGTATGATCGAGCAGGTGCATCGGGATCTGCTCGACCAGAGGAAGGACTCGCGCGCGGTGTGGCTGCCGCTGCAGCTCGCGCTCGCGCCGGACCAGTACGACGAGCAGGCCGAGGTGGATTCACTGCTCGCGCGCGCCGTCGGCCGGCCCTTCACCGACCGCAACGCGCTCACCCTCCTCAGGAGCAGTGACCTTCCCCTCGAGATCGCGCGCTCCATCTACGCCACCAAGGACTACCACGTCCTGTGGATCCACGACTTCACCGGGTTGCGCCAGAACACCCGCACGGTGGACAACATCAGCTACGAGATGGTGGCGAACGCCTACCTGCCGGCGCTGACCGAGGCGGTGAAGAACTACGACCGGACGGGGAAGCTGCCCGTCTACATGATCATGCTCGACGAGTATTTCTACGAGCCGCTCGATGGACGATTGTGGATGACGATGATCGAGGATCCGCTCGGCGCCTCCATGCGACTGCCGGGCGACAACGCAGACCGGGAGGCGCATCTTCGGCAGCGGCAGGGGGAGCTGCGGGCCGCGGTCGCGTCGTCGGCCCGGCTTCAGGCCGAAGCGAAGCGCTCCGGCGGCGACGCATGGCTGCGGGGGATGGTCAAGGTACACGTTAACATCACCCATCCCGCCGATTTCTCCTTTCGCAGCAGCTCCATCATCCCCGGCATTCCGTTCACGACCGACAACATCATTCGCGACCATCGCAAGATCGTGCTGTACGACCTGAACGAGGCCGATCCGTACCGGGGTGCGATGCTGCTGATGGGAGTCGGCATCGGCGAGCACTACGCCAGCGATACCTGGGAGGACCGCGGCTTCCGACTGCGCGGGCCGGCGGCGCTGGAGGCGCGCGCCGCGCTGCGCCGGCTCTTCCTCGAGAATGGATTCGCCGCGTCGGAGATTCCACCGCCGCTGCGCGAGGTGACGAGCGGGCCGGCGGCTGAGCAGCGGATGAACCTCGGTGACTACGCCGGACGCGCGCTCCAGGTGCAGAACGAGATCGGCTTCGGCGCAAAGGAGTCGTCAGTGGCGCGGGCGATGCTCTACGATCTGGCGCAGCCGGGCAGCGTCGTCATCGTGCCCGATCCCCTCTGGCTGAGCGACGAGTGGGCCGGCATGCTCGCCGCGGCCGCGGCGCGGGGAGCGCGAGTGCATGTGATCGCCCCGGCGCTCGCCAATGCGCCCAGCCCCCAGGCGCCCCTGATGGCGCGCTCGCACGACGTCATGCAGCGGTTGCTGGAGCTGCGGGCCGATCTCGCCGATCAGCTTCGCGCCGCCGGCGGCGAGTTGCGTGTCGGCATCTTCGCGGGCAAGGCCCACGCCGACGACGCGGCCGGAAAGCGCCGCGAGGTGCGCGACGGTCTGCAGCGGGCCCCGTGGATCAGCCAACTGATTCCGTTCGACGCGAAGACGCTCGCCGTCCTGAACCAGGCGGAGGCACAATCCGCCACCGCCTCGACCAGCGCGACCAATCTCGCTCAGGACGAGCGAGCACGCCCTCCGCAGCTTCATCAGAAGACCCAGATCATCGCGCGGCCGGGCGCCATCGCCGCGCTCGTCCGGCAACCAGGTTGGGACGAGGTGCTTGCGCGCTCGATGGAAGTGCAGGCGCAACAGACGGAGCAGTTCGCCAAGCAGATCGGCTATCGCACGCCCGACGTCGACACCCTCGCCACTCGCTCCGCCGACACCATGCTCCGCGGCTTCGAGCTCGCCATCCCGGAGGCGGAACGCAAGCAGGTGAGCTTCTACTTCACCCTCGGCACCCACAACGAGGATCCCCGCGGCATGATGCTCGACGGCGAGGCGACGGTCGTCGTTTCCGGTCTCCCCGCAGCAGCCGGCCTGGTGGACATCTACTATCTGATGGCGCGCAGCACCTGGATCGCGACCCCGGAGGAGCTCGACCAATTGCTGCCGCCGCCGAGCGGATTCATGCGGTGGCTGGCGGGACTGGTGCACTCGGCCCTGTAGGTGGGTAGGTGGGAAGGAATTCGGAACGGGGCACACCGGAACGGACCGGTGTGCCCCTCGTCGTTACGCACCTACACCTACCCGCCTACTGCCAGTTACCCCTCTTCACTTTCTTCCACCGTCCTCGGCCAGTCCTCGCGTAACAGCCGCGACAACGCGCGGTCGGCGAGGAGCCGGCCCTCCGTCTGACAGCGCGCGCAGTAGTTCGTCTCGTTGGCACGGTAGCGGATGCGCTGGACGGGAGTTCCGCACACCGGGCAGGGCTCCCGGTATCGGCCGTGAACCGCCATCCCATCCCGGAACGCCGTCACCTGAACGGGAAAGCCGTCTCCCGCTTCGGCGCGCAGGCGCGCCGTCCACTCGGTGAGGGTATCGCGCGTCGCGTCGAACAGTCGCGCCACTTCGTCCTCGGTCAGCCGGTGGGTCAGCTTCAACGGCGACAACCGCGCGCGATGAAGGATTTCGTCGGAGTAAGCGTTGCCGATCCCGCTGAACAGTCTCGGGTCGGTGAGGCAGCGCTTCAGCGTGTGGTGCTCCCGCGCCAGTCGTTCGGCGAACTGCTCGCGTGTCGCGTCGAGCACCTCGAGGCCGCCGCGGTCGAATGCCGCGAGCGCATCGCGCCCTCGCACGACGTGCAGCGACGCACGCCGGGTCGATCCGGCCTCGGTGAGCAGGAGCGTTCCCGTCGGGAAACCGAGCGTCGCGAGGCCGATTCGTCCCGGACGCTTCAGGCGCGCTCCGGCGTCCGTCCACCGCAGCCGGCCGGCGATCATCAGGTGAAGCACGAGATACAGCTCGTCGTCGAATGCGAAGACGATTCGCTTGCCGAGCCGTCGAACGTTCCGCACGCCGCGGCCGACCAGGGCATCGAGCGGCGGGTCCACCGACCGCAGCACGAACGGGCTGAGCACCGCGTAGCTCGCCAGCGACTCCCCTGCCACGCGCTGCTCGAGCGCCTCGACGTAGACGGTGACGTCCGGAATCTCGGGCATCGGATAATGTAGCTGCTTCGCGTAGGTGCGTAGCTGCGTAGGTGGGTAGGTGCGCAACGACGAGGGGCGCACCGGTCTGTTCCGGTGCGCCCCGCTCCGAAATCCTTCCCTTCTACGCACCTACGCACCTACCCACCTACGTTCTAGATTCCCTCATCCCCTCACCTTACGGATCGCGCATGCCTTCGTCTCTCGCCCGCCGCGCCGCCGTCGCCCTGTTCGTCGCCGGCATCGTCGCGTCGCCCCTCGCCGCGCAGCAGCCGCGCACCGTCACTGCCGACGACTACGCCCGCGCCGAACGCTTCCTGGGACCGTGGACCAGCCAGCTCGTTTTTGGGACGGGGGTCAGACCGTCGTGGCTGCCGAACGACCGCTTCTGGTATCGCACCACCACGCCGGCGGGGAGTGAGTTCATCGTCGTCGATCCGGCGCGCGGTTCCCGTGGGATGGCGTTCGATCAGACGCGCATCGCGGCGGGTCTTTCCGCCGCTATCGGCCAGACGTACCAAGCGACGCAGCTTCCTTTCACCCAGTTCGAGTACACGCCGAGCGGTGCGATCCGCGTCCGCGTCGGGCGTCGGAACTACGACTGCAACACCGAGACGGGTCGGTGCGGCGCAGCGATGGACGCTCGCGAGCAGGCGGCCGCCCCGGCCGGTCGGCGCGGCGGGCCCGCCGAGCAGCGATCCCCCGATGGGCGGCGTGCGGCGTTCATCCGCGACTACAACCTCTGGGTGCGCGACGTCGCCACCGGCGCCGAGAAGCAGCTCACTCGCGACGGCGTGAAGCGGTTCGGCTACGCCACCGACAATGCCGGTTGGACCCACAGCGACCGTCCGGTCCTCGCCTGGTCTCCCGACTCGAGGAAAATCGCCACCTTCCAGCAAGACGAGCGCGGCGTGGGTGAGATGTACACCGTCACGACGACGACGGGACATCCGGTCCTCGAGGCGTGGCCCTACCCGCTGCCAGGCGACAGCGTCATCACCACGATCCAGCGCGTCGTGATCGACGTCGACGGCGGCACGGTGACGCGGTTTCAGATGCCGGCCGACCAGCACCGCTCCACCCTCTGCGACGACGTCTCCTGCCGCGCCGGAGAGTGGACCGACGTACAGTGGTATCCCGACGGCTCGCACGTCGCCTTCGTGTCCACGTCGCGCGATCACAAGAAGGAGACCGTCCGCGTCGCCGACGTCGCGACCGGCGCCATCCGGGACGTGTTCACCGAGACCGTGCCCACGCAGTACGAGTCGGGGAACGGCAAGGCGAACTGGGTCGTCCTGCCGGCGACGAACGAACTGATCTGGCTCTCCGAGCGCAACGACTGGGGCCAGCTCTACCTCTACGATCTGGCCACCGGGGCGGTGAAGAGCCGCATCACCACCGGAACCGGCAACGTCGTCGAGCTCCTGCACGTCGACGACGCGTCGCGCACGCTCTGGTTCACCGGCGTCGGCATGACCGCCGGCCGCGATCCATACTTCCGCGGTCTGTATCGCATCGGGATCGACGGCCGGGGCTTTGCCTCGCTCACACCGGAGAACGCCGACCACGACGTCGCGCTCTCTCCCTCCGGCCGCTGGTTCGTCGATACCTACTCCACGCCGACGACGCCGCAGGTCACCGTCCTGCGTGACGCCGCGGGCCGGCTGGTGAAGACCCTCGAGAAGGCGGACATCTCGAAGCTGCTCGCCACCGGGTGGAAGCCGCCGACGCCGATCACCGTGAAGGCGCGCGACGGCAAGACTGACATCTACGGCCTGATGTACACGCCGACGAATCTCGATTCATCGCGGAAGTATCCGATCATCAACCACATCTACCCGGGCCCGCAGACGGGAAGCGTTGGCGGCCGCGGCTTCAGCGCCTCGCGTGGCGACGCCCAGGCGCTCGCCGAGCTCGGCTTCGTCGTCGTCGAGATCGACGGCATGGGCACGCCCTGGCGTTCGAAGAGCTTCCATGACGCCTATTACGCCCACATGGGTGACAACACCCTGCCCGACCAGGTGGCAGGGATGAAGGAGCTCGCCCGGCGCTATCCGTTCATCGATATCGACCGCGCCGGCATCTATGGGCACTCGGGCGGTGGATTCGCGACGGCGGACGCGATGTTCCGCTACCCGGATTTCTTCAAGGTCGGCATCTCCGAGTCGGGCAACCACGACAACCGCGTCTACGAGGACGACTGGGGGGAGCGCTACCAGGGCCTCCTCGTGAAGAACGCCGACGGCACCGACAACTATACGCCCGAAGCGAACCAGATCTACGCGAAGAACCTGAAGGGCAAGCTCCTTCTCGCTCACGGCACGATCGACGACAATGTGCCGCCGAACAACACCCTGCTCGTCGTCGAGGCGTTGATCAAGGCGAACAAGGACTTCGACCTGCTCATGCTTCCGAATCAGCACCATGGCTACGGCGACATGTCCAGCTACATGATGCGCCGCCGGTGGGACTATTTCGTGAAGAATCTCATGGGCGCCGAGCCGCCGAAGGAGTTCGCCATCACGCCGCCGGCGTCGTCGCGCGGCACGCCGTAGTCCGCGCGTCGCCGCGAGACCGGCAACCGGAATGACGACGAGCGCTGCGCCCTCGCGTGAGCACATCAGCCACGCCAGGGCGTATCTCGTGCTGGCCATCGGCGTCTTCGCCATCGGCTGGTCGGCGCTGTTCGTCCGCTGGTCCGCCGTCCCGGGCTGGACGTCGGCCTTCTGGCGAATGGCCATCGCCCAGCTCGTCTTCGTGCCGTGGGCCATCGGTGCTCGCGGCGGCGCCGCGCCGCCGAATCGAGCCGGCGTGCGCGCCGCCGTGATCGCCGGCGCCTTCTTCGCCGCCGACCTCGCTTTGTTCAACACCGCGGTGATGGTCAGCTCCGCCGCCAACGCGACGCTGCTCGGCACCAATGCGCCGATCTTCGTCGCCCTCGGGGCCTGGCTCCTCTATCGCGACCGGCCGACGCGGAGCTTCTGGATGGGCTTCGCGCTCAGCTTCGTCGGAATGCTCGCCATCGTCGGCACCGACCTGCTGCGCCATCCCCGACTTGGCCTGGGCGACGGCTTCGCCGTCCTCGGGGCAGCCTGCTACGCCGGCTACCTCCTCTACGTGCGACGCAGCCGGATGCACATCGACGCCCTCACCTTCAGCGCCATCTCCGGCGTCACCGGCGCGCTCACCCTGCTCGTGATCTGCCTCGTCATCGGCACGCCCCTCGTTGGTTTCTCGACCACGAGCTGGCTGGCGCTGCTCGGCCTCGCCTTGGTCACTCAGGTCTGCGGCCACCTCTCGGTCGCCTACTCGCTCGGACGACTGCCGGTGTCGGTGACCTCGATCGCCCTCCTCGGCCAGGCGCCGATCACCGCTGTCCTCGCGGTGCCGCTGCTCGGTGAGCATCTCTCGCCCCTCCAGATCCTCGGCGGCGCCCTGGTACTCTTCGGGATCTACGTCGTCAACCGCCGGCCGGGCGCGCGCAGCCTGCCAGCGGAGCCGCTGCTGGAGTAGCCGGCGGGACGAAATCGCGACCCGCACGATCACCGCCCCCGGTGACCGTCCGTCCCGCGGGGTCGTCCTTGATCTGCCCCTCTTCCCGACCCCATGCCCGAGCTGGTCCTTCGATGCCCCGGCTGTGGCGCCCCCGCGAGCGCCGACGCCGCCTCGTGCGACTACTGTGGCGCCGCCCTCGCCACGGTCACCTGCCCATCGTGCTTCGCCGCGATGTTCGCCGGCAGTCGCTTCTGTGCCCACTGCGGCGCCGAAGCGAAACGGGAGTCGATCGTCGAGGAAAAGCCTCTCTCATGTCCGCGTTGCCGCGAGGACATGCAAGCGCTCCGGCTCGGCACCACCGAGGCGCGCGAGTGCGCGCAGTGTGGCGGCCTCTGGCTCGATCCCGATGCCCTGCAGCGGCTCGCCAACGCGCGTGAGGAGAGCGCCGGCGTCGTGAGCGTCCTCGCCGCGCGCATTCCGCGCAGCGGGACGCCCCCCGACGTCGTGCGGTACGTTCCCTGTCCGCGCTGCGCAAAGCTGATGAACCGCACCAACTTCGCCCACTCCTCCGGCGTCGTGCTCGACGTCTGCAAGACGCATGGCGTCTGGCTCGACCGCGGCGAGCTGCAGCGGGTGCTCGGCTTTATCGAGAGCGGCGGCCTCACCCTGACGCGCGAGCGCGAGCGGCAGCAGCTCGTCGAGGAGCAGCACCGGCTCACGTCCCTGGCCGAACGCACGCCCCACTCGGCGTCGATCGACCTGCGCATCACGCCCGGCCCTTCGACTTCCTTCTCCACCGGAATGACGTCGGGCGGCCTGCTCGAGCACCTCCTCGCCGACGCGCTCGGCGCCGTGTTCTCCAAGTGAAGTTCAGCGCCTCCACCAACGAACCGACCACGAGGTCCCCATGACGCTGCGCGATTTCATCCAGGGTGAGCTGATCGACGTCGTCGAGTGGCTGGAGAGCTCCACCGACGCGATGGCCTGGCGGTTCGACCGGCCGAACAACGAGATCAAGAACGGCGCACGTCTCGTCGTGCGGCCCGGCCAGCTCGCCGTCTTCGTCGAGCAGGGTACCGTCGCCGACGTCTTCCAGCCCGGCATGCACGAGCTGGTGACGAAGAACCTCCCCGTCCTGTCGCGGCTACGCGGCTGGAAGTACGGCTTCGAGAGCCCGTTCAAGGCGGAGATCGTTTTCGTCAGCACGCGGCAGTTTCCCAACAACAAGTGGGGAACGAAGACCCCGGTGATGGCGCGTGATCCGGAGCTGGGCGGCATCCGGCTCCGCGCGTACGGCACCTTTGCGCTCCGGGTGAGCGATCCGGAGTCGTTCGTCCGCGAGCTCGTCGGGGCGAATTCGTCGTACACCATCGGCCAGATCGCCGACCAGCTCCGCGACATGGTCGTCGCGCGCTTCGGCGAGATGCTCGCCGAGAAGTCCATCCCCGTCCTCCAGCTCTCGGCGAACTACAAGGAGCTGGGCGACCTCACCGCCCAGCGGCTCGTGCCCGAGCTGGCTCGATTCGGCATCGAGCTCACCCAACTCGTCGTCGAGAGCATCGCCCTCCCCGACGAGGTCGCGGCGACGCTCGACCAGCGCACCCGCATCGGACTGCTCGGCAGCGATATCGGCAGCTACGCCCAGCTCCAGGCGGCGGACGCGATCCGCGACTCGGCGCGCAACCAGGGCGCCGGCGGCGCCGGCGCGGCGATCGGCGTCGGGCTCGGCATGGCGCAGCAGCTCGCCGGCGCAGCGGGGCAGGCGTTGCATCCATCGCCGAGCGCGCCGGCAACGCCGAACCCGCCTCCCCTTCCCACGGCACTGGCGATCTTTCTCGGCGTGAACGGCGCGCCGCATGGCCCGCTGGATCTCGCGGCGCTGAAGCAGCACCTGCGCGACGGCACGCTGAAGGGTGACACGCTGGCGTGGCGCGCCGGGATGGCTCAGTGGCAGCCGGCGTCACAAGTGCCGGAGCTCGCCGCGATACTCCGCGACCAACCGCCGGGGCAGTAACCGACCGGCGGCTCGCGCTGCCCGAACGCGCCGCGGCTGGAAATGAGTCGCGCGCCGACGTATCTAGGGCCATGCCCCTCCGCTTTCCCTTCGACCCGAACATCGAGCGCGCCTCCACCATCCCCGCGCGGCTCTACAACGATCCCGTCTACCTCGAGCTGGAGCGCGAGCGGATCTTCGCCCGAAGCTGGCAGCTCGCCGGACGAGTGGACCAACTGGACGAGCACGGCCGCTTTCTCACGACGACGATCGGCGACGAGTCCATCGTCGTCCTTCGCGACCACGACACCCTGCGCGGGTTCCACAACGTCTGCCTCCATCGCGCCGGGCCCGTCGCGTCGGGGTGCGGGAAGCGCAACACGCTCCAGTGCCGCTATCACGGCTGGACCTACTCACTCGACGGCACGCTCAGGCACGCGCCAGAGATGGAGGAGGTCCAGAACTTCCGACCCGAGGAGATGCACCTCGCCCCGATCGCCGTCGCGACCTGGGGCCCCCTCGTGTTCGTGAATCTCGACGGAAAGGCGCCGCCCCTGCTCGAGGTGCTCGAGGACGTTCCGAGCCGTGTCGCCCCCTTCCGCTGCGAGGCGATGCGCTACGTGACGCGAAAGTCGTGGGACATCGCCTGCAACTGGAAGGTCTACGTCGACAACTATCTCGAGGGCTATCACCTTCCGGTCGTTCATCCCGGACTGCACAAGGAGCTCGACTACGACGCGTACCAGGTCGAGCCGCACCGGTACTTCTCTATCCAGCACGCTCCCCTCCGTCCGGTGCATGGCGGCAATCCCGACCGGCGCTACGATCCGGCGAAGACCGATGTCGCCGAGGCGGTCTACGTCTGGCTCTTTCCGAACGTGATGCTGAACATGTACATGGGCCAGATGCAGACGAACGTCGTGATCCCGGCCTCCCACGACCGGTGCACCGTCGTCTTCGACTGGTACTCGGCCGATCCGCCCTCAGACGCCGGGACCGACCCCGAGTGGACGAAGCTCCTCGCCTTCAGCGACGAGATCCAGGACGAGGACATCGAGATCTGCCAGGCGGTCCAGCGCAACCTGCGCTCACGGGTCTACGACCGCGGCCGCTACTCGGCGAAGCGGGAGAACGGCGTGCATCATTTCCATTCGCTGCTGCACGAATTCCTCACGTAAGGGCGCGTGAGACGTGAACGCCCGGACGGCACCCGGAGTCGTCCGGACGGCGCCCGGAGTCGTCCGGACCGCGCCCGGAGTCGTCCGGACCGCGCCCGGAGTCGTCCGGACCGCGCCCGGAGTCGCCCGGAACGCGCCCGGAGTCGCCCGGACCGCACCCGGAGTCGTCCGGACCGCGCCCGGAGTCGTCTGGACCGCACCCGGAGCCCGTCGGACCGCACCCGGAACCCGTCAGACCACACCCGGAACCCGTCAGACCACACCCGGAACCCGTCAGACCACACCCGGAACCCGTCGGACCACACCCGGAACCCGTCGGACCACACCCGGAACCCGTCGGGCCACACCCGGAATCCGTCGGGCCGCCTCCCAAACACATCGGCGCGCGCCCTGAAACGGGAAAGGTGAGACGCAGTCACGTCTCACCTCTCACCATTCACCTCTCACCGGCCATTCAGGGTCGCGGCCGCGCCGTCCGCTGCGGCTCGGGAGACGTAGGTGGCTCCGGACTCCTCGAGCCTTCCGACGATCCGGCCGACCGGCTGGACGGCGAGCTCGAAGGCTGCGACGACCGCGGCGCGGCGCGTCGCGTCGAGCTTCCCCTCGGCACGTTCGGCACGGAGCCCTGTCCCTTCCCCATCCGCCCGCCGTTGGCGTTCACCCCGGAAGAAGGATTCAGGATGATGATCGGCGCGCCGCTGTAGTAGCCCGGATACCCGTAGCCATAACCGTAGCCGCCGTAGCCGAGCCCCCCATAGCCGTAGCCGCCGTAGTAGTTCCCGTAGCCGTACCCGTAGGGTGAATAGCCCCACCCGAACGGATCGTACATCGGCGTCATGTACACCGGGATGCGCCGGCCGACGACCTCGTCATCCGGCCGGTTGTACTGCGACCCGGCGTTCGCATGGGCGACCGCGAACTGCTGCGGGTTCGACACCGCGATCATCGCGTCGGTG
>JBIOHU010000057.1:0-12395 GCA_044449225.1 Gemmatimonadales bacterium | reverse complement strand
TCCGGCTCCTCGCCGATGCTCAAGAGGCCAACGGCGGGATTCGGACGCCGGAGCATGCACTCGGCGTAGGTCGCACCGAGGCGTGCGAACTGGACGAGCTCGTCGGCGGAGCAGTCCACGTTCGCTCCGGAGTCGAGCACGGCGACCGGTCGGCGGGCGGAGGGGAAAAGGGTGACGATGGCCGGCCGCTTGAGATCGCCGTGCAGGCGTAAGATCACCATCGACGCCGCCATCTGCGCCCCGGTGCTCCCGGCCGAGACGAATGCGTCCGACCGTCCTTCGGTCTGTAGTCGGAGACCGACGACCATGGAGCTGTTGGGCTTGCCGCGCACGGCAGCGCTGGGCTTGTCCGTCATTTCGATCACGTCGGGCGCCTCGACGATCGTCAAACGGTCGCGCTGACCGGCGTGCACACGAAACTCGCCGCCGAGCAGATCGCGCAACTGCGCGTCCACCACGGCGGACCGTCCGACAAGCTGAATGCTGTGCGCGGGATCGAGCTCGGCGAGCGCGAGGAGCGCGCCGGCAACGGTCGCCTTGGGAGCGAAATCGCCCCCCATGGCGTCCAACGCGATCCGCGCCAAGTCAGGCTTCCTTTGCTGCGACTCGCTGTTCGCCGGCGTAGTACCCGCACTCGGCGCAGACGTGATGCGGGCGCTTCATCGCCTGGCAGCGGGGGCACTTCTGGATCGCGATCGCCGGCGCGGTCTTGTGAGTGTTGCGGGCGCGCTTCTTCCGCTTGGATGTTCTGCGCTTCGGGACGGCCATGGGTCTGGTCGGAAAAGGATAAGAGCCGGCGGATGCTCAGCGCTGGCCGTCGCGAACCCTGTGTAGTGACTCCCAGCGAGGATCCGCTGCGGTGGAGGCACAGGCACAATCGCCGAGATTCAACTCGGCGCCGCACGTCGGGCACAGCCCCTTACAGTCGTCACGGCACAACGCGTAACCTGGAACATTCAACAACCACTGCTCCCGGATCGCCGGTCGCAGGTCCAGCTCGGACGACCGGTCGTCGAGCAGAAACACATCCGGATCGTCTTCGACACCCTCAGCTTCCGTTTCGGCATAGATGAGGTGCGCCTCCCCGGCGACGTGCCCCGATGCCTCGCCCAAGCAGCGGCGGCAGAGCAGCTCCACGTCCCCGTCGATCGTACCATGCCAATAAAAGCGGCCTGGCCCGGCTGGCGACAACCGACCCTTCACCCGGATCGGTCGCGACGGCCTCGGGTCTCCCTCGAGCCACACCGGATCGTCCGCCGACAGCGTGTCGTCAACGGTGACGGCGTGCTCGGTGAGCGACCGGAGGTCAAAGGACAGCATAGCCTGGAAAACTACTTGGGGCGCATGGAGTTATCAAGTCTTCTCCAGCGTGGAGGGCGCAGTTGGTGCGCGAATGCGCGGTCCATCCGCCCTCGTCGGCGGCGCCCCCGGTCGCTTCGGCGCAAGCGCCGACCGGATGAGGGAGTCCGCTGTTCGGATCGGAGCCGTCGCCGCACGGTCGGGAGCGTTGGGCGAGCGGTTCGGCGAGGTCACCGAGGCGTCTGTCGGTCCTACCGCCTGGTATGTCGCGTCCCCCGTCGCGTTTGGGAGGCGAAGCGGGAGGAGTTGCGCGTCCCACGATGAGTTTGGGAGGCGAAGCGGGGGGAGTTGCGCGTCCCACGATGAGTTTGGGAGGCGAAGCGGGAGGAGTTGCGCGTCCCACGATCAGTTTGGGAGGCGAAGCGGGAGGAGTTGCGCGTCCCACGTCGCGTTTGGAAGACGGATCGGGGACGAGCGCGGGAGTTCGTCAACGAGCGCGTCGGCGAACCGGCGGGTCACGCGTCCAGAGGAGCGTGGACCACGCAGCTACCCCAGCACCGTATCCGCCTCCGCAAAGAAGAACCTCGCTTCCCGCGCCGCGTTCTCGTCGGAATCCGAGGCGTGGATGGCGTTCCGCCCCTTCGACTCGGCGAAGAGCTTTCGGACCGTTCCCGCCGCGGCTTCGGCCGGGTCCGTCGCGCCAATCGCATCGCGGAGCGCCAGCACGGCGTTCGGCTTCTCGAGCACGATCGGCATGCAGGGCCCGGAGGTCATGAACTGCACCAGTTCGCGGAAGAAGGGCCGCTCGCGATGGATCGCATAGAACTCCTCCGCTTGTGCTCGGGAAAGGCGCAGCACCCGGGCCGCCTTTACCGCGAAACCCTTTTCCTCCAGCAACGCGATGATCCTTCCCGCCTTCCCCGCCCCAAATGCGTCCGGCTTGATGATCGTGAGTGTCTGCGTGCCCGCCATGGATTCGATGCCTCGCTCTGTGCGCGGGGCGGTGCCCCGGTTGGATGTCATGCGGTGATCAACTGCCAATCAGCTTTCGAACGATGTCGCCGCGAGTGAGAAAGCCCACCAGCACGCCCTCGCGGACGACCGGGACGCGATCGACTTCCTTGTTGCTCATGAGCGACGCAACCTCGGCAATCGGCTGCTCCGGTGCCACGCACAGGACCTGCCGGGTCATCGCGTCCCGGACCGTCTTCAACCCCACTCCCGTGGGCAGCGCGACCCGGGCATCGGGACCGGTGAAGGCCTGCATCCTGAGCAGGTGCCTTATGACCTCGCGCTCGCTCACCATGCCGATCACGCGACGATTCTCGTCCACCACCGGCAGTGCACCGAGACCCGTTCGGACGAGCATCCGCGCAGCCTCGGTGAGCGGCGCGTCGGGTCCGATCGTGCGCGGCTGATCCGTCATCACGTCGCGAACGGCGAGCTGTTCGGGCAGGCGCGACTCGGCGAAGACCGGTAGCTCGACGAAGGCGGAGGGGCTATCTACCGCGACCACGGCGTCCAGCACCTCCTGCTTCCGCAGCAACCGGGCAAATGCGCCTACCACCTGGAGATACCGCGCGGCATGGCGGGGGGGTGCGGCAATCATGAGGACGAGTCGCGCACAGCGTTCCACGTCGCCATTTTCCCGGCGACAGAGGGGCCGAGCCGACACGCCGGCGGCGAGCACGAGCTGTCCCACCGCGTCGGTTCGGTAGTGGAGCAGAAACGCCCGGTCGCCCATCGCGACGACGTCGTCCGGACGATCCTCCGCCGCCCGACGGCGCAGCCTCGCGGCGTCGAGCACACCGTGCGCCGAGGCGAGCCGTTCGAGGAGAATGCTCGAGGCCTCGTCCAGCGAGCCCGCCGTCATCGGCACGACGACGCGCTCCGGAGCCAGCACGTCGCGCAGCTTCACCGGGGCCGACTCACGCCACGACCGCTCATCACATCCGCGCCCGGAGGAGCTCGACGAAATCCATCGGGCGCCTGGCGATCCCCATTCCGGCCCTCTCGAACGCCTCGATTTTTTCCGCCGCCGTGCCCGCAGACCCGGAGATGATGGCGCCGGCGTGACCCATCCGGCGGCCGGGCGGGGCGGTCTGGCCGGCAATGAAACCGACCACCGGCTTCTTCATGTGCGAGCGGACGAATTCCGCGGCTTCCTGCTCGTCGGTGCCGCCAATTTCACCCATCATCGCGACGGCCTTCGTCTTCGGGTCGGCCTCGAACGCGGCAAGACAGTCGATGAAATTGGTGCCGTTGATGGGATCGCCACCGATTCCGACGCAGGTGCTCTGTCCCATTCCGGCGCGGGTGAGCTGGTAGACGACTTCGTAGGTGAGGGTGCCCGATCGGCTGACGACTCCGATGCTGCCGGGCGTGCAGATGCGTCCGGGAATGATGCCGACCTTGCTCTGCCCCGGCGTGATCAGCCCGGGACAATTGGGGCCGAGCAGGCGCGCGCCTTTTTCCTTCACGAACGGAAAAACCTTCGTCATGTCGAGCACGGGAACGCCTTCCGTGATCGCGACGATCAGCGCGATCCCGGCATCAGCCGCTTCCATGATCGCGTCGGCGGCGAACATCGGTGGGACGTAGATCACCGTCGTGTTGGCGCCCGTCGCCTTCACCGCCTCATGCACCGTGTTGAACACCGGAACGGTGCCGTCGAACGTCTGACCACCCTTTCCCGGCGTCACGCCGCCCACGACGTTCGTGCCGTACTCGATCATCTGGCGCGTGTGGAAGCCGCCGTCGCGGCCAGTGATGCCCTGGACCAGCAATGTCGTGGACCGGTCGATGAAGATGCTCACGCGGCCTTTCCTCCCCTCGTTGCCAGATCGACTGCCTTCTTCACCGCCTCGTCCATGTCGGACGACGCGCTGAAGCCGTTCTCCTGCAGGATCTTCATGGCGATCTCCTCGTTCGTGCCGGTGAGGCGAATGACGATGGGAATCCTGAGCGGATTGGCCTTCGTCGCCGTGACGATGCCGTTGGCCACGTCATCGGTCCGGGTGATGCCTCCGAAGATGTTGAACAGAATGACCTTGACGCTCGGATCGCCGGTGATGATACGCAGCGCGGCGACGACCTTTTCCGGATTCGACGAACCGCCGATGTCGAGGAAGTTGGCCGGCTCGCCGCCGTAGTACTTCACGAGATCCATCGTCGCCATCGCGAGGCCGGCCCCGTTCACGACGCAACCGACATTGCCGTCGAGCTTGATGAAGGTCAGATGTGAATTCCGCGCGTCTACTTCGCTCGGCGCTTCCGCCGTCTCGTCGCGCAGCGCCTCTAGCTCCGGATGGCGATCGAGCTCGTTGTCGTCGATCACCATCTTGGCGTCGAGGGCGAGGACGTCCCCAGCTGGAGTGACGACGAGTGGATTGATCTCCGCGAGCGACGCGCCGTTTTTCATGAACGCGCGATACAGCGCCATCATGATCTTCGAGGCCGCGCGTACCCTCTTCACGTCGTCGAACAGGAAGAACCCGAGCTCGCTCGCCTGGTAGGCCTGCAGCCCATACCGCGTGTCGATCGGTAGCTTGAGGATCTTCTCCGGCGTCGTCGCGGCGACTTCCTCGATGTCGATGCCTCCCGCCGGACTCACCATGAAGACCGGCTTCCTGCTCGCCCGGTCGAGAATGATGCCGACGTAGGCCTCGCTGGCGATGTCGGCGGCGGCGGTCACGAGCACCTGGTGCACCGTGAGGCCCTTGATCTGCATGCCGAGGATCCTGCTCGCGATCTCTCTCGCCTCGGGGGGAGTCCTGGCGAGCTTCACGCCGCCTGCCTTGCCGCGACCGCCAGCGTGCACCTGCGCCTTCACCACCACCATCCCGCCCATCCGCCTCGCGATCGCCTCGGCCTGCTCGGGGGTCGTCGCCACCTCTCCCGGCGGGATCGGCACGCCTTCGGCACGCAGGATCTCCTTGGCCTGAAACTCGTGAATGTTCACGTCCCTCCTCCGTCCCCTGTGATGGTGGTTCCAGCCCTGCCGCGCACCGCTTCCCGCCCGCGGCCCAGTTCCGTGATGATCGCGCGGCCGCCAGTGCGCCGCGCGAAGTCAACCGCAGCGCGGATCTTCGGTGCCATGCTGCCCTCACCGAAAGCTCCTGCGCGGTCCATTTTCTCGGCCTCGTCGACCGAAAGCCTTCGAAGCGGTCGCTGCCGCGGGGTTCCCCAGTCGGCGTACACTGCGTCCACATCCGTGAGGATCAGTAACAGGGTGGCCTCGAGATCGCGCGCGAGAACGGCGGCGGCGAGGTCCTTGTCCACCACGGCATCGATTCCCTCCCATCCCTTCACGGGATCGTCGTAGATGGGCGCCCCTCCCCCGCCGCACGCAATCACGATCGTGCCCGACTCCACCAACTGCCGGATGGTGCGCAGTTCGTGAATCGCCCGAGGTTGCGGGCTCCCCACGACTCGGCGCTCGTTCCCCTTGCCGTCCAGCCTCACGACATGTCCTTCGCGACGCAGCTCGGCAGCGCGCTCGGGCGAGAGCGGCTGTCCGATGAATTTCGTCGGCTCGGTCAGCGCCGGATCGTTCGCCAGCACCTGCACCTGCGTGATGATCGTCGCGACATCACGCATCGAGCCGGCGCGTCGCAATGCGTTCTCGATCGACTGCTGTACCATGTATCCAATCCAGCCGGCCGTTGCCGCGACGAGCACTCCGAGCGGAAGCGGGCTGGCCTCGCGCCGCGCGCTCTCGTTTCGGACCAGCTCGTCGCCGACCTGCGGGCCGTTGCCGTGGACGACACAGAGGTTCCACCCATCGGTGGCAAGGTCAACGATCGGGCCGAGACTCTCGCGCGTGTGGCGGAACTGGTCGTAGATGGTGCTCTTCTCGCCGGCCGGTGCGAGGGCGTTGCCGCCCAGCGCGATCACAGCCGTGCGCACATCCGCCTCGCTCATGACGTCCGCCTCGTGAAGTTAGACAGCGCCCGGCCGCCGAGCAAGCTCATGGAACCCGGCGTCGCAGTGTGACGCCGAGTTCATCGAAGGCGTGGCCGAAGGCAGCCCAGTCGCCCCGACCGAGCGCGTCGCGCATCGCGCGATACAAACTGTCGGCTCGGTCACGTAGCGTCTGCGGGCCGAAGGCACCAGTCGACGGCGCGCCGCCGAGCGCGCCGAGGAGAGTCGGGCCCTGGAACACCGAGTCGCCGGCGACGACACCGACGTGAATCAGACGCGGACTGCCTCCCGGTCGCCACTGGTACACGGACTGGAGGTACGCTGGTCGTCCGCCCACCGGCACGACTCGCGCTGGCCCACGCACGAGTCCATTCTCGTGCGCACTCGTATCGGCGCCGCGCAGCCGGTCGAGCACTGCACCCCATCTCGCGCCGTCGCTCGCCATCGGGATCCACGCGGTCACTCGGTGCGGTCCACCCTCCGCCGCGATGATTCCGCGCACGCGTTCCCGTTCGTCGAGGAGCGGCCACGACGCGACGACGCCGATGCCCGGCAGGACGAAGTGCAGTGGCTCGTGCGACGCCGCGGAATCGGCCCCGTCGAGGGTGGCAAAGTGTCGGACCTCCAGGCTGTCACCCCGGAAACCCGCGAGGGCGAACGCGAGAGCCTGAGCGTGAGCGCCATCGATATCCGGTGGAAGCACCGCCTGGAGTGCCCCACTCAACGAGCTCGAAAGGGTGAACAATCCCGGAAAGCGCTCGACCCAGCTCGCCGTCAGCGGATCGGGTGCGGAGGCAATCACGATTCGCACCCGGCCGCTCGCCGCGTGGATCAGTGCCGTGCCCGCATGCTGGAGGTAGCCGCGCTCGGCACCGAGAAGAACGAAGCGCTCCGAGAGCGGGTAGGCATCGGAGACGGCATAAAGCTCGAGCGCCCAATACAGCGAATCGGCGGCGACGACGGGCACCACCGCAGTCCCTTGCACGAAAAATGGAACGAGAGCCCGCACGCGATCCCTGACGTCGCGCCGGCGCACGATCATCGGACGGTCGAGCGGCAACTCCCCGAACAGCAGACGGAGGTTCTGCAGCGCCCACGCGTGAGCGATGCGCGACGTCGTCGACACCATCTCCACACCGGCGATGCGTCGCAATGAATCGGAGACGATCGAGTAGACTGGCGCGGAGTCGAACACCGCCGGTTCGTCGAACAACGTCTCGTCCAGTCCCCGCGTGCCGGCTGGAACCCGAACCGGCATCCCCCGTTCGTCGGCGGCGGTGGCATCGAAGCGCCCGATCCCCCACGCGTCGCGTTGATCGCCACCGGCATCGCTGCTGCGTTCGACGAGCAGTGCGGTCAGTGAGGACGCGCTGCCCTGCCAGTCGGCGCCGTCGCCCACGACCTGGACACGTCGGAGCCGCTGCGCCGCCGCGGCAAGCGTCTGGCCGTCCCATACCGCCACCCGGCGCGCTGCCGCGCCGAGATCGGCGAATCCGGCGCCGAGCGAATCGGGCCGCATGCGATCCACCCCGAAGGCGCGCCGCGTGTATCCGAGGCGTGTCGCGACGTAGGGCCGTTCCTGAACCGCCGCGGCTCCGGGATCCACCGAGCGCCGCGCCAGCAACGGGGCGATCGAGCGCGCGACCACGGACAGCAGGAGCACCGTCGTCACGGCAAGGAAGGCGAGTCGCATCTGGCCGGTCCAGCCGGCCCAGCAGACGACCAGCGCCGCGCAGAGCGTGACGACCGCCAGGAGCAGCATGGCCGGTACGAGCACGCGATGATCGATCGCCGTGAACACGCCGCCCGTCCCCTCCCCGGTGGCGACGAGCCGATACATGTCCAGCCGGTAGCTCCACGCCAGCACGAGGAGAAGGACGCCGCCGAGCATCGTGAAGTGTCGGCGCACGTAGGCCGACACGTGCAGATGACCGCGATCCCAGCGAAGGCTCGGCGTCAATGCATAGAGCAGCACGACGAGACCGATCACGACGGCGAGCAGGATCACGGCCCACTCATGCAGCGTGGACTCGAAGGGCAGCCAGTAGACGAAGAAGCCGAGATCGGCGCCGAAGTAGGGGTCGGTTTCCCCGAACGGCTGTCCGATGCGGGACAGCAGCGCTTGCGTCCAGATGGAGCCTGGCAGCGCGAGCGCGACGCCGACGAGCAGGGACAGAGCGCCAGCCGCCACGATGAGGTATCGACCGGGCACCTCCTCCCCGATCTCCACGTTGGCGATTCGTCGTGGAAGCACGAGCGAGACCACCGACCGGCGCACGGCCAGGAAGTTGACGAACCCGAACGCCGAGGCGACTGCGAACGACGAGAGCCACACCACCAGCGTCGTGACGACTCGTGCCTGCCAGACCAGTCTGGCACCGAGAGAGTCGTACCAGAGGTAGTCGGCATAGAGTTCGGCGGTCCAACGCCCGACGAGGAGAACGACCGCCGCGGCGGCGAGCACCACCGTCACCAGCCGCCGCGTGCTCATGTCAGACCGTCATGCCTTGCTGCCGGAGCCATCCTTCCATCTCATCGCGAATATCCTGCAGCCGCGCCGTGCTGCGCGCCTCGAACCGCAGCACGAGGATCGGTTGCGTGTTCGACGCGCGAATGAGACCCCAGCCGTCCCCAAACAGCACGCGCGCGCCGTCGACGCTCACCACCTCGTGCGAGGCGCGGAAGTGCTCGACCGCGCGCGCGACGAGGCCGAACTTGCGATCATCGGGACAAGCGACGCGAATCTCGGGCGTGCTCACGAACGTCGGAACGTCGGCGAGGAGCTCGCGCACGGTGCGTCCGGAGTCGGCGACGATGCGCAGCAGCCGCGCCGCGCCGTACAGTGCATCGTCGTGACCGTAGAACCCTTCGCGGAAGAACATGTGGCCCGACATCTCTCCGGCGAGCGGGGCTCCAGTCTCCTTCATCTTGTCCTTGATCAGCGAGTGACCGGTCTTCCACATCACCGGCCGGCCTCCCGCCCGCTCGATCTCGTCGGGAAGCGCCTGGCTGCATTTGACGTCGAAGATGATCGACTGCCCTCCTCCGGTCCGTGCCAACACGTCCCGGGCGTAGAGAATCAGGATGTGATCCCCCCAGACGATTCGTCCCTCGCCATCCACCATGCCGATGCGGTCGGCATCGCCGTCGAAAGCGAGACCGATCTCCGCCCCCTCGTGTCGGACGGCGGCGATGAGCGCATCGAGGTTGGCAGGGACCGTCGGATCGGGATGATGGTTCGGAAACGTGCCGTCGCTTTCGCAGAACAGCCCGGTGGCCTCGAGCCCGATGGAGCTCATGAGTTGAGGCGCCACCAGCGCACCCGCACCGTTGCCACAGTCGTAGACCACCTTCATCGGACGCGAGATCGGACCGATCCGCTGCGCGACGTCCGCGACGTAGCGATCGATCACCTCTTCGCGGCGAACGCGCCCCTGACCCACTGGCGCCGCGCGACGCAGGATCAGGGCGAGGAGGTGCTGGATGGCCTCGCCGTGCAGCGACTCGGTTCCCAGGCACAACTTGAACCCATTGTACTCCGCTGGGTTGTGCGAGCCGGTAATCTGAATGCCACCCACCACGTCCAGGTGGTGGAGGCTCCAGTAGAGAAGCGGGGTGGGGACGACGCCCACGTCGACGACATTCACGCCCGCCCCGGTGAGTCCCTCGAGCAGAGCATCATGCAGCGCCTGTCCGCTCGGCCGGTTGTCGCGACCCACGGCGACCTCGCCGCTGACGCCCAGCTCGCGAAGGAGCGCCCCGTAGCCACCCCCGAGGCCGCGAGCGACCTCCTCGGTGAGGTCATCGCCGACAATTCCGCGAATGTCGTACTGCCGGAAGATTCCTGGGGCGATCGCCATTGGATCCCGGAACAAGGAGGAATGCGCCTGATCGCTTGCCCTCGCCGCGCACTGCCAGTGTGTCCAGACGGGCCTCCCCGGCCCGGCCGCCGGGGCGAGTGCGCCAAGGCTAATGAAGCAGTGCCGCGCGCTGCGGAGCCGGAGACCGCGCGTGTAGACTGTCGGCAGACGTGCCGAGTCGTGGGACGCCAACCGCCGCGTAGCGCACCGCGTAGTCCGGCGCGATGCCGATGAGGAGAATGGCGAGCGCGCACGCCACGACGACGAAGCGCGTCCAACCCGCTGTGCGTCCGACCGGCGCCGCATCGGCGGCGCGCGGGCGCATGAACATCACCATCACGACGTACAGGTAGTAGCCAGCCGAGATGACGGTCGTCAGCACGAGAACGACCGCCAGAGTCGTCTGTGGGTCAGGCGCCTGCAGCGCCGCCTTGAGAATATACCACTTCGCAAGAAAGCCCATTCCGCCGATGATGGGAAAGCCCATCAGCGCCATCATGAACACCGTCATGCCGACGGCGAGCCAGGGACGCACCGTCCACAGTCCGCTGATGTCCTCGGTCGTCAACGCCACGTCGCCGCGCGACATGACAATGATGACGGCAAAGGCGCCGAATGTCGCCAGAGTGTAAGCCAGCAGGTAGAACAGCATAGCGGACGCGCCCTGGGCGGTGCCGGACGCGATCGCGACGAGGATGTAGCCCGCGTGAGCGATCGACGAGTAGGCGAGCATACGCTTCAGATTGCGCTGCTGTAGCCCGATTGCATTGCCGACGATCATCGTGAGCAGCGCGAGACCGACGACCGCCCGGTGCCAGGTCGCAAACTCGGTCGGAAACGCCTCCAGCCAAACGCGGAGGAAGGCGGCGAATGCAGCCGCCTTGACCGTCGCCGCCATGTACGCCGTCACTGGGTTGGGCGAGCCGTCGTAGACGTCCGGCGCCCACATGTGGAAGGGCACGCTGGCCACCTTGAAGCCGAAGCCGACCAGCAGGAGGCCGATACCCGTCAGGAGCACGGGATTGCCCGTCAACGACTGCTCGACGATGCGAGAGTGAATCTGGTGAAGACCCGTGGTGCCAGTGGCGCCGTACACCAGCGCGATACCGTACAGCAGGAAGGCGGTCGAGAACGCGCCGAGCAGGAAGTACTTCAGCGCCCCCTCGGCCGACCGCTCGCTGCGACGATTGAGCCCCGCGAGCGCGTAGACGGCGATCGACATCAGTTCGATTCCGAGAAACACGATGATCAGGTCGCGCGCCGCGCCAAGCAGCATCATCCCGGACGAAGCGAGCAGCATGAGCACGTGTGTCTCCGCTGTCGTCGTGCCGGTGCGATCGTTATCGTCGATGCCGAGCGCGATCGCTCCGATCGTGCCGAGCAGGACGACGATGTCCACCATCCAGCGGAAATTGTCGACGGCGATCGGTCCGTCGGACGCCATCGGCCGGTCGAACATCATCAGGAGCACCGCGACGAGCGTCGCGACGCACAACCCGATGGACAGCACTCCGACGCTGCGCTGGTGCGACGCGGACTCCGTCCGCCAGACCGCCCAGAGGAGGAGGAGCATCGCTCCGCCCATGAGAATCAGGTCGGGAAGCAGCGCGGCGCTGAGGTGCGCCGGAATGGAGAGGTCGTAGTACCGCATCAGCGGCCCTCGCGCGCCGAAGCCGTCGACAGCGCGGCACGCGACTCGACCGTCCGGACGAACTGCTCCGCGGCCGGTTGCATGCGGCGGAGAACTGGTGCCGGATAGACGCCGAGCCAGAGCATCGCCGCCACGAGCGGAGCCATCACCAGGAGCTCGCGCCGGTTCAGGTCGGGAATGTGTTCGTTCACCGGCTTGTCGAGCGGATTGAACAGGATGCGCTGGATCGCCCAGAGGAGATAGGCGGCAGCGATGATGACCACGGTCGTCGCGACCAGCGAGAAGACCGGATAGGTGCGGAAGGATCCGATCAGCACGAGAAATTCGCCGACGAATCCGTTCGTGCCCGGCACGCCGATCGACGTGAGCGTGACGAAGGTCAGCAGCGCAGCGAACATCGGCACGACCCGGGCAATGCCGCCGTAGTCCTCGATCAGCCGCGTGTGGCGCCGCTCGTAGAGCATGCCGATGAGAAAGAAGAGCGCGCCGGTGGAGAGCCCGTGATTGATCATCACCATGAGCGCGCCCTGGACGCTCTGCACGGTCAGGGCGAAGATGCCCAGCATCACGAAACCGAGATGACTCACGGAGCTGTACGCCACCAGCTTCTTGAAGTCCGGCTGGACGAGCGACATCAAGGCACCGTAGATGATGCCGATCAC
>JBIOHU010000056.1:0-12520 GCA_044449225.1 Gemmatimonadales bacterium | reverse complement strand
GTCCGCACGAGCCTGGGGTCGCTGCCGAACCGAAAGCCCTCGGCGGCGGAATCGCGACCGACGAGACGTGGATAGATCGGCGGCTTTCCCTCGCCATGCACGCCGTGACACGACGCGCACTGGGCGGCGTA
This sequence comes from Gemmatimonadales bacterium, assembly GCA_044449225.1. GTDB lineage: Bacteria > Gemmatimonadota > Gemmatimonadetes > Gemmatimonadales > Gemmatimonadaceae > AG11. The sequence continues at coordinate 12,389 of JBIOHU010000056.1, read as the reverse complement.
GATCACTTCGCCCTGCGCCACCGTGCCGCTTCCGGCGGGAAGTCCCACGCCATCGGGCCCCACGTCGACGTCGCGCGCCGCGATCTCCGCGCTCGTCGCCGACCGTCCGAGGCCATAATGCCGCGACGGTTCGCCGGTGTCATGCCCGCGACAAGCCGAGAGTGCGATGACGGCGAGCACGATTCGCGCGCCTCGCCATCCCCCCTGCGCCCGGCGCAGGCCCCACATCACGTGGCGCCGTGGAAGAAGACGCGGCCGTTGGGCATCACGCGCCATCCGTAGATCGGATTGAAGTGATATTCGGTGCCCGGACCGCGGACGCGTATCAGCTCGGAGCGGGTGGGCTGCACGTACCCTGTCTCGTCGGTGGCGCGGCTCAGAATGATCGTTTCAGTGCCGTCCCATTTCCACATGGACGTGAAGCGGGTGTGTGCCTTTGGAAGGACCGGCGCCGGGAGCGTCGCGTCCCGCCAGGTCTTGCCCGAATCGGTGCTCACCTCGACGCGCGAGATCGTGCCGCGACCGCTCCAGGCGATCCCGGTGACCGGCCGCCAGCCTGAAGCGATCGTCTCCGGATGGGCCGGCGACGTGATGATGGACTTGGCGTCCATGTCGAACGCGAACTGGCGCGCGGTGCCATTGGCGAGTGGATCGGTGTAGGCCGCCGTTTCCGAACGCGTCATCCAGGGTCGCGTTCCCAGCTCGAGACGACGCAGCCACTTGATGTTCGTGTTGCCCTCCCAGCCGGGAAGCAGCAGCCGCATCGGAAATCCCTGCTCCGGCCGGAGCGGCTCACCATTCTGCGCCCACACCACCAGCGCGTCGTCGAGCGCCTTCGCCATCGGGATGCTGCGTGCGAGCAGGCAGGCATCGCCGCCTTCGGCGAGCAGCCAGGTCGCGTCCTGCCTGGCGCCCGCTTCCTCGAGCAGCAGCCGAAGCGGTACGCCGGTCCACTCGGAGTTGCTCGTCATGCCGGCGACCTGCTGTGGCGTGAGACCGGGATCGGGCTGGCCGAAGATGTTGGTCCGCCAGGCCAGCACGCCGTTGCCCGAGCATTCTATGAAGTGGATGCGCGTCACCTGCGGAAAGCGCTTGATGTCGTCGAGGGAGAAGATCGTGGCGCGATCGACGAGGCCGTGCACGAGGAGCGTGTGTCGCGCCGGGTCGATGAGCGGAACGCCCGCGTGGTGTACTTCGAAGTGCAGATCCGACGGGGTGATCGTACCCGTCAGGTCCTGCAGGGGCGTGAAGGAGCTGCCCGCGACCGCACCCGCCGGCGCGCGCACCGGCGCGACGAATCGCGACCGGGTACCGACGGCGGAGGTCGGCGCGCCGGGCAGCCTGGTGAGATTCTCCGGAATCGCCGGCAGCGGAGATTGCGGGGATCGCGTCGTGACCGGCCGGCCGTCGGCGAACGCGGGAGCGCCTGCGAGCGCCGCGGCGCCGATGGCGCCGACCGCACTCCTGAGCATCGCCCGCCGCGAGATGGCGGCGTGGTCATCCAGGCCGCCGTCCGGCCCTTCACCGCGTTCAGTCATCGCACGACGACGAGCTCCGGGACATCCGGCTCCTGCCGGCCGCTAGCAGCGCGGCAACGATATCCCGGCAGGGCACGCATCCCACGTCGGCGTCGGTGCGCTACCCGGCCCGCCGCCACCATAGGTGTAGTTGGGCAGTCGCTCGATGGCGAGCTCGCGGCCGGGAATCGGGAATTGAATGAACGAGTTGACGGTGAGGGTGTTCCAGCCGCGCGCATCCCAGAACGCCACCTGACCATCGATGCCCATCCCCTCGATCCGCTTCTCGTACCGGAGCGCATCCCACAGGCTGCCGCAGGCGCCCGTGGTCTTTCTCGGCACGCACCCGGGTTCATCCGGCGGTCCGTTGATGTCCACCGGTGGAAGCTGCCCGTTCGCCACGCGTGTCTTGTTGATGAGCGGGATGGCTTCGCTGGCGCGATTGAGGCGGATCAACGCCTCCGCCTCGAGCATGTCCATCTCGGTATGCCCGATGGCCACGAGCGGGCCGTTCTGGTACGACGTGCCGGCGCCATACCGCGTGTAGTAGTACTTCGACTGCAGGTAGGTCCCGCGCGTCGGGTTGTAGAAGGCGATATTCGGGTTGTAGGTCGTGTACAGCCCTGGCGCCGTGATGCTGGCCGCACCCACGATGCGGCGATCCTTCGTGCGCAGCTGGAAGGCGACGCGGTTGGCCACGGGCGTGGCGACCCAGTTCTTCCAGGCGTCCGTGGAGTCGGCTGGGCCGACCAACCAGTTGCTCGGCCGCATGTAATCGCCAGCGACCGTGCGTATCCGCGCGGCAACCTGCTTGTACGAATCCGAGAGAACGCTCGGCGCTCCGATCGGCGCGAAGTCGGCCGTCGAGTCGTCGCGCACGGACGTGATACCGGCGTTCACCTGGGCGAGGACGTCGGCCCAGTTCACCGCGGCGCGCTCCGTCGCGCTCCGCGCCTCGTACGCCTCGAACCGCGCGATGTACGTGTGGGCGAGGCGGGAGAGATCCTTGTTCGTCAGCGCCAGGCCCGGGATCCATCCGGTGGACGGCAGCACGAACGAGGCCGTATCGGAGATGGCGATCGACTCCTTGAGCATCGCGATCGCCGCGGCCATCACCTCGGCGGACGGTGCGTACCTGGGCGCGACGAGCGTGTCGACGTTCGTGTGCTCGTCGACGATCACCGCCTTGTCCCACAGGAGCGCCAGTGAGCCGTGCGCGACGCCTTGCATGAGCTTGGCGAAGGCGCGTGCGCGGCTGTCGTTCGCCCCGTTGGGGCCGATCTGCACGCCGCGATCGAGCGCCTGGAGGCCGTCGTTCACCACCGAGATCACGCCGTAGAGATTGAGCCAGGTGGTCGACGACACGTTGGCATATGTATAGGACGAATTGTTGTTCCACGCCGGACGCGGTTCCATCCCGTTCGGCTGGCCCCCGAAGCAGAGGAAGGGCGTGCTGAACTCGTAGCCCATCTCGCTCAGCATGACCGTGGGGGTGAGGCCGTAGACGTTCGGCCAATACCGCTGAAAGGTGCCGGCGATCAGCCCTTCGACATCGCCCGGCGTGCTCGTGGCGCGAAGGCGGTCGGGATTGTTGTTGTTCGGTACGGTCAGATCCATGCACGCTCCGAGCGCGATGCACGCGGCGCCCAACGCCGCTCGACGCGCGATCGATCGAGATCTCATCGGGATGCTCCAGTCGCCGGTCAGAATTGGAATTGGACTACGCCCGTGAACGATCGGTACTGCGGGTAGGCATACGTGTCGAGCCGGTTGTTCACCGTCCCCACCTCCGGGTCGTACCCCTTGTAGCGCGTCCATGTCTTCAGGTTGCGGCCGACGATCGAGAGCGTCATGCCGGCGCCGTTCGTTCCCGGAATGCGTGAGACGAAACGCTCCGGCACCTTGTACCCCACCGACAGCTCGCGCAGCTTCACGAAGCCACCCGGCTCGACGAACCAGTCCTCGATCGCGTTGCCGTTGTAGACCAGCGAATAGTAGTCCACGGTCTTCTTCAGCTCCGTGGGCTTGCCCGCCTGATCCTCGTCGGCGCTGCGGAAATACTGGTAGCTACGCTGGTTGTTCTGGTTGTAGATGTTGCCGCCGACCTGCGTGTCCAGCAGTCCGTAGAACTGAAAGCCCTTCCACGAGACGTCGTTCGAGATGCCGTAGTGGAAGCGCGGGTTGCCGTCGCCGATCTTGACCACCGCCTGCTGGCCAGCCGAGTCGAGGAGGATGATCGGCATGCCCCACGGGTAGTTGACGCCGTTGCTCGAGACGGTCGTGCCCCACTTGCCCGGATCGGTGTAGTGGCCGCCCGGGCCGACGGCGACCAGCAGCCCGTCGTCGTTCACCTCGAACACGCCGTTCGTGCCTTGCTGCGCGGCGGGCATCTGGGCCATCGCGTGCACGAAGGCGTTTCCGTACATCGTGCTCAGATCCTCGCCCGGGCAGCGATACGAGATGGTGGCCGTGCGTATGCAGCTCGCGTCGTACGTCGCAATGTGGCTGCGCGACCGGTCGGCGGTGATGCCGAGCTTCCAGGAGGTCGTGCCACGGCGGAGCACCTGTGCCTCGAAGGTACCCTCGAGCGTGGTGCCCACCACCGATCCCGCGTTCTGCCATTGCGTGGTGAATCCGATCGCCCCCGGCAGCGGGACTTGCAGCAGCTCGTCGGTCGTCCGCACGTTGGCGCGGGAGATCTGCAACGAGTACTTGTTGTCGACGATCATGTCGAAGCCGAACTCGGTTTCCTTCGACGTTTCCGGCTTGAGGAACCGATTGCCGAGCACCGCCTTCGCGAGCGTGCCGTTCGCGCCGATGGTGTAGGTCTCGTACTGATCGGCGAAGTCGGGTCGCGTGCCGGCGGTGCCTTGCGAGACGCGGAGCTTGAACTCGTTGATGCGCTGCCAGTGCCACCACGGCTCCTGCGCCAGGCGCCACGCGGCGCTCGCCCGATAGTAGGTGTGCCACTGCTCGCCGGGCCCGAAGAGCGAGCTCGCGTCGCGCCGCACCAGTCCGTCGAGAATCAGGCGGCTGCCGTAATCGAGACCGCCGGTCAGGAAGTAGCCCTCGGCGCGGATGTCCTCCTGCGACGAGGAGCCGGTCCGGGAGAGCGCCGCATCCAGGCGCGGCACGCCGCTCACGGCGAAGTTGGTGCCGACGGCGCTGGTGCTCTGCGTCTGCTCGCGCTCGAGCAGCGCGCGAGCCGACGTCCGCGCCGTCAGGGCGCCGAACTCCTTGAGCAGGCTCACGCTCCAGGACGCGTTGAGCGCGCTCGTATAGTCATCGTTCAACGTCAACGAACCGGGATCGCCCGTCGCGAAATTCTCCGACTTGAGCCCACGGTCCAGGAAGAACACCTGATTCTGGTCGGAACGATCGTAGCTCGCGTTGGCGTCGCTCGAGAGCCAGGTGAGCGGCGTGTAGTGCAGATCCATGCTGCCGAGCGTCCGCGCGCGATAGGTGTGGTTCTGCTGCGTCTCCGCCATGTACAGCGGGCTCGGATGAACGCCGGCGGGGTCGGGCTGGAGAATGTACTTCGTGCCGTCCGGGTCGGGCTGCAGCAGGTTCACGTCGGGGGCGGTCGCCGTGAGATTGAAGAAGAGGTTGCCCCCGTTCGGACCATTGTTGGGATCGAGCTCTTCGCGGGTCGAGCGCGCGTGATAGCCGCTGATCGAGAACTGGACGTCGTCGCGCGGGCGATGATCGAGATTGAAACGGACATCGGTGCGCGAGTAACCGCCATGGCCGAGAAAGATGCCGTCCTGCTTCTGCTGCGACACGGTGGTGAGGAAGTTCGTCTTCTCGCCGTTCTGCGCGAGGCTCACCGCGTTCGTCACGACGTTGCCCGGATGGAAGATCTCGTCCACCGGATTGTAGATCGGCGTGATGTACGCCTCGTCCTGGAACCGCGTCGCGGCGGGACGCGCGATTCGGAAGTCACGGGTCACGACGTTGCCGGCCGCATCGACGTACTGGCCGTCGGCATTCGTGAGATAGAAGTGATACTTCGCGCGCTGCACGTCGTTCGCCAGCTGGCTCGTGCCGAACTCGGAACGAACGTTGACCTGCGTCTTGCCGACCGCGAGCCCGTTGCCGCGCGCCGTGCGGATCTGGATGACGCCGCTGGCCGCCCTCGATCCGTACAGCGACGCCGCGGCCGCGCCCTTGACGACCTCGACGCTGGCGATGTCGAGCGAGTTGAGATCCGCCGAATTCACGTTGGAGTTGAGGATCACGCCATCGACGACGATGAGCGGTGTGTTGCTCTTGTTGATGCTGGTCGGCGTTCGGAGCTGGATGCTGATGCCATCGCCCGGCTGGGCGGGTCCGACGATGGTGGCGCCAGCGATCTTGCCCTGAATGGCGTCGATCGCGTTCATCGGCGGCACCGGGAGGTCCTCCTTCGTCACCCGGCCGACGGTGAACGGCACCTTGGTGCCCGCCGTGGGATCGACGACACCCGTGATGACGGTTTCCTGCAGGTGGAGGACGGACGCCTGCACGGTGAAGTCGACCGTCGTCGTCTGCCCCGCCGTGACGACGACGCCGCGTCGAGTTATCGGAGTGTAGCCGACCCGGCGCGCCTCGAGCGTGTACGTGCCGGCCGGCACGGCGCGGAAAGTGTACCGGCCGTCATCGGCAGTCACCTCTTTGAGGTTCGTCCCGACGATCGCGACCGTGACCCCGAAGGCCGGGTATCGAGCCGCGGAGTCTGTGACCGTTCCGGTGATCCGTCCCGTCTGTGCCTGCGCGAGACCGGCAGCGCCAAGCAGAATAATGAATGCGGTCGAGACTCGCGCCGACGCGCGTCGGACGGCAACTGCGACGAAACTCACGGATCGACCTCCTGCGGGGTCCCGAGTCGATTCGCCCGACACACCGTCACGTGTGCGGGGGCGCTGGGACGCGAGGTGGGAGTTACGGGTGGCGCGGCGAACGTACCGTTCATCGATGCAGCCCGCAAGATCGTGCTGTACCCGCTGCCTACCTGCCCGTCGCCGCCCGCGCTCGCACGACGACGGCCGGCACGTTCCGCTGTCGCAGCATCCCGTTGAACGCCGTGAGCTGCGTCGCCACCAGTGAGTCGAGTGCAGCCAGGTGAGTGTGGAGCTCCCCGTGCAGGAGCTGTCGTACTTCCTCCTGCTGGTCGGTTGGCCGGTAGTCGCTGCTCGCGATCTCGCTGGAGAGATAGCCGAGCTTCTCGATGAGCTTCGACGCGAAACGGACGTTGTCCTGACCTTCGCCGGTCAGGCGCAGGTCGACGATGTTCATCTCCAGCTCCACGAACTGCTGCTCGAGCGCCTCGGCAGCCTGCTTCACCGTGGCATCCGCCACCGTCTTCCGGATGGAGTCGAGCTGGACACGCGCTGATTCGATGCGGCCCACCGCGCCGGCGGCCGAGTCGAGGTCGCCGCGGATCGCCAACAGGGCGCGCGTCTGCGCCGCGATCTGCGCGTCGGTGCCGCCGGAGTGGGGGTCCTTCTGCACGACGACCGTCCGGGTCTGCGACGCGCCTCCGGCGTCGAGCTTCACGGTGTAGGTCCCCGGCGGCGCGAGAATCCTGAGGGTGCTCGTCCCGGGCGCCACGCGGCCTTTCGGACCGGGCACGATGTAGTCGGCGTACATCGGCGAGGTGCGGAGGCGCACCTCCGCCGAAGGCGCGTAGCGCAGGTCCCAGTAGATGCGGTTGATGCCCGATACGTTCCGCGCGCTGTCCAGCGTGCGCACCACCTGTCCCTGCCGATCGAGGATCGTCACCTTCACGCCCCCCGGCACCGGCGCCTTGAGATAGTAGTCGATCGAGGCGCCGTACTCCGGGTTCTCCCCCGCCGTGGGATCGTCGTACATGGTGGACGGCGCGGTGATCGGGCGGAAGCGATAGGCGGGGCGCACGGCGAAGAGGTTGGCATCCCTGGCGAGGAGTGCCGGAGTGAGCGCGCGCAGCGCCCCGATGTCGTCCATGATCCAGAAGCCGCGGCCGTACGTGGAGATCACGAGGTCGTCGAAATGCTCCTGCACGACGATTCCCGACACCGGAGCGTGCGGAAGATCGTTCTGCAGCGGCTGCCAGAGCTCGCCGTCGTCGAACGAGACGTAGATCGCATTCTCCGTCCCCACGTAGAGCATCCCCGGCCGCTTCGGGTCTTCGTAGATGACCCTCGCGTAGCTCAGCATGCTCTTCGGGATCCCGTTGATGATGCTCTTCCACGTCTTTCCGTAGTCCGTCGTCCGGTAGATGAACGGGTCGCGATCGTTCATCTGATGAAAGTCCACCGTGATGTAGGCGGTCCCCGCGTGGTAGCGGGACGGGGCGATGCTGTGCACCGAGCCCCAGGGCGGGAGGTCGGGAATGTTCTTCGTGACGTTCGTCCAGCTCTTCCCGCCATCGCGGGTGAGCTGAACGAGGCCGTCGTTGGTCCCGACCCAGATCAACCCTTTCGTCACCGGCGATTCGGCGATCGCGTACACGACGCCGGCGTACTCGACGCCGATGTTGTCGGGCGTCAGCCCGCCCGAGCTGCCCTGCCGGCTCTTGTCGTTGAGCGTGAGATCTGGGGAGATCACCTGCCACGACTGCCCACCGTCCTGCGTGCGGTGCAGGTACTGGCTGCCGACGTAGATGGTGTTGTGGTCGTGCGGAGAGATCTGGAGAGGAGCGTCCCACACGAAGCGATACTTCAGGCCGGCGGCGGGGCCGTCGGACTCGTGCGGCCAGACCTCGACGTTGCGGAACTGCCGCCGCGCTTCCTCGAAGCGCACGACGATCCCGCCGACCATCCCGGAGCCTGAGGACGTGGACCAGATGATCTTCGAGTCGGTCGGATCGGGGGTCGCCCATCCGCTCTCGCCGCCGCCCACCGAGTGCCACATCCCGCGCGAGATCCCTGCGCCGCGCCCGCCCATCACCAGCGAGTTCGAGGGGCCGCGGTACGACGGCTCGTCCTGCTTGTTGCCGAGCACGTTGTACGGAACCTCGTCGTCCACCGTGACGTGGTAGATCTGCGCATTGAGGAGGCGTTGGCGGTACCAGCTCTTTCCGCGATTCTGCGTGATCGAGAGCCCCTGGTCGTGGCCGACGATCTGCCGGTTGGCGTTGGTGGGATCGATCCAGATGTCGTGGTGATCTCCGCCCGGCGCCTCGCCGCGACGGACGACGGCGATCGTCCGTCCACCGTCGGTCGTCTTTGCGTACGAGGAGGTGAGAAAGTACGCCTCGTCGGGATTGTCGGACGCCACGGCCATGCGCGAGTAGTAATGCGAGCGCCCCATGGCGTTGCGGTCGCGGGAGACGAGCGCCCAGTTCGCGCCGCCGTCGTCGGTGCGCCAGAGCTGTCCGCTGTCCGTCGGCTGTCCGTTCCAGGGGATGCCGTCGCCGGTCTCGATCAGCGCGTAGACGCGATCTGGCCTGGAGGGCGCGATCGCCACGGTGACCTTGCCCACCGGCTTCGTCGGGAGCCCGTGCCCCGCGAGGCGCTGCCAGGTGACGCCGCCATCGCGGGAGACGAACAATCCCCCGCCCGGTCCGCCGCTCGTGCGACCCCACGTGTGGATCTCGAGCTGCCACATTCCCGCGAACAGGACGCGCGGGTCCTTCGGATCCATCGCCAGGTCCGAGCACCCGGTGCTCTCGTCCGCGAAGAGGACCTTCGTCCACGTCGCTCCGCCATCGGTGCTGCGGAAGACGCCGCGCTCCGGCTGCGGCCCGTATGCGGTGCCGAGCGCGCAGGCGAGCACCGTGTTCGGATCGCGAGGATCGATGACCATCCGCGGGATGCGTCCGGTCTTCTCCAGTCCCATGAGCTTCCACGTCTTCCCTGCATCGAGCGACCTGTACACCCCCTGCCCGATGGAGATGTGCGAGCGAATGTTCCCCTCGCCGGTGCCGGCCCAGACGATGTTCGGGTCGGACGGCGCGACCGCGAGCGAACCGATGGACTGCACCGGCTGATCGTCGAACACCGGCTGCCAGTGCACGCCGCCGTCGATCGTCTTCCAGATGCCACCAGAGGCAGCGCCCGCGTAGTAGGTCAGCGGGTCGCCGGGAACACCGGTGACGGCGGAGAAGCGGTTCCCCTCGGGGCCGATGGTGCGCCAGTGGAGCTGGCCGTAGCTCTCCGGGGCGATGAGTTGAGGCGCAGCCTGTTGAGTTTGCGCGCCGAGCAGGACGGGGGCGAGGAGCAGGACCGCGGCGGCGGCCGCCTGTCGAGTGCGCAGCATGGGGAGCCTCGGGGGGGAGTGGTCGCCGCAATGCTATGTCTGACTCGAGCGGCTGTCAAAGACGGGGCGCCCCGACGCACCTACAGGCTCTTCAGGTACTCCGCCAGATCCCCCTTCTGCTGCGCGGTCAGGTGCAGCGTGAACAACTGGTCGTAGTGTGTCACCACGTCGGCGAGGGTCTTCGCGTTGCCGTCGTGGAAGTAGGGCGGATGCTGGAGGAGGCCGCGGAGGGGAGTGGTCCGGTAGCGACCCGTCGCGCTCCGGCGGGCGAACTCCGGATCCTGGCCGACCTCGGCGGCTTCGTGCAGGGTGCCGTCGTTCACGTCGGTGTAGAGGGTCCCCTGGTGACAGCTCGAGCAGTTGGCCGCGCCGTCGAACAGCGTCTTTCCTCGCGCCGCCGCGGCGACGTCGTACGATCCCGTGGGCGCCACCGGTGGAGTCAGAGAGAATTGATATTGGCGCAATGCTGGCAGCAGGGGCGTCACGAGGTCCGGCGACTTCACGACGTTGATGCCCAGCCGGGAATCCTGGAACGTGCCCTGGCCATGCATCTGGGTGACGGCCACGTAGGCATTCCAGTACGAGACCGGGCCGTCTCCGGTGTAGATCTCCTTCGCCACTCCATGCAGCCCGTAGGCGGGTGGGATCACCACGGGGATGCTGATGCCGTCGAAGTTGAAGCGGGCGTCGTACATTCCCGGGCCCCAGGTATTGAGGATCGCCTTCGTCGCCGAGGGAATGGCGGGAGAGAGAGCGATGATCGCCCCGACGTTGAGGTCGTGGTTCGGGTAGCCATCGAGTCGGTGGCCGATCCCTGGCGCGAAGGAGTTGTCGACCGTGGAGTGGCAGAGAGCGCAGGTGATGCCGAGCCGGGAGAGGGTGTCCTTCCCCGCGGCGGTCTGGGTGACGGTTCCCTTGAGCCCGACGACGGCGCCGAGCTTCAGGAGGGTGACGGTGGTGGCAGGGCTGGTGAGGTCCACCTGGCCGGCGACGATGGCGTCCTTCACCGCTTGGGGGAGGGCGTCGGCGTCGACCTTGAGTCCCACCTGGAGGGCGAGGCTCGGACTGACCGACGAGGCGACCACCTCGTGCATCCGGGCCGTGTCGGTCCAGAAGCGTTCGTCGTCGAAGGTTTCGTAGCGGAAGATGTCCTTCCCTTGGGCGACGAGGACGGGGTCGAGGACTTCCGGGACGAATGCGGGCTGGGTGGGACCGTCGTCGCAGGCCGCGAAGAAGGCAGCGCAGACGATACCGAATGCGACGAGGACGACGATCCCCCACCCGGATCGGCTCGGATGGGGTGGATTGAACGGGTCAATGAACGGCTTGCGGCGTTGCGGCATTACAGCCACCTCCCATCGATCGGACGCCGGGAATGCGGCGTCGAAGGGAGATGGTAGAATGATTTACCTATTAAGTCAATGAATTTCTGCGTTAACTCGGTGATTCGAGGGCAATTGCTCTATCCGGCGGACCATTGCCGACCTTCCGCACGCCGACGGCAGTTCAGTACGTTGACCGCCGTCCAGTATGTCGCCCGCCCCTTCGGACTCTGACCGCCCAATCCGCATGTTGACCGCCTTCCTGCTACTCGCCGCGGTCGTCGCGCCCGACCCGCGCATCGATAAGCTCTTCGCCGCATGGGACCGGCCCGACTCGCCCGGTTGCGCGCTCGGCGTCATCCAGAGCGGGAAGCTCGTCTACGAGCGCGGCTACGGCATGGCGAACCTGGACTACTCCATCCCGAACTCGCCGCGGATGGTCTATTACATCGGCTCGGACTCGAAGCAGTTCACCGCCGCCGCCGCTGCCATGCTCGCGCTCGAGGGGAAGCTGTCCCTCGACGACGACATCCGGAAATACTTCCCGGGGATGCCGGATTATCGCGCCAGGTACGGCGTCCCCGTCACGATCCGCGACCTCATCCACCACACGAGCGGCATCCGCGACATTTATACCCTGATGGGTCTCGCCGGTCTTCGCCTCGAGGACGTGATGACGGACGACGCCGCGCTCGCCCTCATCGAGCGCCAGAAGGAGCTCAACTTCAAGCCGGGCACGGAGTATCTCTACAGCAACTCGGGCTATTGGCTCCTCGGCAAGATCGTCGAGCAGGTCAGCGGCAAGCCGCTCCGCGTCTTCGCCGACGAGCGGATCTTCCAGCCGCTCGGCATGACCCACACCCACTTCCACGACGATCCCGGTCACGTGATGAAGGACCGGGCGATGAGCTACGAGTCCGACGGCCACGGCGGCTTCCGTATCAGCTATCTCCAGAACTTCGACAAGACCGGCGCCGGGGGGCTGTACTCCACCGTCGAGGACCTCGCGAAGTGGGACGCGAACTACTACAGCCACCGCGTCGGCGGCGACTCGCTGCAGCGGATGATCCACACCCGCGGCGTCCTGGCGAACGGCGACACGCTGATCTACGCCTTCGGCAACGAGGTCTCGACCTATCGCGGCCTCCGCACCGACGAGCATGGCGGCGCGATGATGGGCTACAAGGCCCACTTCCTCCGCTTCCCCGATCAGCAGTTGAGCGTGATCGAGACCTGCAACCTCGGCTCGATCGATCCCGGCCCGATCGCCCGCCACGTCGCCGAGGTGTATCTCGGCGACCGGATGTCGCCGGCTCCGTCGCCGGCGACC
>JBIOHU010000055.1:0-12652 GCA_044449225.1 Gemmatimonadales bacterium | reverse complement strand
CGTCCACGCGACGTCTTCTGGGCCAGCGAATCCGTCGCCGGAAAGCGTCCGGGAATCGACGACGCCCACACGATCACGAATTGCTTCGTCGCGTCGTCGTAGAACAGGTCGGGCGCCCAGGTATTGAGCGTCGTCGGCTCGTGCTCCATCACCGGCACGCGAGTCTGCTTCGACCAGTGGATGAGATCGCGCGAGTGAGCGACGCCGATGCCATGGTCGGTCCAGGCGATGGTCCAGACGAGATGGAACATCCCGTCCGGTCCCTGGACGATGCTCGGGTCGCGCATCAGCGCCGCCGTCGTGTTCCACTCCTGCCATCCGATTCCGGAGCCGGTGATCGCCGGCGTGATCACTGCCTTGCCGCCGTTGAGCGGCAACCAGCTGATCCCGTCGCGGCTGTACGCCAGATGCACGCCGTCCTCGCCATTCCGGCGAAAGTACGAGAACAGATAGGCTTGCGGCTCGCGCACGGCGTTCAGCTGCGCCGGCCTTGCCGGCGTGCAGGCGATCATCGCCGCGGCGAGCAGGCCCGCGACGCCCGTCGCCTGAGGGCCGGCGAAGCGTCGAGAAAATCGTCGTGTCATGTCGTGTCCGTAAGTCTCAGGTGGACGGCACCGGTGCCGGACGTCGCACCTCGGCGGCGATCTGCCGCAGCTCGGGGAGCACGGCACCGAGGCGCACCGCGTTCGAGGTGGGATCGCCGAGCGCGAAGTACAGCTTCCGATAGATGGCGTAGAGCCGTTCGTAGCTCGCGTGCTCGTCGGGGTCCGGCTCGATGACCCGATATGTCGGGCAGAGTGCCGACTGCGCGTCTTCCACGGAGGCGAACACCCCGGCGGCGAGGAACGCGAAGATCGACGACCCGAGCCCGGTGATCGGACGCGACGGCACGAGAATCGGTTTCCCCAGCACGTCGGCGTAAACGCGGTTGAGGACGTCGTTCTTCTGCGCGATACCGCCGCCGTGGATCACCCGGTCGATGCGCACGCCGCATTCAGCCATCCGCTCGAGCACGATGCGCGTGTGAAACGCCGTCCCCTCGATCGCGGCGAACAGCTCGTCGCTCGCGTCGTGATTCAGGTTCCATCCCAGCGTCACCCCGCCGAGATTGGGATTCACCAGCACGGTCCGATCGCCATTGTCCCAGACGAGCCGCAGCAATCCCGTCTGGCCGCCGCGATACTCCTCGAGTCCTCGCGTCAACTCCTCCACCGTGCGTCCGGCACGTCTGGCAATCGACTCGAAGACGTAGCCGACACCGGACAGGCCAGCCTCGATGCAGACGAAATCGGGATGCGCCGAGCCGGGCACCACGCCGCAGACGCCGGGCACCTGATCGACCTGCTTCGCGATCGCCACGATGCAGGTCGACGTGCCGATCACGTTGACGACGTCGCCCTCGGTGACGCCGGCGCCGATGGCGTCCCAGTGCGCGTCGAAGGCGCCGACGGGGACGGGTATCCCCTCCGGTAGTCCGAGCCTGTCGGCCCACTCCGCCGACAGATGTCCAGCGAGGTGATTCGAGGTGAGGTAGCGGCCGGCGAGCTTCTCCCGCACTCCGGCGAGCAGCGGATCGACCGCGCACAGGAACTCCTCGCTCGGGAGCCCGCCGAGCTCCTCGTTCCACAGCCACTTGTGCCCCATGGCGCAGACGGAGCGCGCCACGTCGCGAGGCTCGGTCACGCCGCAGAGCACCGCGGCGACCATGTCGCAGTGCTCGAGCGCGGTCACCATCTCGCCTCGCCGCTGGGGATTGTGCCGCAACCAGTGCAGCAGCTTGGCGAAGCCCCACTCGGAGGAGTACACGCCGCCGCAGAGCTCGATCGCCGGCAGCTTCTCGCGGTGAGCGACCTCGGTGATCAGCGCTGCTTCGGCGTGCGCACGATGATCGCACCAGAGGTAGTAGTCGTCGAGCGGGACGAGGCCCCGGCCGACCGGGACGACCGTGGAACCGGTCGTGTCGAGGGCGATCGCCCGTATCTCCGACCCCGCGACCCCCGCATCGACCAGCGCCACCCGCGTCGCGTCGACGAGTGCGGCCATGTGCGCGTCATGCGACTGGGTGGCGAAGTCGGGGTCGTCCCGCCGACGGAGCACGGGAAATGGAGCGACTCCGGCACCGAGCGGTCCGCGCTCGCTGTCGACGATGGCGACCCGAACGCTCTGGGTGCCGAAGTCCACGCCGGCGACGACGGCCACGCCGTTACCGGTGCAGGTGGACGTCCCACCCCAGGTACTTCGTCGTCGCCTCGTGCACCGGGTCGGCGACGGTGGCCATCGTGCCGGCGACGTGGTGCTCGAAGCCCTGCTCGCAGATGAACCGCAGCAGCTCCTGCAGGCGCGGAATCTCCACCACGCCGGCGCCGCCGAAGGTCGTCAGCGGATCGTTCGTGAACCGTCCGCCGCCCACGTAGCCCCGGATGCGGCCGGTGCGGTCATCGGTCGAGAAGCGGGCGTAGGTCATCGGGTTTGCCCGGACCTTGCCCACTACCGTGCCGTAGGTATTCTCCCGGCCGACGGTGCCGGCGATGATCGCCTGGTAGTCCATCTGGACGTCCTCGAAGAACGCCTTCGGGAGATTGCTGCAGTGAAAGCAGACGGCCTTGTTCGGATCGTCGCCGTAGTTGTTGTTCCAGTCGAGCAGCGCGCTCGGCGTCTCCGAGGCGAGCGTCAGCGCATACATGCTGATCGTACCGCAGACGTCCATCTCGCAGGCGCTCGGCAGGTTGACGTCGCTCATCATGCTCATCACGGTGCACGGCACCACGCCGAAAAACTCCTCCATCGACGTCCAGCACTGCACCGCGCTGACGGTGACGTCGACCTCCTTCATCCACCGGTCGATCACGAGGCCGAGCTTGGCCATCTTCGCCAGCGCTTCGGCGGGAATCCCCTCCGTGGGCACGTAGGCCTGGATCTCGTCGAGCTTGGCGCGCACGTGCGGATCGTCGTTCGCCAGGCGGTCGATCCGCCCGAGAATCTCCGAGAGATCGATCGGCTCGACGGCGATGCCAGACGCCTCGAGGATCTTCTCGCTGAACCGCACGGTCTTGAAGGCGGCCGGCCGCGCGCCGATCGCGCCGATGCGCGCGTACTTCAATCCCCGCACCACTCGGCAGACGCCGACGAAGCTGCGCAGATCGGCCCGGAAGCTGTCCGACTCCGGGCGCTGGGTGTGGACCGACGTCAGCGAATAGGGAATGCCGTACTGGGTGAGGACGTTGCAGCAGGACATCTTGCCGCAGAAGGCGTCGCGGCGGGCATCGATGCCCATCTTCGCTGGATCGTCGGCCGTGGCGTGGATGAGCACCGGGACGTTCAGGCCGGCCATCCGGAGCGTTTCCGCGATCGCCCGCTCGTCGCCGAAGTTCGGCAGGGTGACGATGACGCCGGCGATCCGGTCGGCATTGGCTCGGAAGAGCGCGGCGCACGCCTTGGCCTCGTCGCGGCTCTCGACCGCGCCGTGGGTCGAATCGTCCGGGCCGAGCGCGACGGCATCGATGCCCTCCTCAGCGAGGGCACGGAGCATCTCGTCGCGGCCGGTACGGGCGAGGTGGCCGGGAAAGAAGCCGCGATTGCCGACGATCACGCCGAGCGTCACCCGCTGGGCGGGAGCGGTCGGCGTCGGCCGGCGCGCGGCCTTCGTCGCGGCGCGCCGCGCGGTGAGCTTGCCGCCGGCATTGGACTCGATCTTGTGGATTGCCATGAGGGGGTCAGGGGTCAGGATCGTATACAATAGCCAAAATTCGGAGTTGTCGAAAGTGCGCCCATCCGCGAAGTTCGGAACCGCGTGCCATCGCAATCTTCGCGTTGACAAGCTCGCGCGCCACGACGCATTGTTGCTCACGCCGCCCTTACTTCCTTCCGTCCCTCGCACGACGTGCCTGCCGCCCTGCCCCGGACATCGCCACTCCGCCGCGCCGCCGGCTCCGTGCTGCGGTCGCAGCAGATCGGCATCGTCGCCGTCCTGGTCGCGCTCGGCGCGGCCCTCACCGTCGCCGCCGGCTCGCACGTCGATCCGCTCAGCGGCGCCCGCGTCAACAACTTCCTCAACGCCTACACCCTGGTGCAGATGGCGACCGACGCCAGCTCCTTCGCCATCATGGGCGTCGGAGCGACGATCGTCATCATCGCCGGCGGCATCGACCTCTCCGTCGGCGCCATCTACGCCCTCGCCGGCGTCGGCAGCGCCATGATGCTTCGTGCCCTCGGCCCGATGGGCCCCACGGCGACGGTGCTCGTCGCCCTCAGCACCTGTCTCGCGATCTCCCTGCTCTGCGGCCTCGCGAACGGCGCCATGGTCATCGGCCTCGGCGTCCACCCGTTCATCATCACCCTCGGCACGATGTGGATCCTCCGCGGCCTCGCCTTCGTCGTCAGCCGCGCCGAGAGCATCCTCGTGCCGACCGCCCTGACTCACGTCGCCAAGGCACGGCTCGGGTTGAGCGCCGATCTCTACCCGGTTCCACTCCTCGTCATGCTCGCCGTGATGGCGATCGGCCAGATCTATCTGAGTCGCACCGTCAACGGCCGTTATGTCTTCGCCGTCGGTGGCAACCCGGAGGCGAGCCGCTACTCGGGACTCCGGGTCGATCGCATCAAGCTCGGCGTCTACGCGATCTCCGGGCTGAGCGCAGGGATCGCCGCCTTTCTCGGGGCCTCGTTCTACGGATCCGCCACCTCGTCCGATGCCAACGGATACGAGCTCTACGTCATCGCCGCCGCAGTCGTCGGCGGCGCCAGCCTCATCGGCGGCAAGGGGAGCGCGATCAGCGCGACCCTCGGCGCCATTCTCATCGTGATGATCCGCCAGGCCATCCGCACCCTGCACCTCGACCAGAACTACGAGTGGATCATCATCGGCAGCGCAATGATCCTCGCCGTCGTACTGGATCAGGGGGGCACGCGTCTTCTCGCCCGCCGGATGGCCACTGCCCCCGCGCCACCCGAGCCACCGATTCCCTCACCAGAGACGACTTGATGAAGCGCTCGCACTTCGCTCCCGCCACCCTTCTCCTCTGCCTCGCCGGACTCGCGGCCTGCCGCGGCGGCGACGCCACTCCGAAGGACAGCACCGCCGCATCCGCCGGCGGCAAGACGTTCACCATCGCGATGATCGCCAAGAGCTCGACGAATCCGGTGTTCCTGTCCGGTCGCAGCGGCGCCGACTCGGCAGCGAAGGAGCTGTCGAAGCAGTACGGCGTAAACGTGAAGGTCGACTGGCTCACTCCGCCGAGCGAGGATGCCACCATCCAGGCCCAGCGCATCGCGCAGGCGGTGAACAGTGGCGCCAACGCAATTCTTCTCTCGGCCAGCGACGCGAGCAAGCTCGTCGGCGCGGTGAACGAGGCGGTCGCCCGCGGCGTCCCCGTAATGACCTTCGACAGCGACGTCGCCGGCTCGAACCGGTTCTCCTTCTACGGCGGTGACGACGCGCTCATGGGCAAGCAGGTGATGCAGGAGCTCGCGAAGCAGATGAATGGCAAGGGCAACATCGCCATCCTCGGCGGCAGCCAGAACGCCCCGAATCTGCAGAAGCGCGTTCAGGGGGTGAAGGACGAGGCGAAGAACTATCCCGGCATCACGATCCTCAACACCTTCTATCATGCCGAGACGCCACAGGATGCCGCGGCGGAAGTGATCCGGGCCCAGAACGCGTATCCCAACATCCAGGGCTGGGCGATGATCGGCGGCTGGGCACTGTTCACCAAGGCGCTGTTGACCGACCTCGACACGGCACGTCTCAAGATCGTCTCGGTCGACGCCCTTCCCGCCGAGCTCCCGTACGTCGAGCGGGGGCTCGCGCCGGTGCTGCTCGCCCAGCCGACCTACCTCTGGGGCTACGTGTCGGTGAAGACGATCTTCGATCACGTCTACAGGCACAAGGACGTGCCGGCACACGTCCAGATGGATCTCGTGCGGGTGGACAAGAACAACCTCGGCACCTGGGCGCGTCAGTTGAAGGCGTGGGGCTTCACGGACGTCGATCCGAAGTACCTCGCGATGCCGTAGCGGAGCATGTCCGCCGTCTCCTTCTCGCACATCACACGGCGCTTCCCTGGCGTGGTCGCGCTGTCGAACGTGAGCTTCGACGTGCATGCCGGCTCCTGCCACGCCGTCTGCGGCGAGAACGGAGCCGGCAAGAGCACGCTCGGCAAGATCCTCTGCGGCCTGCAGAAGCCCGATGGCGGCCAGATCCTGCTCGACGGCGTGCCCGTGCGGTTCGACGATCCACGCGACGCGCTGGCCGCCGGCGTCGCGATGGTGCACCAGGAGCTCGCCTTCTGCGAGAACCTCACCGTGGGCGAGAATCTCTGTCTCGGCCAACTGCCGCGCCGGTTCGGCTTCGTGCGGCGCGACGTGGTGGAGCGCCGCGCCCGCGCTCTGCTGGCCAAGATCGGCGCGACGATCGACCCGGCGCGCCCCATGGACTCGCTCACGGTGGCCGAGCAGCAGCTCGTCCAGATTGCTGGCGCGGTCGGTGCGGCGGCGAAGGTGATCGTGTTCGACGAGCCGACGAGCAGCCTCGGTCGGGACGACGCCGAGCGGCTGTTCGCCCTGATCGAGGAGCTCCAGTCGCGCGGAGTGACGATCCTGTACGTGTCACACCGGATGATGGAGATCCACCGCCTCTGCGACGAGATCACCGTGCTCCGCGACGGGCAGCACGTCGCGACGCGGCCGGCCAGTGAGCTCGACGAGGCGACACTGATCCAGCTCATGATCGGGCGCAAGCTCGAGCAGTATTTCCCCAACTACGTCGCCGTTGAGCGAGGCGAGGAGCGGCTGCGAGTGGAAGGGCTGACACGTCCGGGCGCCTTCTCCGACGTGTCCTTCTCCCTCCACGCCGGCGAGGTGCTCGGCCTGGCCGGCCTGATCGGTGCCGGCCGCTCCGAGATCGCCGAGTCGATCTTCGGTCTCGAGCCGCCGGCGAGCGGCACCGTGTGGGTGCGCGGCGCCCGCTCGCGCATCCACTCGGCGCGCGACGCGGTCCGCGAGCGCATCGGCTTCGTGCCGGAAGACCGGAAGAAGCAGGGCCTCGTGCTGTCCATGCGCACCGGTGAGAACAGCACGCTGCCCACGCTGTCGACCTTCTCCCGGCTCGGCTGGATCGACCGGGAACGCGAGCGCGGCGTGATCCGCCGGCTGTTCGGCCGACTTCGAGTGCGCGCGACTCCCGACGCCATCACGGCGGCGCTGTCGGGAGGGAATCAGCAGAAGATCGTGATGGCCAAGTGGCTGGCCTCCGACTGCGACATCCTCATCCTCGACGAGCCGACTCGCGGGGTGGACGTCGGCGCGAAAGCGGAGCTGCATGCCTGGATCGACGAGCTCGCGTCGCACGGCTGTGCCGTCCTGCTGATCTCGAGCGAGCTGCCGGAGCTGATCAACCTGTCGACGCGGATCCTCGTGCTGCGCAATCGCCGCGTCGTCGGCGAGGTATCGCGCGGCGACGCGACGCAGGAGAGCCTGCTGCGGATGATGACCGGCCTCGAGCCGGAGGCCATGCGACGGCTCGAGGCCTGACGCGACCGCGCTCGCCGAGCTATCGCTCGGCGATCGTCACCTTGCCGGCCATCGCGCGATTGAAGTTGGCGACGTCGTCGCGCAGCAACTTTGCGTAGCCGTCCTTCGCCTTGCCGAGGTCGCGCTCGATCTCGTCCAGCACGGCGACGGCGGTGTCCGTCGGGCGATATTCAGCCCCTCCCGCCACGTCGCCGCCGCCGGTCCCCACTTCCGCGTTGAGCCAGATGAGATTCAGGTAGACCCTGTCAGTCTCGACGTAATACTTGTCGTCGCTGTTGCGGTCCGAGTTCGAGACGAGCTGCAGCTCGACGTCGAGCATCTTCCGGTCGAGCGAATCGAGTTGGGCCTGCACCGCCGGCGCGCTGGCGTTTCCGGCGCGCTCGGTCTCGATCTGCTTCCGCATCACCTCGATCCGGTTGACCATCGCGACCGTGGAGTTCATGTCGTCGCGGATGCGTATCTGCATCTTCGTCGAAGCGGCGAGGTCGGCCGGAGAGGCGATAATTTCGAGGTCCTTCAGGATCTGTAGTGGCGCCGTCTGGGTCTCGCCGGCGGCCGACAGGCGTACGGTGTAGCTCCCCGGAACGGCTATCGGTCCCGTCGTCTGCGGTTCCCTGATCCCCCAATGGGTCACCGGCCGCACCGTCTTCCCCTTGAATCGCACCTCGGCGAAGATGTGCGGGTTGTCCGGCGCGACGGTGCGCATCTCCACCTCCTTCGGCGCGTCGTAGCGGAGGTCCCAGGCCACGCGATTGTAGCCGGCACGCGTCCGCGACTGGAGGGTACGGATCACCGCGCCGGCCGAGTCGAGGATCTCGATCTTCACCGGCTTCGGCGTCGCGGCGGCGAGGGTGAAGGTGATGTCCGCGTGCCCGCTGCGCGCCTGGCGGTAGCCGGGGTGCGGCGGGTAGAGGTGCACCGCGGTGCCGGCCGCCAATTGCGGCTGCTCCAGGGGCGCGATGTCCTTCAGGATGAACAGCCCGCGGCCGTAGGTGGAAACCACCACGTCGTGCCACTCCTTCGGCACGACGATCCAGCTCACCGGCGCCGCCGGCAGCCCTTCGGAAAACCGCGTCCAATGACTGCCGTCGTCCAGCGTGTAATAGAACGCGTGCCCCGTTCCGGCGAAGAGCATTCCCTTCCGGTTGGGATTCTCCGTCACCGCCATGACGTAGTCGAGGGGATGCGCAGCAGGCAGATCGCCGGTGACGGACGACCAGCTCGCGCCGAAGTCGGTCGTCTTGAGGATGAAGGGCTTGCGGTTGTCCATCATGTGAAAGTCCACCGCCACGTACGCCGTGGCGGGGTCGAAGTGCGACGGCTCGATCTTCCGGACCGTGCCCCACGCCGGCAGATCGTGAATGTTCTTCGTCACGTTCGTCCAGGTCGTCCCGCCATCGCGCGTATTCCAGATCTGGCCGTCGTTGGTGCCCGCCCAGATCAACCCCTTCTGGATCTCGGACGGCGCGATGGCGAACACCACTTCGCCGTAGAACTGGCCGAGGTTGTCGGCGACGATGCCGCCCGACGACACGATCCGCGAGCTGTCCCGCGTCGAGAGGTCGGGGCTGATCACCGACCAGCTCTGCCCCTCGTTCGACGTCCTGAACACCACCTGGCAGCCGTAGTACACCGTGTTGTGGTCGAACGGATCGATCGCCAGCGGCGGCGTCCAGTGGCAGCGGTACTTCGCCTCGTTCGGCAGCGCGTCGAGCGTATGGATCCACGGGCTCACCGAGCGAGCACTCTTGGTCTTCGCGTTCCAGCGCGTCACTTCGTTCGCGTAGCAGCTCGCCCAGACGATGTCGGGGTTGGTCGGATCGGGCAGAGTGAAACCCGATTCACAGCCTCCGAGTCCGTGATCCCACGTCGAGCCCCCGCGGCCGAATCCCCCGCCGCTGTCGCCTGCGCCGGTCGAGTCGCGGCCGGTCGAATCGCGCCCGGTCGAATCGCTCCGTATCGAACGCCGTGCCGCGGAGTCGCGAGCGGTGCGCCCCGCCGTCGCGACGCGCGTGCCGCGCACCCTGGCGAGACTGTCGGCGCGGGCCGCTGAATCGGGACGCGCGCCGCGACGACCGCCGTTCGGCGCCGACTCGGGTGCCGTGCTCGGCCCGCGCATCGTGCCGTTGTCCTGCCGGTTGGAGTAGATCCAGTACGGCACCTGCTGGTCCACCGCGACGTGGTACATCTGTCCGTTGGGGAGCGCCACTTGGGTGAAGCTCTTCCCGTGATTCATCGTGATGTGCGCGCCGCCGTCGTCGGTGAGGGCAAACCGATCGGCGTTCGTCGGGTCGTACCAGATGTCGTGGGTGTCGCCGCCCCAGCGCTCGATGTTGAAGGTCTTTCCGCCGTCGGTCGAGCGGAAGAAGCTGCTGTTGGCGACGAGGATCTCGTCCGGATTCTTCGGTGAGACGGCGAGTCGGATGTAGTAGCCGGCTCGCCCGATCAGGGCGCGATTCCAGTTCATAACCCGCCAGCTCCCGCCGCCGTCGTCGGAGCGCCAGATCGAGCCCTGGTTCGAGGTCTGGATCAGCGCGTACATGCGCTTCGAGTCGCTCGGCGCGATGGCGACGTCGATCTTGCCGAGCGGCGACGCCGGGAGTCCGGCGTGGATCACCTTCGACCAGGAGCTGCCGCCGTCGCGCGAGATGTAGACGGCGCTCGAGGGCCCGCCGCTGAACATCGCCCAGGTGTGCATCTCGACTTGCCACATGCCGGCGACCAGCACGTTCGGATCGTGCGCATCGATCGAGAGTCCGGAGCATCCGGTGCCCGGATCGACGAACAGCACCCGCTTCCAGCTCGCGCCGCCGTCCGTCGTACGGTAGACGCCGCGTTCCTGCTGCGGTCCAGTGACGCGGCCGAGCGCGCAGGCGTAGACGATCTTCGGGTTGGTCGGATGGACGATGATGCGCCCGATGCGCCCGGTCTCGCGCAACCCCATGTTCTTCCAGGTCGCGCCGGAGTCGGTGGACAGATAGATACCGTCGCCCATCACGTCAGCGTCGCGGATCGCCCAGGCCTCCCCGGTGCCAGCCCACACCATCGCATGGTTCGACGGCGCCACGGCGAGGGCGCCGATCGCCTGCACGGACAGCGAGTCGAACACCGGCTTGAAGGTGTTCCCGCTGTCGTTCGACTTCCACACGCCCCCCGACGCGTTGCCGACGTACCAGGTGCGCGGCTCGCCGGGCACGCCGGTGACGGCGGCGATCCGGCCGCCGGCCGCCGGCCCCATCATCTGGAACCGGAATGGATCCACCGCTGAAGCACGCGGTGATCGCGGGCCCTGCTGCGCATGCGCCGTCGCACCGGTTCCAGCGAAGGCGAGCGCGAGAAGGAGAGCGGGCAGGGTGTGGCGTGAGCGTTCCATCGATGTACGATCCTGGGAAGATGAGAGGCGGCGATGTCCTAGACGGCTCGTTCGGTGATCCAGACGATCGACGCGATCGGCGGCGGCGCGGGCCGCTCGCGTGGCGCACCGGCGACCGGCGCCGGCATCGGCGCGCGCGGAGGCGGTTCCGGCTGACGGTTCATTCGCGCGTAATTCGGGATCGCGAGCATCGGGCTTCCGTCGGCGAAGGTGCCCTTGATGACCACCACGCCGCCGAGCAGGTCGGGCCGGAACACCGTGGTGAGCGGGGCATCGGGCGGAAGCACCTTGTCGAGGTTGCCCACGTCCACCGCCTCGATGTTGTAGAGGAGCGGGCCGTACCGCAATGCCACCCTGCCCCGGTCCGCCTCGACGCGATCGATCGCGCGGACGCGCTGCACTTTCATCGGCAGCTCCAGCTCGATCCGATCGCCCTTGCGCCAGGTCCGATCGATCAGGGCGTAGCCGTGCTCGATTCGCTGCCGTACCGGCGCGCCGTTCACCGCGAGCGAGACGAGTCCGTTCGCGTCGGGCGTGCTCGCGTACAGCTCACTGACGCTGCGGTTCGGCACCCGGATCCGCATCGTGAAGCGCTTCCGCGTCGAGGGCTCGACGATGATCGCGACTTTGCCGTCCCACGGATAATTGGTCTCCTGGCGCATTCGCACGTCGACGCCGCCGACGTTCTCCACGTTGATCGTGCTGCCGACGAACAGGTTGACGTAAATCCCGTCCGGGCTCTTCGCGTAGACCCACGTCGGCAGGGCGAGCAGGGTGCGCGGAATGTTGCCGGTGCAGCAGGGGACGCTGTGCCACGAGGTGCGGAGCGACCGCGCTTCGAGCGGGTTCGGGTAGTAGAAGGTCTCCCCGTCCATCGACAATCCGCCGAGCAGCGCGTTGAATATCGTTTCCTCGTACAGATCGGCGAAGCTGGCGTCGTGATAGGTCAGGTTGAGCTTCCACTGGAAGAAGATCTCGCCGCAGCCTGAGCAGGATTCGCAGTAGGCGGCGTTGCGCAACGAGTAGTTCGGGCCGAATCCCTCCGACGTCTCGCCGCTGGCGATGCCGCCGGTCACGTAGTACTTCCGATTGACGATGTTGTCCCAGAGCGACTTGACGGCGCTCCGATAGTCGGGGTCGTGAGTCTCCATCGCCACGTCGGCCATGCCGGAGTAGCAGTAGGCCGCCCGCACGGCGTGGCCGACCGCCTCGTACTGCTCCTTCACCGGCAGGTGGCTCTGGTCGTACTCCGACCGTTCGCGTTCGCTCGTCGCGGCGTAGTAGCGGTTGTCGAGCAGGAACTTCGCCAGCGCGATGTACCGGTCGCCCTTCCCCTTGCCGTCGGTATCGTTGACGAAGCGGCCGAAGCGCACCAGCGCCTGCTCCATCTCCTCGTGGCCGTCGTACCAGGCCTTCTTCGGCGCGGGTCCGATGTTGGTGCACCAGCAGTCGGCGAGCTTCTTCGCCGCATCGTAAAGCCGAGGGTCCTTCAGGTCCGTCATGCCGTAGTGGACCATCGCCGACTCGAGAAAGTAGCCGGCGGTGTAGCCCTCGTGGTCACCGCGCCGTGTCCAGTGCAGGAACGGTCCCGGATCCTGGTTCCCGCCGCGATTGCTCACCCTCGGCAGGGTGAAGGCGGTCTGCATGTAGCCGTCGGGCTCCTGCGCGGCGAGGATGATCGGGATCCACCGGTCGAGCGTGGTTCGCATCCGGTCGTGCGCCTTGAGGATCTCCGGATCGCCCTTCGCGTCG
>JBIOHU010000054.1:0-12818 GCA_044449225.1 Gemmatimonadales bacterium | reverse complement strand
CGCGGCTGCTTCGATTCACTCTCCCCGATGCCTGATTCCCTTCTCGCGCGGATCGCCGTCGTCCTCTACGAGCCGCAGGATCCCGTCAACATCGCCGCGACCGTGCGGGCGATGAAGAACATGGGGGTCGCGACGCTGCGCCTTGTTCGCCCGGTGAAGTACGATCCCGTTCGCCTGGAGGGCATCGCCCACGATACCTGGGACCTCATCGACGCGATCGAGCGGTACGACGACTTCGACGCGGCGGTGGCGGATTGCGTGCGCCTCGTGGGGTTCACGGCCCGCCGGCGCGCCGCCAAGTGGCAGCTCCTCGATCCGAAGGCCGCCGCGGCCGACGCCCTGGAGCATGCCGGGCATGGCCGCGTCGGCATCGTCTTCGGGCGGGAGGACAGCGGTCTGCCCAATGAGATCCTCGACCGCGTGCACGCCGCGGTGAACATCCCTACCACCGAGCACGCGTCGCTCAACCTCGCGCAGGCCGTTCTCATCGCGCTCTACGAGCTGCACCTCGCCGCCGGCGACGCGACCCGAACCCTGCGCGGCCCGCGCAAGGAAGCGCCCCCGCCGACGGCCGATCTCTTCGAGCGTTACTTCGCCGAGCTGCATCACGCGCTCGACTCGATCCAGTTCTTCAAGACCCGCTACCCCGAGCACATCATGCGGTCGTTGCGCGCGATCACCTTCCGCGCGGCGCCGGACGATCGCGAGCTGTCACTTCTGCGTGCGATGGCCCTCGAAGTGGTCCGCTTCCTCGAGCGCACGGGTCGCGTCGAGCGGAAGCTCCCGCCCGATGTCTCACCCCGTCCGCCGCGTCACGTGACCGGACGCGACACGAGCGGCCACACCGAGGATTGACGTGGCCGCCGCCCGCCCTCTCTTTGAGCCATGCCACTGAACCGCTTCTTCGGCCGTCGCCGCGACGCCGAGTCGACCGCCCTTCCCGACCTGCCTGCCGACGCCGACGCCGACCTCGCCGACGCCGACGACGCGGGAGAGCCCGAGCACGACGGGCCGCCGGAGGACGTCGTCGACCGCCGATGGATCGACCGTGCGGCGGCGGTGCTCCCCACCGGCGCGTCGACGGGCAGCAAGCGCGCCGCCGCGCTGTTCGGCGACACCGATGCCGCCGTGCCCACGCACTACGTTTCGGCGAGCGGCTGCCGCGTGCGCGATGTCGAGGGCGAGACCTTCATCGACTGCACCATGGCGCTCGGCGCCGTTGCCCTCGGCTACGCCGAGCCGAGCGTGATCCAGGCAGTGATCGCCGCCGCGTCCGAGGGCAACGTCTCCGCCCTCTCGAGCTGGCGCGAGGTGGAGCTCGCCGAGCGTCTCTGCGCGATGATCCCGTGCGCCGAGCGGGTGCAGTTCTTCAAGACCGGCGCCGAGGCGACCGCCGCCGCCGTTCGACTCGCCCGCACGTATACCGGGCGGACCCGCGTCGTCGGCTGCGGCTACTTCGGTTGGCACGACTGGAGCAACGACGCGGAAGGAGTGCCCGCATCGACCAGGCACGATCTCACTCGCGTCCCGTTCGACGACATGTCGGCGCTCGAGCGCGCCGTCGAGGGCGCCGGGACCGACCTCGCCGCGATCGTGCTCGAGCCGGTGGTCGAGCGGGCCCCCTCGGAGATGTGGCTGATGCGCGCGCGCGAGCTGTGCGACGCGGCCGGCGCGGCACTCATCTTCGACGAGGTCAAGACCGGATTCCGCGTCGCGCCCGGCGGCTATCAGGAGGTGAGCGGCGTCACGCCGGACCTCGCGTCGTTCGGCAAGGCGATGGCGAACGGCTATCCGCTCGCCGCGGTGGCCGGGCGCGAGCCGTTGATGTCGGCGGCGAAGCGGACTTGGATCTCGTCGACCCTCGCCAGCGAGAGCACGGCGCTCGCCGCCGCGCTTGCCGTCCAGGACTGGCACGACAAGGCCGACATCTGCGCCACCCTCGCCGAGACGGGGCGCGAGATGCGCGCCGCGGTGGAGCGCGCGATCATGGCCAGCGGCATTGGCGGCGTGACGACCGCCGGCGTCGACACCATGTGGCTGCTCCGGTGGGATGACCCCGCCGCGGAAACGCGCTTCCTGCTCCGCGCGCTCGACGAGGGAGTCCTGTTCAAGCGCGGAGCCTACAACTTCGCCGCCGTCGCTCACGGCGACGATGCGCTCCAGGAGATAGAAGCGGCAGCGAGCGCCGCGTTGGTCGCGATGGTGGAGGAGAACGCGGGGTGAGCATTCACCCGCCTCTCGGTGGACGCGCGCCACTGATCGACTCTCACGCGCACTTCTATCACGCCGACACCGGGCGGAGCGATTGGCGACAGGTCAACGACGCCCGCCTCCGCGCCGGCGACGCGATCGGCGTGACCTATCACGTCGCGAGCGTTCTCGGCAGCTACGGCCACAGCTCGCCGACCTACTTTCCCTCCCCGGCCGATCTGTCGCGTGGCAACGACGCCATGGCGGCGATGGCGCACGCCGACCCGGCGCGGCTTCGCTGGCTGGCGACGTTGAACCCCAACCACACCGCGCACGCTCTCGCCGAGCTCGATCGATGCGTGTCGCGCGGGGCGATCGGCATCAAGCTGCTCGCCAGTCGCCGCGCCGACGATCCGCTGCTCGATCCGATCTGCGAAGCCGCGGCGGCGCGCGGCCTTCCCATCCTGCACCACGTCTGGCAGCATCGCACGCGTGAATGGCCGAATCAGGAGATCTCCGACGGACGGGATCTTGGCCGGCTCGCCTCGCGCCACCCGCGGGTGTCGTTCATCCTCGCCCATCTCGGCGGCGGCGGCGACTGGGCCCATACCCTTGTCGCCGTCGCCGACCTCCCGAATGTCTTTCCCGACCTCTCGGGGAGCGGCGTGGATCGCGGCATGCTCGACGCCGCCCTGTCGGCGCTCGGCGCGCCGCGGCTGCTCTGGGGGTGCGACCTGACCATGGAGACCGGCCTCGCCAAGCTCCGCGCGCTCGAGGTGATCGGACTGAGCGACGACGAGCTGGCCGACATCCGCTGGCGCAACGCCGCTCGGCTCTTCGCGGCCGGGTCCTTCCCACGCTGCACATGATCGACTGCGCCGCGTACGTCGGGCCGTATCCCTTTCGGCATCTTCCTCACCCTGACCCCGACGTGCTCGTGCGCGTGCTCGCCCGCGAGGGGCTGAGCGGCGCCTGGGTGGGATATCTCCCCGCGCCATGGCATCGCGATCCCGCGCCGGCCAACGAGGCGCTGTTCGGCGTGATCGAGCCGCATCGCGACGTGCTTCGAGCCGCGCCCGTGGTCCGACCCGGCTGGCCCCGCTGGGAGCGCGCGCTGCGCGACCTGGTGGAGCGTGGCGCGGCCGCGGTGCGCGCCTATCCCATGCACTGGGGAATGGCGCCGGGTGACCCACTCCTTCGCGCGCTCGCGCTCGCCTGTGGCGAGATTGGCGTTCCGCTGCTGCTCACCGTGCGCTTCGAGGACCTGCGTCAGCGTCACCCGCTGGACGTCGCCGGTGATCTCACCGCGGCTCACGTTCGCGCGCTCGCCCGCGCCGGCTCGTCGGTTCGCCTCGTCGTCACCGGCGCCGGTCGAGAGCTGCTCGAGGAGTCGCACTGGGGGCTCACGCCGGACGAGCAACGCCGCGTGCACTGGGATTTCGCCTGGATCTGGGGTCCGCCGGAAGATCATCTGGCGCACCTGTTCCGCACCGTCGGCGCCGAGCGCTTCGTGTACGGAACTCACTGGCCGCTGCGCCTGACCCAGAATCCGCGAGCGAATCTCGACCTGCTGCCGCCGGATCTTCACGGCGCCGGCATTACCGATGCATCGGAGCTCGTGCTCGTCAGGAAAACACCGACTTGATCTTTTTCCGCTGAGCGGGAAGGTTGACCCTGCCCGCGTGTGAACGACGCGCGAAACGTGCGCCCATCGCCTTGCGGCAGCGTATGTCCTCGCGCAAACTTGCTGGCCGGTCGGGACATTGTATTCGTTCACAATCGTCCCATCCCAGTTCTTCCCCACACCCCATCGCGATGACGCAGCGAAGGAAGTGGACCGCCATTCCAGGGCTCCTCGTTCTGGCGGTCGGTGCCGTCGTGCTGTCCGCCTATAGTGGCGCCTCCTCCTCGCAGGGCCGCGGACCCGTCCAGCCGATCAATTTTCCGCACCCCCGCCACGCCGGCGCCGTCAAGGACGGTGGCCTCGGGCTCAACTGCCTCTACTGCCACAATAACGCCAACAAGTCCGCCGACGTCGGCATGCCCGCCGTCAGCACTTGTATGGGCTGCCATACGATCATCACGGGCACGGCCGACTCGTCCAAGCGCGAGATCGCCAAGCTCGTCAAGTACGCCAGCGAGAACAAGCCGGTCCCCTGGGAGCGCATCCACAAGGTTCCCGAGTACGTGCACTTTCCGCACGTGCGGCATGTCAACGCCGGCGTCACCTGCCAGACCTGTCACGGCCAGGTCCAGAAGATGACCCGGGTCTATCAGTACGCCTCGCTCAACATGGGCTGGTGCATCAACTGCCACGTGAACGGCTACGATCCCAAGGAAGGGCAGAAGGCCGCCGGCTACGACAACGTGCCGCCAGCCAACTACGCCGGGGGCGTGCCCTACGGCACGCCGGGCAGCCGCGCCGGCATCCTCACCGCGGGGGCGAGCCTCACTCCGCCCGGCATGGCTCTGCCGCGCGACACGTCCAACCAGACCGCCGGCGCCACGCCGTCGGCGCAGCGTCGCCGCGCCCGGTACGACTGCGCCGCCTGCCACTACTAGCCAGCGCGAGGAACGCCTCCACATGACCAACGACACGAGGTCGACGGGCGTCAAGCGCCGCGACTTCCTGAAGGTCCTCGGCGCC
Source organism: Gemmatimonadales bacterium (assembly GCA_044449225.1). Lineage (GTDB taxonomy): Bacteria > Gemmatimonadota > Gemmatimonadetes > Gemmatimonadales > Gemmatimonadaceae > AG11. The sequence goes on along the minus strand of JBIOHU010000054.1, from coordinate 7,981 downwards.
GCCGGCGCGACGGTGAGCACCGTCGGCTGCGCCTCCGAGAAGGTCGGCAAGCTGATTCCCTACCTCGTGCATCCCGACGAGACGGTCTCCGGCGTGTCCACCTACTACGCCACCACATGCCGCGAGTGCGCCGCCGGCTGTGGCCTCATCGCCGAGACGCGCGACGGCCGCACCACGAAGCTCGAGGGGAACCCGGAGCACCCACTCAACCGCGGCGCGCTCTGCGCCCGCGGACAGGCGGCGCTGCAGGGCCTCTACAATCCCGACCGCTTCCGCGGGCCGATGCTCAAGCAGAACGGCGCGTGGAAGCCGATCGAATGGGACGCCGCGCTGACCCTCGTGAGTCAGAAGCTCGGCGAGGCCCGCAGTGGCGGCCGCGCCGGCAACGCCATCTTCGTCAATCAGCACGAATCGGGAAGCTTTCCCGCCTTCCTCGACGCGTGGCTCGCCGGATTCGGGATGCGCCCGCATCTCAGCGTCGACTTCGAGTCCGACAGTGCGGCGATCGAGGCCAACCGGCGCAGCTACGGCGTCGCCTGGCCGCGGCTCTCCTTCTCCGACGCGAAGCTCATCGTCTCCTTCGGCGCCGACTTCCTCGAGACGTGGGGACTTTCCGTTCCACAGCAGCTCGACTTCGCCGATGCGCGGGCGAAGATCGAAGGCGCACCGCGTTTCGTCTACATCGGACCGCGCAGATCGCTGACGGGGCTCAACGCCGACCAATGGATCGCCTGCAAGCCCGGCACCGAGCTCGCCATCGCCGACGCCCTCGCCGGCCGTGGCTCGCTCGCCGACGCGGCGCAGCAGAGCGGAGTCGCGGAAGCCACGTTGCAGCGCCTCCAGCAGGAGCTGTCGCAGGCGAGACCCGTCCTCGCCCTCGCCGGCACCCGCGGCGCGAATGCGCTCGACGTCGCCCTCGCCGTCGCCGCGATCAACCAGGCGAACGGTGCCGTCGGAACGACGATTCGCCCCGCCGAGCCGATGACCGGCTTCGAGGGGATCACCCGGTTCGGCGAGCTCACTGCCGCCGTCGAACGCATGCGCGGCGGCCAGGTGCCGATCGTCTTCGTCCGCGGCGCCAACCCGGCGTACTCCTTTCCCGCTTCCGCGCGCTTCGCCGACGCCTTCGGCAAGGTGCCGTTCAAGGTCAGCTTCTCGCTCTACCCCGACGAGACGACGGAGCTGTGTGACCTCGTGCTCCCCGATCTTCACTCGCTGGAATCGTGGGGCGACGCCGAGGCGGGCCGCGGCACGATCTCGCTCCAGCAGCCGGCGATGGATCCAGTCTTTGCCGGCACCCGGGCGACCGCCGACGTCCTCATTCTACTGGCCCAGAAGGATCCGTCCAATGCCGCGCGCTATCCCCAGAAGGATTACCGGAGCTGGCTGATTGGCCGCTTTCCTGGGGGAGTGCCCGCCTTCACGGCGACCCTGACGAAGGGAGTCGGCGCCGGGTCGATTGCCGCGCGCGCGCCATCGCCGGCGTCGGCGGCGACCCTCGCCGCCGCGCCGCCGATCGAGAGCACGAAGGGCGACTTCTACCTGATGGTCTACAATTCGCCCGTGCTGGGTGACGGGCGCGGCGCGAACAAGCCCTGGCTCATGGAGCTCCCCGACCCGGTATCGAAGGTGCTCTGGAGCTCGTGGGTCGAGATCCATCCGGAGACGGCGTACCGGATGGGCATCGATCGCGGCGACATCGTCGAGGTGACCACGGCGGCGGGCAAGGTCCGTGCGCCGGCCTATCTCTACCTCGGCATCAGGACCGACACGGTCGCCCTCGCGATCGGCCAGGGGCATTCCTCAGTCGCGAAGCTCGCCACCTTCGAGCCGAAGCACACCGACCCGGCACTCGTGCAGTGGGGCTACGGCCGCTACGCGCGCGACATCGGCATCCGCGCCCACGATCTGCTCGCCATCGGCGGGGACGCCGCCGGCGGCCTGGCGCTCGTCTCCACGAAGGCCTCGGTCAGCCGAACCGGCGACCATGAGACCCTCATCTCCACCGAAGGCTCGGCGCGCCAGCACGGCCGCGGCATCGCCCAGGCGATCCCGCTGTCCGAGGTCGGCAAGTCGCCGCGCGGTGACGAGGGCGGCGTGGCGCGGATCGCGTCGGAAGGCGAGAAAAAGCAGGAGCCGGCGCACGAGGAGAAGGTGCCCGGCGAGCCGACCGGCGCTTTTCTACCCCGGCCTGCGTTCGCCCGTCGCCGCCGACGCCCAGGGCCGGCTCGGCTCGCCCAGCTCCGACGACCAGGGCACCGAGAAGGGGATGTATGCGCCGAACCACTGGTCGGGGATGACCAACCGGCGGTGGGCGATGACGGTGGATCTCGCCCGCTGCACCGGCTGCTCCGCCTGCGTCACGGCCTGCTACGCCGAGAACAACATCCCCACCGTCGGCGCGCCGTGGCAGAACGCCACCGTCTGGGCCGACGCCACCGCCGGCTTCAACATCGCCCGCGGCCGCGAGATGAACTGGATCCGCCTCGAGCGCTATTTCGAGGGAGCGCTCGACGCGAACTTCACCGAGGACTTCGAGGCGCGGTTCGTCCCGATGCTCTGCCAGCATTGCGGCAATGCGCCCTGCGAGCCGGTCTGCCCGGTGTACGCCACCTACCACTCCCCCGACGGTCTCAACGTCCAGGTCTACAACCGCTGCGTCGGCACGCGCTATTGCAGCAACAACTGCCCGTACAAGGTTCGCTACTTCAACTGGTTCGGCTACGGCGAGGAGGACCGGAAGCAGTACGCCTTCCCGTCACCCCTCGATTGGCAGCTCAATCCCGACGTCACCGTCCGCACCAAGGGCGTGATGGAGAAGTGCTCCTTCTGCGTGCAGCGCATCCGTGAGACCGAGATGCGCGCCAAGACGGAAGGTCGCGAGGTCGCCGTCGACGAGTTCACGACGGCGTGCGCCCAGGCATGCCCCTCGCGCGCCATCACCTTCGGCGACGCCGCCGATCCGAGTTGGTCGGTGGCGAAGCAGGTCGACGACCGGCGCGCGTACCACGTGTTCGAGGAGCTCAACACCTTCACGGCGGTGGTCTACTTGAAGAAGGTCAACCATCCGGGGCCGGCGTCGCCGGTCAAGGCGTAGGGGAGGCGCGACATGGCAACTCTCGCCCAGCCGCGCCCCGAGGGACCCGAGCTTCGCCGGCCGAACGTTCCGTCGGCGGGCAACCGGCTTCCCGGCGTCGCCGACTACGAGCAGGTCGACCGCGACATCCTCGCCACCCTGCATCCGACGCTCGGTTGGTTCGGCGCGCTCGGCGTGGCGATCCTCTGCATGCTCATCGGCGCCACCGCGTGGACCTACCAGATTCACGAAGGGCTCGGCGCCGCGGGCTATCACCCCCCCGTGATGTGGGGCGTCTACATCGTCACCTTCGTCTTCTGGATCGGTATCGGCCACGCCGGCACCCTGATCTCGGCGATCCTCTATCTCTTCCGCGCCGGCTTCCGTACGACGATCTACCGCGTCTCCGAAGCGATGACGGTCTTCGCCGTCATGACGGCCGGCCTCTTCCCGATTCTGCACCTCGGGCGGCCGTGGAAGTTCTTCTACCTGATTCCCTATCCCAACTGGCGGCTCATCTGGCCGAACCCGAAGAGTCCACTCGTGTGGGACGTCTTCGCCATCCTCACCTACCTGACCGTCTCCGCGACGTTCTTCTACGTCGGTCTCATCCCCGACATCGCGGTGCTCCGCGACCAGGAGAAGAACCCGCTTCGGAAGCGCATCTTCGCCATGCTCTCCCTCGGCTGGCGGAACTCCGAGCACGAGTGGCGCCACTTCACCCGCGCCTACCTGTTCCTCGCCGCCTTCGCCACGCCGCTCGTGCTGTCCGTGCACTCCGTCGTGTCGTTCGACTTCGCGATGGCGCTCGCGCCGGGCTGGCACACCACGGTCTTCCCACCCTACTTCGTCGCCGGCGCGATCTTCTCGGGCATGGGGATGGTGTTCACGATCTGCATCCCCCTCCGCAAGGTCTTCCACCTCGAGCACATCATCACCATCAACGACCTCGACGCGGGAGCCAAGCTCGCGCTCTTCACGTCGATGGTCGTCGGGATGGCGTACATCTCCGAGTTCCAGGTCGCCTGGATGTCGGGGAACCAGTTCGAGCAGGAGTACTTCTGGAACCGCGTCTTCGGCCAGTGGGCGTGGGCCGCGTGGATCATGCTGATCTGCAACTGCGTCCTCCCGCTCTCCTTCTTTTCGCAGAAGCTGCGGCGCAACACGACCTGGCTGTTCCTGATCTCGCTCACGATCAACCTCGGCATGTGGTTCGAGCGGTTCGTCATCGTCGTCCCGTCGCTCTCGCACGAGTTCGAGCCCTGGCAGTGGGCCGGCTACGCGCCGACCTTCGTCGACTACTCGATCCTCCTCGGGTCGTTCGGCTGGTTCTTCATGTGGTTCCTGCTGTTCATTCGCCAGATGCCGGTGATGGCGATCACCGAGGTGAAGGAGATCCTGCCGCCGCGGCTGCGCCGGCGGGCCGACCACTCGCACGACCTCGACGCGCTCGTCGTCGATTCGGCGATCACGATGGGAGACGACTGATGCAGGGCGTTCTTGGCGCCTTCCGCGAGATCGACGCGACCTGCGACGCGATCGCCGACCTGCGGAAGAAGGATTTCCGCGACATCACGGTGTTCACGCCGACGCCGCGCCACGAATTCGAGCACGCCCTCGAGCCGCCGCCGAGCAAGGTCAGAGTGTTCACGCTCATCGGCGGGTTGGCAGGACTGACCTTCGGCTACTGGATTCCGATCTGGATCTCCGACTACTGGCCGATCGTCGTCGGCGGCAAGCCGGTGGCGAGCTGGGTACCGTACACGATCATCGGCTTCGAGCTGATGGTCCTCATCGGCTCGCTCGCCACCGTGTTCGGCATGTTCGCCATTTCACGGCTCCCGCGCCTGACGATGACGGTTGGCTACGACGAGCGCTTCAGTCATGGCGACTACGGCATCTGGGTCGTCTCCGGCCCCGACCGCGCGGCCGAAGCGGCCGACCTGCTGCGCCAGAACGGCGCGGTGGAGGTGCGCAATGAGCGCTAGCGTGACGCGGCGCGTCCGCCGCTACGGAGCCCTCGCGTTCGTCCTCGCGCTCGGCGCCTGCTCCTGGTTCACCGATTTCAAGGAGCAGCCGAAGTTCGATCCGTGGGAGTCGACGAGCGACACGATTCCCTTCCGCGGTAACCCGCAGAACTCGGTGTCCGTCTACGGCTCGGCGGCGCCCGGCTACGCCGTGTCGCGGCAGCGGCTTCCCGGGACGATCGACTCGATGAAGGCGATCCCGAACCCGATTCCCGCCGACGCGCGCTCGCTCGACAACGGGCACAAGTACTACGCCATCAACTGTGCCGTCTGCCATGGCTACGAGGGCAAGGGCGACGGACCGGCGACGAAGTACGGCATGCCGTCGATGCCGCTTGCCCTCCCCGGCAGCAACGCGAGGAGCTTCACCGACGGCTACATCTGGGGGATGATGCGGAACGGGCGGGGACTGATGCCGACCTACGACCGCATCGAGGAGCTCGACCGCTGGGACGTCGTGAATTACATCCGCGGCCTCCAGGGACGCTACAAGGTCGCGACCGGGCCGGTCGGCCTCCCCGGCGAGACGGGCGACAAGGTACCCGGCGCGTCGCAGATGGGCCCCACCCGTGCTTCGCCGTACTACCATCATGCCGGCTCGCAGGCCGGCTACGGCGCGCCCTATCTCTCCGGTGAGAAGACTTCGGCTGGAGCGAATCGCGACTCCGCCGCGACGTCCGCTCCCGCGACGAGCGACACCACCACGACGCCGAAGACCGGAGGCGAGCGGTGAGCATCCATTCCGTGCACGTTCCCACCCGCGACGAAGTCGTCGCCGCCTACACCAGACCCCTGCCACGCTGGATCGGACTGTCGACGATCATCCTGTCGGCGATCGGTCTCGTCGTCTTCGTCATCGGGTTGTTCGTCGCCCCCGACCGGGTGTGGCGGGCATACCACGTCAACTGGCTGTTCTTCGCCTCGATGTCGTCGGGCGGGGTCGTGTTCGTCGCCGTGCAGCGTATCACGACCGCGCGCTGGTCGCGCGCGATCATCCGGTTCATGGAAGGGTATGCCGCCTTTCTCCCGGTGGCATTCGTGATGCTCCTCGTCACCCTCTTCGCCGGCAAGAACCACATTTTCCCGTGGACGCACGAAGTGCCGCCGGTGAGCGAAAAGGTGTTTTACTACAACGGCACCTTCCTCACGACGCGGGTGCTGATCGTCTTCGGCCTGCTCACGCTGTTGTCGGTCTGGTTCATCTGGACCTCCGTGCGGCTCGACGTCGGCCTCCTGCCGGAGGCGGGCGCGCGCTGGGCGGAGGGGCTGCGGGCGCGGATGCGGAACGGTTTCGGCGACGAGCGCCGCGAGATCCACAGCACCCACTCCCTGCAGGGCAAGATCGCGGTGTTTCTGATCATCCTCTACGGCTACGGCTGGTCGTACCTGTCGTACGACCTCTCGATGGGGATGTCGCTGCACTTCCAGAGCACGCTGTATGGCTGGTGGTTCTTCATGGGGGGATGGCTCTGCGGGCTCACTCTGCTCACCATCCTGACGCTCGCCTGGCGTCGCTTCCTCGCCGCCGAAGCACTGATCACCGACGTCCACTTCCACGATCTCGGCAAGCTGTGCTTCGCTTTCACGGCGTTCTGGGGCTACCTGACGTTCGGCCAGTACATGGTGATCTGGTACGGCAATCTGCCGGAAGAGACGCACTGGGCGCGGATCCGCCTCATCGATCCCTGGGCCGTCTCGACGGTCGTTGCCGTGATCGGCGTCTTCTTCGCCCCCTTCTTCGGACTGCTGTCCAAGGCGGCGAAGCTGTTCAAGCCGACGCTGGTGCTGTTCACGGTGATCAGCCTCGCCGGGATGTGGCTCGTCCGCTACCTCGAGGTCTATCCCTCGCTGTACGGCGAAACGACGGGACTCCCCCTTGGCCTGTGGGAGCTCGGCGTGACCCTCGGCTACGTCGGCATCTGGGGCTGGTGCTACCTCGCGTTCATGAACGCCTTTCCGCGCATGCGCGTGACGCTGATGACGTCGCCGTATCGCGACGAGGTCCAGGTGCCGGTGGACTCGGACACCATGGAGCCGCTGCCGGCCCACGAATAAAACCGTGAGACGTGAATCGTGAGACGTGAGACGTACTTCCTCACGCAGTCACGTCTCACGATTCACGATTCACCATTCACTTCGTAGTGCGGATCAACTCCGACAGCTGGTCCAGTCCCACCGCCCCCGTCTGGCGTTTCGCTTCCTTGCCGGCACGAAAGACGATCGACGTCGGGATGCCGCGGATCTGGAACCGCTGCGCCGTGCGCGGTGACGCATCGGTGTCGAGCTTGGCGACGAGGGCCGAGCCGACCGAGCGGCGTGCCAGCTCGGACACCGCGGGCGCTATCATCTTGCAGGGGCCGCACCAGTCGGCGTAGAAGTCCACCAGCACCGGCAGATCGGTGCCGCCGATCACCCGGTCGAAGGTCGAGTCGTCCAGATGGATCGGATGATCGAGCGCGAGCGGCGTACCACAGGCGCCGCACTTCGGCCCGAGCGCCGCGCGACTGGCGTCGATCCGGTTCCAGCGCCCGCACGAGGCGCAGGGGATGGTGAGCGTGCGCGTCGTCGAATCGGTCGCGTGAGTCGTCGGCATTGGCTTCTCCCTCGTGGCGTGGCCCATTAGCTTACCCGATCTGCAATATTCGGGGCGTTAGCTCAGTTGGGAGAGCGCCTGCTTTGCAAGCAGGAGGTCATCGGTTCGATCCCGATACGCTCCATTCGATTCGCTGCGATCTCGGACAACCTCGCGGCGTTCCGTCGTCTGACCCGGTTGGCGTGCAACAACGTCCGGTTGCCGTGCAACAACGTCCGGTTGCCGTGCAACAGCGCCCGGTTGCCGTGCAACAGCGCCCGGTTGCCGTGCAACAGCGCCCGGTTG
>JBIOHU010000053.1:0-12860 GCA_044449225.1 Gemmatimonadales bacterium | reverse complement strand
CGCCGGCGTCACGCGCCAGCTGTCGTGCGGCTGCGCGCGCTTGGGACGCGGCACCCGCACGCGTCCAGGATCGCCAGGCGCACGCTGCCGTCGCGGCTGCGCCGATCGCAACCGCGATCGCCAGGGCAACCGCGGCGTGCCCGCGGGACAGCACGAGCGCCGTTGCAGCCGTCAACACCGCGATGAGGACCGCGGCGACACCGAGGCGCATACCGCCTCGACCGGCTTCCTCAAGCTGCGGCAGCAGGTCGTCGATCACGCGTGCGGGCAGACCACGGAGCCCGGTGGCCGCGATCTCGCGACGGAGCGCTGCCTCGCGCGCATCGTCGCCGGTGTCCCGATGGGCGGTGCTCCCGGCCGCGAACAGCTCACCGCGTAGCCGTTGCGCACGTTCGCCGATCTCGGTGGGGGGTGCTCCGGACGCGCCGGTCGCCGCCCCAATTGCCGCGAGCCCGCGGGCGATCTCGGCGCGGCGTGCGCCTATGGGCCGCAGCCGTTCTGCGGCCGCCTCCCAGCGCGACCCCGCGTCGGCCGCGGCGGTCCTGGCTTGGGCGAGCTCGCCACCCAGCGTGGTGACCTCCGTCTCCGCGTCGATCGGGAATCTCGCGTACGACGCGGTCGCCTCGAGCGCCGCCCTCTGCAGCGCTGCCTCACGGACCAGGTCGGTGAGCCGGGCACGGCGATCCGCGGTGTCCGCGAGCCGCGCTCCAAGCCGTGCTCGCTCGGCACTGATCCAGCGCTCGGTCTCAAGGGCCAGCGCTGCCTCGAGATCGGCGAGGCGCTCCTGGTCGAGTGCAACAGCCGCCAGCCGAGCCCGCGCTTCATCGATGATGCGGTCGAGCGCCTTGAGCCGGGCGGTGGCAACCCCGAGCGGGCTCGTGACGCGGCGTTCGGATCCGACCCGCTCCATCGCGTCGCGGAGGCGGGCCATCGCCTGGGCGGCGGTCACGCCCCGGCGTGTGTCGGCGAGCCGTTCAATCGCCTCCTGCAACTGCCCCGCGCGCTGTCGGGCGCCCTCGGGCGCATCGATGCGCAACCCGTCGTCGCCCAGCCACGCGGTGGCGCAGAAGACTGCCTCATCGATACCCAGATGGAAGCGTCCGGGTGTCACCGCGCGCCCGCTGCGCAGCTCATCGGTGAGCTCCGACCCGCCGAGCTCGAGCACCTGGACGGACTGTTCACGGGTGTCGAGGCGGCGGGCCACGCGGATGCGGCGCCCGTCGTCGAGCTTGTACGTCAGCGCCAGCCCGTAGGCGCCCCGCGTCCACGGTTCGTAACGCGCCCAGTCGCTGCGCTCGACGGGACGGCCCTGGCCGCCGGCGTCGATCCCGTAGAGCGCGGCGCGCACAGCCCGAAGCAGCGTCGACTTGCCGGACTCGTTTCGTCCCGCGATGACGGTGACCCGCGGATGGAGATCCTCGGAAAGGTCGCGCAAGGGCCCGAATCCGGTGATCTCGAGGCGCTCGAGGATCATCGCAACCCGATCTCGGCGCCCGACAGCGCCATGAGGCCGTACCGCAGCGCGTCGTCAAGGAGGGCCGCCTCGTCCGGGTCCGCTTCCGCAGCAGCGGTCGCCGTGCGAACGAACGAACCACGCGTGCTCTCTTCGATGAGCATCGACTCGAGGTCGAAGAGCGGTGTCGTCAGGTCGCGCACCTTGACGGCGGCGAGATTGAGGCGCTCCCGTACCGCGAGCTCGACGGTGAACGCGTCCAGCGACAGCGAGCAGTCCACGGCGCCGACGAGGTCCACACGGATCATCGTGCGTTCAGGGTCGGTGAGGCCGGTCGCGGCGCAGGATAGGGCGACCGCCTGGATCACGGATTCGACCGATCCGCAGTCCTCGGATTCGCACTCCACGGTGAAGACCGACCAGCGGTTGGTGTCATGCGCGCTGAAGTGGACGTCGCCGCCGCCGTCGACCTCCACGATGACAGGCCCGCGGCCGCCCTGTTCGTCGAAGCTCAGCGGCTCGGGCGTCCCCGGGTACAGCAGACCGGTCCTGGTGTCGAGCCGGCGCCGATGGTAGTGGCCGCATAACGCAGCCGCGAATCCAGCCCCGCGGATCCGCTCGGCATGGAACGGGCCGTGCACGGACTTGCCCTCCGGCCTCGAGCCCAGCTCCGCGCCATGGAACAGGGCGAGATGCACGCCCGACCCGCCGGACGCAGGGGACTCGGCCAGCGGGTCACCCTGCCAGGACGGCTCGCGATGCGCGAGGCCCCAGACCGTGACGCCGTCGACGAGCTCCACCGGCTCGAGGCGCGATGCCCGAAAGACAGTGACGTTGGACGGCCACTCGACGCGGCGGTACAGCGATCCGGGCATGAGCGCGTCGTGGTTGCCGGGCGCGATCAGGACACGCATCGGTTGCCAGGATGCGAAGGTATCGGCGAGGAACCGGCCGGTGTCGACGCCGGCGCGCTCGTGCTCGTAGAGGTCGCCGGCGATCGTCACGGCCGTGCAGTCCTGCTCAGCGGCGAGGTGTCCGGCCGCCGTGAGTGCCTCACGCAGGCCCTGGCGTCGACGCCGGGCGAGGTCGCCCTGGCAGCCCATCGCGGCGAATGCCCGGTCGAGGTGCAGATCGGAGAGGTGGAGAAGACGAATGGTCATGCGTTGCTCTCATGGACCGCGACCGGGCGAACGTCAGTTCGTGGAGCGTAGCACATGCCAATTCAGCAGATCTCTGCCACAATTGAATTCGGACACAGCGCGTTCGGCGGGGTTCCGGGCGCGTCGTATTCAGAGGGATTGGGGATCAGGTGGCAGACCGTTCGGAATTGGCTATGCCGTTGCGTGTCGGACGAGTAGGAGCGGGACTCGTGGGCGCGGCTGTCGCGATCCGAGTGCTCGCGCTTCCGGTGGCGCCCGCGACTCGAGCCGTCGATATCGTCACGGTTGCGCTGGCACTGTGCATCGGCCTCGTCCTCATCCGTCTTCCCTCCCGCTGGGAACCCCGGCGGCATGTCGTGACCGCGGTCGCGACGGTGGCGCTCGCGGTGATCGCCGCCGTCGGTCTCCACGTCGCGGCGAGCGTGCTGCCCGACTTCGCGATGATTGCCGCGGCTGCCTTTGCGGCTGTCCTGGTGGGCATCGAGACGGAGGAGGCGCCGGAGCTGCCGCTTGCCGCCGGCGCTGCGGTGATCGTCATCTTCGTGGTGCTCTGGCTCACGAGCGCGCCCGCCGGATCCGAGCCGGCGTCACTCGCCGTTGCGGTCGCCCTCCTCGCCGGCATCAGGCTGCTGGCACTCGGCAACGCCGAGCACACTCGCCGGCAGATCGACGCCGAGACGCGGCGCGGACACGTCTTCGCGACCCTGGGTCGCAAGTTGGGGGTGGCTCGCGACGTGCCGTCTGTCGCGTCGGCGGTCCTGGAAGCGTGTCTCGAGACATTCCCGGAGACGTCGAACGGGCTCGTGCTCATGAACGACTCGGCCGACGGTCTGCTGAAGAGCCCGGGCGTCTATCTCTCGGCGAATGGGGTCGCGTCCGGCGGTCCGCCGTACGAACTTGCTCCGGGTGAAGGGTTGGCCGGCGAAGCGTTCGCCGCCGCGCAGCCGCTGCTCTGGCCGACCACGCTCTCGGCGTCGATGGCCCAGGCGAGCCTTCGCGAGGCAAATCGCGTCCGGCTCCGGCGCTCGAAGCTCGGCTTCATCAGGTCAGCGATCGGCGCGCCGTTGCGGGTCGACGGGAGCGGGATCGGGGTGATCCTCCTGACATCTGAGCGTCACGAGAACGTCTGGAGCGAGGCCGACCTTTCGTTGATGACGGCACTCGCCGACGAGGCTGCGAAAGCGCTGGAACGGGCGCGTCGCTACGAGGAGGAGATGGGCCGCGCGCTCCTCGATTCGGTCACCGGGCTCCCAACCCGCAGTCATGTGCTCCACGTCATCGACAGGGAACTGGCTCGCGCCTCGCGAGGTGAGGCGACGCTCGCGGTGATCATCGCCGACGTCGACGACTTCAAGCTGATCAACGATCGCTGGGGCCACGACTCCGGCAACCGCGTCCTGGAGACCCTCGCCGGCGTCCTTCGATCCATCCTGCGGCGCGAGGACAGCGCGGCGCGGTCCGGCGCGGACGAGTTCATCTGCGTCCTTCCGGGCGCCGACCGCGACCAGGCACGCCTGATCGCCGGCCGTATTCAGCAGCGATTCGCCGCCGAGACGGCGAGCGATCACGTCGCCGGCAGGTCAGGGGTCACAGCGTCGTGCGGCGTCGCGGTCTACCCGGCGGATTCGCAGGATGTCGAAGGGCTGATCGCCACGGCCGGAGCGGAACTTGCGACCGCCAGGCAATCGCTCCATCTCACCGGGCGATCGCGCATTCGAGGCCGAGTCAAGGACTCCACGCGACTTGACACCTAGTCACGAATAGTTCTACTCTAGAACCATTCGTCAATCGAATACTCGAGCGGTCGAGCGATTGACCACTCGAGGTGCCATTTGAAGCAAGCAACGACTGCTGCGCGTGTCACGACGACGGCGGGTCAATCGCGAGAGGCGCGTCGCGGCGAGCTCGCCGACTCGCTGTTCGGCTATATCGGCGGCCTCAAACGCCGCCTCATGGCCAGCGTTCCGGACGAGTTGCGAGGCGAATTCGGGGCGGTGACTTGGCATCAGGTCGGCGCGCTCGAGCAACTGCGCTCGGCGATGCGGACGTCGTCGGGCGCGACCATGAACGAGATAGCGCGCATGCAGCAGTGCGCGCTCAGCTCGGCGAGCGCGCTGGTCGATCGCATGATCCGGCTCGGTTTTGCGGAGCGCTGCAACGATCCCAGCGATCGCCGCATCATTCATATCGTCCCCACCGCGCTGGGCGAGCAGATGCTCGAGAAATTCGATGATGCTCGCAAGACCGTGGCGCTCGACGCGCTCGCTCCGCTGAGCGACGCGGATCTCGAGATGCTGGTGGGACTCATGAGCAAGGTCGTCGACTGGCCGGAGCCCGGACATCCGCGGGAGGCTGCGCGTGACTGACGTTCTCGATCGCTCCGACGTCGCCGTCGTCACGCCTCCCCCGGACGGCGTGACCCTCGGCGACACCAAAGCTGGTCGATTCGACTACAAATGGATCGCGCTCGCCGTCGTGCTCCTCGGCACGATCATGACGATCCTCGACGCGACAATCGTCAACATCGCCATTCCGACGCTGCAGACGGACCTCAAGGCGGGCTCGTACGCAGACATCGCATGGGTGGTGACGGGCTACATGCTCGCGCAGGGAGCGGTCATCCCGATGGCCGGATGGGCGTCCGACCGGTTCGGCACCAAGCGCCTGTACCTCGTCACGATCGCACTCTTCACGCTGGCCTCGATGGCCTGCGGCATCGCGCAGAACCTCCCGGAGCTCGTGGTGTTCCGCGTGCTGCAGGGACTCGGTGGCGGCATGCTGATGCCGATCGGCATGACGATCATCATGCGTGCGGTCGGACCGCAGAACATGGGCCGTGTCATGGGGATCTTCGGCATCCCGATGCTGCTCGCGCCCGCAGTCGGGCCGGTGCTCGGCGGTTGGTTCGTGCAGGACTTCTCCTGGCGTCTCATCTTCTACGTCAACGTCCCGATCGGCATCATCGCGTTCGTGTCGGCGTGGCGGTTCCTCACGGAAACGGACAGGTCGCACAAGCTGCGTCTGGATACGTTCGGACTGCTGACGGCGCCCCCTGCAGCCGTCGCGGTGATGTATGCCGTGGACCAGAGCACCTCTCTCGGCTGGGGATCGCTGCTCGTCGTCAGCATGCTTGCCGGCGCCGCCGTGTTCATCGCGGCGTTCGTCCTGTCGCAGCTGAATCGGCGGCGCATTGCGGCGCTCATGATGGCGCCACTCGCCGTGCTGCTCCTCGTTGTCGGCGTCCGCAACGGGATGGTCGACGGATGGACCGCCGTGGACACTCTCGTGATGCTCGGCGGCGCGGCGCTTGCGCTGGTCGACCTCGTCATCGGCGGACGTGGCAGCCCCGAGCCGCTGCTCCAGCTTCGCCTCTTCCGTGATCCGACGTTCTCGTGGTCGATGGGCCTCAGCTTCATCATCGTCACGGCGCTGTTCGGCGGCATGCTGCTGCTCCCGCTCTACCTCCAGGAGGTGCACGGCTACAGCCCGCTGGAGACCGGATTGCTGTTGCTGCCGCAGGCGATCACAGCCGCGGTCGCGATGCCACTCGGCGGCTACCTCACCGATCGGATCGGCCCCCGTCCGGTCGTGGCCGTCGGCATGGTCATGCTCGCCGGCGGTGGGTTGCTGCTCGCGCAGATCCACCCGACATCGTCCAACTGGCTCGTCGTCAGCGCGCTGCTGCTGCGCGGGTTCGCGATGGGCTTCTCGATGATGCCGTCGATGGCGGCGGCGATGGCGCGCGTACCGCGCCACCTGAGCGCCAGCGCGTCGAGCATCTCCAACAGCCTGCAGCGCATCGGCTCGTCGATCGGCATCGCGGTGCTGGTCACGGTTCTCGCCGCACAGTTCACCACGGCAATCGGCGAGGCGTCGTGCGCCCCGTCGCCGGCGGTGCTCAGTGCGGCATCAACGTCCGGACACCAGGTCACCGCCACGGAGTTCTGCGCGGATCTGAAGGGGCGGTATGCGTCGCTGATCCAGAACGGCGGGCGACCGTCGACCACGGTGAAGGTCGCACCAGCCGTTGCGGATTTCAGCCAGACGTACGCCGCCGACGCGCTGAGCACATCGTTTGATCGCACCTTCGCGTTCATCACGATCCTCACGCTTCTCGGTGTGATCCCTGCGCTCTTCCTGCGCCGTCCGGAGAAGACGGTGGCGCAACATGTCGTGTATGAGCCGTAAGGTCCTCGTTCTCGGCGGCACGGATTTCGTTGGCCCCGCCGTCGTCAGCGCAGCACTCGCGCACGGTGACGACGTCACCATCTTCCATCGCGGCCGGACCGGCTCGGCTCCCGACGGCGTGCGCGTGGTGCACGGCGACCGGACGCAACCTTCCGAGCTTGACGCGGTCGCTGCCGAGCACTGGGACCTCGTCGTCGACGCGTGGTCGCGCGCACCGCGCGTTGTGCTCGAGTCGGCGCGAAAGCTCGAGGCGACCACGGCGCGATACGTCTACATCTCAACGATCTCCGTGTACCAGGACGTGCACGACGGCCCGATCAACGAGACGGCGCCGGTTGTCGATGCGAGCCCCGACGCTGATACGACGGACTACGCTGCGGACAAGCGTGGTGCGGAGCTCGCGATCGAGAGCGTGTTCGGTTCGGACCGCTGTGTCTTCGCGCGCCCCGGTCTCATCCTTGGGCCACGCGAGAACATCGGCCGCCTGCCGTGGTGGCTCCGCCGCATCAACGCCGGCGGCACCGTGCTCGCTCCCGGACCCGCGGACAACGGCCTGCAGTACATCGACGCACGCGACCTCGCCGAGTTCGCGATCAACACGACGTTGAACGGTGGCGTCAACGTGCTCAGCGTTCCCGGATTCACGACGATGGCGGGGTTGCTCGCCCTCTGCAGGGAAGCGACGGGGTCCAACGCGACGTTCACCTGGGTCGACGCGGAGTTCCTCCTCGGTGACCACGTCGAGCCGTGGACCGAGGTGCCCATCTGGGTTCCAGACGTCGGGGAGTGGACCGGCTTCTACATGACTGATTCATCGCTCGCACAGCGCTCGGGACTCACCTGCCGGCCGGTACGGGACACGGTGTTCGATACGTGGTCGTGGTTGCGCGACAACCCCGACTGGGCGCAGGTCGTCACCGGCAATCGCGTGCGTGTCGGCCTTGCGCCGGAGCGCGAGACCGCACTGCTCACCTCGTGGGCGAATCATCCGCCGGCAGCTCTGTAGCGACGCAGGCGTTCGGCGACGAGCTCGTCGACGGGGATGGTGCTCAACGCATCGAGATGACGGAGGACGGCGCCGCGTATGGCGGCTATCACGAGTGGCGCATGTGCGTGAGCGCCCGGTGCTGGCTCGGGGATGATCTCGTCTACCAGGCCGACGCGATGCGCGGTTTCAACCCCGGGGCATAGCGCCGCGGCCGCCCGGGCGCGTTGCCCCGCATCGCGATACAGGATCGCCGCGCACGTCTCCGGCGGTGCAACGGTGTACACCGCATTCTCGAGCGCGAGCACTCGGTCGGCGAGCGCCAGGGCGAGCGCACCGCCGGATCCGCCCTCGCTGAGCACGATGCTCACCGTCGGGGTGCGCAGGCGGAGCATGCAGAGGAGGGCTTCCGCGATTGCCCATGCCTGGCCGCGTTCCTCGGCGCCGATGCCCGCATGCGCGGCCGGCGTATCGACGAGACACACGACCGGCATCGAGAACTTCTCGGCCTGGCGCATCAGGCGCATCGCTTTGCGATATCCCTCCGGGTGCGGCATGCCGAAGTTGTGGAGCGCGCGGGTCATCGGGTCAGTGCCCTTCTCCTGGCCGATCAACATCACGGAGCGACCGCCGAGGTGGGCGGGCCCGCCGACCACGGCGCGGTCGTCACCGAAGAGCCGGTCACCGCGCAGCTCGGTCCAGTCCGGTGTGATCGAGGCGATGACCTGGAGCGCGCGTGGCCGCTCGGGATGACGAGCCAGCTCGACTGCGGCGAATGCGATCCGCTCTCGCTCGGTGGTCTCGATGGTTGTCGTCATGCGCGACCTGTGTAGATGCGGAGCAGCGTGCCGGCGGTGGCGCGCAGGTGCCCGCGCGCGACAACCATATCGACCATGCCGTGCGCGAGCAGGAACTCCGCTGTCTGAAAGCCCTCCGGCAACCTGTCGTGCGTGGCTTGCTCGATCACTCGCCCACCCGCGAATCCGATGCGAGCGCCGGGCTCCGCCATGATCACGTCGGACTGCACGGCGAATGACGCGGTCACACCGCCGAAGCAGGGATCGCCGAGGATGCTGAGGTACGGAAGCCGCGCGGCGATCACCTCGGCCACCGCGGCCGAGCAGCGAGCCATCTGAGCAAGCGACGCGATGCCCTCCTGCATTCGCGCGCCGCCGGACGTGCACACCGCGACCAATGCACGGTCCTCGGCAACGGCCAGCTCGCATCCGCGCGCGAAGATCTCGCCTGCGCCGCTGCCGAGCGATCCGCCGAGGAAGGCGAAGTCCATGCACGCGAGGACGACGGGATTGTGCTCGATGGATGCTCTCGCGACTTGAAATGCCTCATGCAGCCCCGTCTTTTCGCGAGCTCGCGCGACGCGCTGCGGGTACGGGACACCGTCGTCGAACCCGAGCGGGTCGCGATCGCCGACGTCAAGCGCCAGGGTCTCGGCCGTCCCGGGGTCAGCGAGTTGCTCAATGCGCTGCGCGGCGCCGACGACTCCGTGATGGCCGCACTCGGAGCAGACGTTGAGGTCGGCGGCGTATCGCTCGGCGACGAAGCGTCGCTGGCATTGCGGGCACGCGATCGTCCCCGCGGTCGGCGCCGTTGGGCGGAGCTCCGGTCCGGGCGCCTGCAGCCTGCGATGCGGCGCCTGCCGCCGCGACGTCACTGCGTCGGCGCGATCCATCGAAGAGCGATCCCGCCCCAGACGACCCCAGATCCGAAGGCGATGCAGACGATGCGGTCCCCCTGGCGCACCCTGCCGGTGGCGACAGCCTCCGAGAGCGCGATGGGGATCGATGCGCCGCTCGTGTTGCCGTAGCGGTCGATGTTGATCACGACGCGGTCGAGCGGCATGCTGAGCCGCTTGGCGACGGCCTCGATGATGCGCAGGTTGGCCTGGTGGGGGACGAGCAGGTCGACGTCCTCGAGTGCCCAGCCGGCTTCGGCACAGACCTCGCGGGCCGCCTCAGCCATCCGCTCGACCCCGAGGCGGAACGTGCCCTTGCCGTACATGCGGAGGCCGTTCTCACTGTCCTCGTCGCCGGCTTTCGGACCGTAGTAGATGAGGTCGGCCCCGCTGCCGTCCGCGCCCCACTGCGCGCTCTCGATACCGCCGTCGTCCGAAAGACCGATGACCGCCGCTCCGGCGCCGTCGCCGAAGAGGACGCAGGTGGATCGGTCCTTGTAATCGATGAGCGAGGTGAGCGCGTCGCCGGCAATGACGAGCACGCGGTTCATGCGCGACGACACGATGAGGCCGCGCGCGATCGTGACCCCGTAGACGAATCCCGCACAGGCGGCGGCGATGTCGAACGCCGGAATGCCCCCGAGGCGCATGCGGCGCTGCACGAGGCACGCGGTGGAGGGGAGCGGGGTGTCCGGGGAGACGGTCGCGACGATGAGGGCGTCCACGCTGTCGACCCCGGCGGCCGCCATGGCGCGGCGCCCGGCCTCGGCGGCCATCATCGACGTGGTCATGCCCGACGAGACCTTGCGGCGCTCCCGGATGCCGGTCCGCTCCAGGATCCAGGCGTCGGAGGTGTCCACCATCGCCTCGAGGTCGGCATTGGTGATGATTTCGTCGGGCACGTACGAAGCGATGCCCAGGATCGCGGCGGTTCTGGTGGCGCCCGGGACGGCGCCGGACGGTGCAGACGCGGGGGCGCGAAGGATCGCCATCTGGACAGAAGCTTAAGCGAGGTCCGGGGGTTACGTCACCGATCGGCTGTTGTACGCTTCGCCGTCGAGATGCTCGCGAGCCTGGTTGCGGTCAACAATCCGTTCCCGTTCTCGATCAGCGGGTTCACTGGACTGACGACCGCGCAGATCATCTCGTTCTTCATCGTCTTCGTTCTCTTCAACTTCTATGTGGTGCTCCTCGTGATCGCGCTGGTCGGCTTCTACTTCACCGCGAAGCCCCGCCACGGGAAGACGCGTACGGCCGCCATCTGGCACTTCTACGCGATCCTCTGGATGCTCGCGGCGTTCGTCGGGACCGTCTGGGGTGCTCCTGCGGAGAAGACGTTCCTCGGTGGGACCGGCCTGGGTACGCTCGGCATCGGGCAGCGAGCCATCAACGAGTTCATCAGCCTGGGCTTCGCCGTCATCGCCGTCATCTGCATGGCGGTGGGGTTCATGCAGGCGTCCCGCCAGAACCGGGCTCTCCGCGAGGAAGCGCTGGCAGCGGTCTGACCGGGGCCGCTGGATCCATCGGGGCACGTCGATCCCGGCGTCGGCCTGCCTACCGCAGCGAGAACGACACGATCGAGGCGGGGTTCAGGAGCGCGAACGCGCGCTGGACGGCGTGGGTCTCGTTGGTGGTTGCCGTGATCCACAGCGCCGAGAGGTTGGTCACGGGGAGGAAGTCCCCCGGGTGGCGCTCGAGGTGGTCCTGGAGGTCGTTGCCCGGCGAGAGGTGGACATCACCCACCAGCGAGATGGCGGACGTGTTGATCGACGCGGCGTAGGAGACCGTCTCACGCCACATCGCGGAGTTGCCGTCGGGCACCTCCTCGAGCGGGCAGACGAGGATCACGCCCGACTTGGCGATGGTCACCCGGGGCTCGAGCCGGCTGAGCACCGGGTAGTTCGTGGACAGTGGTTCGGCCCGCGAGTTGCGCACGTGCAGGAACGCACCGAACCGGTTGATGCTGTCGCTGAGGCGTTCCGCGCCGATGACCTCGAGCTCGCCCGTCAACCGGATGAAGGTGCCGTAGATCTCGACCTCTCGCCATCCGCTCACTGCTGCAAAAGGCTACTCCGCGGCAGCTGCCCCGGGGGCCTCGGCCCGGAAGCGCGTCAACGCCGCGCCGTGACGTATCCTTTCGCCGGTCCGACGCTCCAGACAGAAGAGATATGGAACGCCTCATCGTCGCTCTCCGCACTGACTTCGGATGCTTCGCCATCATTGTGTTCTTCGTCGTGATCATGATCTCGGCGATTGTGTTCGCCAACATCCTCACCCCCCCGGCGAGCAATCCACTCCTGTAGTCGGATGAGCATTCGGCGCGTGAGTTTCGAGACGGCCGGGGGCGGAGCGGCGCGCGCCGTTCGAGTCCGTACACTGTCGCCAGCAACAACCCCCCTCGTGAGGACTGCATGGCGCTGAATCCGTACGAATCGACGCGGGGGAGGATGCGTGCCCGCGCCGAAGCGACGCGACGGCAGTTCCTGATGCTCATGGGCGGTCTCGCGGCGGCGGGCGCGTCGCTCTTCGGCGGTATCGAAGTCCTGCGCTTCATGTTCCCGGTGGCGTCGGACAACGCGCCCGCGCTGTTCAAGACGTCGTTCACGTTTGCCGAGCTGACGGGCGGTGTTGTCGGCGGCAAGGCCGTCATCCCGGTCAACGTCAAGTCGGAAACCGCCAAGCGGGTGACCGTCGTCCTCGACGACGCCGGCATCTACGCCGTCTACCTCGTGTGCACACACCTGGGATGCACTCCCAACTACGTGACCGACGTGACGACCGGCTCAGGCGTCAACGCCTCTGTTGCCGAGGCTCGAGGCGTGCGCGCCGCCGACCAGCGTCTCCCCGACGGCTGGGCATGTCCATGCCATGGCAGTCGATACTTCATCGATTCCACGAACTTCTACGGCCCGGCGCCCCGGCCGATGGACTGGGTCAACATCGAGGTCACCCCGGATGGGTTCTTCGCGGTCGACCGGTCGGCCCTGGTTGCGACACGTGGTCCTGGGAACAACGTTGGGCCAGAATGGCGGCTGCTGGTCGACACCAAGAAGAGCAACGGTAAGACCCTCGGGGTCTGACGAATGAGGAGGCGGGCATCGCAGATGAGGGCTCTCGGTAGATGAGCGCAACGCCGGGCCAGGCCAACCCCGTCCGCGCGTTCGTCGCGCAGCTCTGGGGGTCGGTCTTCCGTCATGGTCTGCCGACCAACGACAAGGTCGCCGCCCGCACCGCGCTGACCAACTTCTTCCTCCACATCCACCCGGTGCGGGTCAAGAAGTCCGCGATACGCGTGTCCTACACGCTGTGCCTCGGCGGCCTCTCGTTCTTCCTCTTCATCCTGCTGACGATCACCGGCCTCTTCCTCATGTTCTATTACAT
>JBIOHU010000052.1:0-13044 GCA_044449225.1 Gemmatimonadales bacterium | reverse complement strand
GTGGGGTCCTGATCGGGGACGAGGCGGCAGCTGACCTTCGCCATGGCCTTCGACGGCAGCACCGTCTTGGCCCCCTCGCCGGTGTATCCGCTCAGGAGCCCGTTCACCTCGCAGGTGGGGCGCGTCCAGAGCTGCTCGAGCACGGTGTAGCCCTGTTCGCCGCCAAGTGCCGGCGCGCCGGTCTCGGCGCGAAAGTGCTCGGCGTCGAAGGGCAGCTCCGTCATCCGTCGGAGCGCCCGGGGGTCCCAGGCGCGGACCGCGTCGTAGAAGCCGGGGATGGCGATGTGCCCGTCGGCCTGGTGGAAGGTGGCGAGGATGCGCGCGAGCGCCATCGCCGGATTCACGACGGCGCCGCCGTAGCTGCCGGAGTGGAGGTCCTGCGCCGGCCCCTGAACGTTGATCTCGAAGTACGCCAGGCCGCGAAGCGACGAAAGGATGCTCGGCAGGCCGGGCGCGAACATCGCCGAGTCGGAGATGACGACCGCGTCGCAGCGCAGACGGTCGGCGTGCGCCTCGATGAACGACGCGAGGTGCTCGCTCCCGACCTCCTCCTCCCCTTCGGCGAGGACGATGACGTTGAGCGGAAGCCGCCCTCGCGCGCGGAGGTGCGCCTCGAGCGCCTTCACGTGGAGGAAGAGCTGACCCTTGTCGTCCACCGAGCCGCGGGCGTAGAGCCGGCCGTGGCGGACGGTCGGTTCGAACGGCGGCGACGTCCACAGCTCGAGAGGCTCGGCCGGCTGCACGTCGTAGTGGCCGTAGACGAGCACGGTGGGAGCGCCGGCTCCAGCGCCACGCCACTCGCCGACGACGACCGGATGTCCGGCGGTCGGATGGACGGTGGCCTCGAGCCCGGCGTCGCGCAGCGCTACGGCGGTCCACTCGGCGGCGCGCGCCGTGTCGGCGTCGTGCTCCGAGCGGGCGCTCACGCTCGGAATACGCAGGAAGTCGAACAGCTCGCGCCGGATGCGCGAATCGTGAGTCGCGAGGTACGCGTCGAGATCGGCCGGAACGGGCATCGGGAAGGCGGCGGGTGACGATGACGTGAGCGGTTTTCAGTATAACGCCCGGGGGCGCGCCGGCGACCGGTGCGAACGAGTCGAGTCGCGGCGGCAGACGTCCCCAATCCGGATGCGATGCACGTCCTCCGGAGAGGACAATGCACCGCCATTCCGAACCTGGCGCGTACCATCAACACCATGTGCGGCAATGGCTTACGATGCCAGTCGCGGGTCGATTGCCACGGGCACCGGGAATGCCATTGGAGGGGCAGCCACGATGGATCCGGTGGCGCCTCTTCAGGAGCTCTTCATGCGCATCCCGTCGCTCGTCCGCCCGCTGGTGCTCACGGGCCTCGTCACGATCGCTACTCCGTTCGTCCTTCTGGCCCAGTCGCGTCAGGCGGCGGTCCCCGCCAGCGCGTTCGCGTTTCAGGCGACGCCGTACGTGGGGTACATGGTCTTCGGCGACTATCTCTCCGGTCCGCTCGGCACCTCGGTATCCAACGCGCCGGCGACGATGGTCGGGGCCGAGCTGGGGATGAAGATCGCGCCGAACGTCGCCATCGTGGGGAATCTGGCCACGGCGAGCAGCGACATCCAGGCGGGGGTTCCCCTCCTCGGCGGGGTCTCGATCGCCCACAGCCGGATGGTGATGTACGACGCGGGACTGCAGCTGTCGATGCCGCTGACGACGATGGTCGGAACGGCGCTGACGCCCTTCCTCGAGGCGGGCGCCGGCGCGATGCGCTACGACATCACCGAGTCGTTCATCTCGACGACGGCGACGAACTTCGCGGCCAACGTCGGCGCGGGAGCCGACGTGGCGGTCGGACGCGGCGTCGGGGTGCGCGTCATGGCCAAGGATTACATCGGCAAGTTCGACGCGCAGCAGGCGACGTACCTCGACATCGGGACGAACACGACCAACAACTTCGCGTTCAGCGCGGGGCTGAGGTTCTCCTTCTGACTGCTGAACTGCCGTCGACTGATAATACTGCCGTCGACTTACGGAACAGCGGTCAACTTACCGAAGGGCGGTCAACGTACCGAAGAGCGGTCGACTTACCGAACTGCGGTCGGGATATTGAACGGTAGTCGACAATCTCGGCTACGGTCCACATACTCATCAGCGGTCAACCTGCCGAACGGCAAGCTCGCGGTTCGATAAGTTGACCGCTCTTCGGTATGTCGACCGTTTTTCGGTACGTCGACCGCCGTTCAGCCTCCAGACCGCCGTTCATAAAAATGCCCACCCGGACGAGCGCGCTCAGCGAGGAGCTCAAGCAGACACGCCCCTTTCACTCCGCGGCCCACGAGGCCGTGATCAGTGTTCTGCGCACCGCCGCGCTGCTGCAACGACAGATCACCCTCGTCGTCGAGCAGGGCGGAGTGACGCTCCAGCAGTACAACGTGCTGCGCATCCTGCGGGGCGCTGGGACGGCGGGACTGCCGACACTCGCCATCCGCGACCGCATGATCGAGGAGGCGGCGGGGATCACGCGGTTGCTCGACAAGCTCGAGAGCGCCGGCTACGTCGTGCGCGAACGGTCGACGCCGGACCGGCGTCAGGTGCTCTGCCAGATCACGCCGGCTGGGCTGACGTTGCTCGCCGGACTCGATCAGCCGGTGGACGCGGTCAACGACATCGCTGTCGCCGCGCTGAGCGCAAAGGAGCAGACCGCGCTCGTCGAGCTGCTGGGGGCGGTGCGCGCCGCCTACGGCGAGAAGTCGTCACCCCCTTCTCAGCGCTCCGTGCGGGACGGCCAGCCACCGCGGTAGCCGGACAGCAGGTAGACCCGTCGGACGCTCACCGTATCGCCCGCGCGCATCAGCGGCGCGGCAGCGCGGCGCGAAACGCTGGTGAAGTAGGGCGCGAGCAGGGCGGCGGTCTCGTGGATCGCATCGCCCGCGCGCTCGTCGAGGGCGAGGACGAAGTCGTCGCCGGGTCGCGCAACGGCGGCGAAGTCGGGCCAGAGATCGTACTGGTTCCGCCGCCCCGTCAGGCAGATGCAGAATGTCGGTGGATGACCGGGCAGGTGAAAGGCAAGCTCACTGACGTCCTGATAGCGATCGGCACCGTACCAGGTGCTACCGGAGCTGATTCCAGCCGGCGCGAGGCGTGCTGCCTCCTCCATGCGTACCGCGACGAGGTCCCAGCCGGCGCCGCGGGCGATGGGGTCGCGCCGCGCCGGTAGAGGAAGGACGGGGGTGAGCGCCTGCAGATAGATCACCGCCACCATCACCGTCGCGAGGCCGATTCCGATCCGCAGCCAGCGGTCGCGGAGGCGCGACGGCGCGACGGAGGCGAGGAGGGCGACGGCGGGGAGGTACGACGGCGCGGGCCAGTTGGCCTCGACCGAGCGGCGGAGAGCGCTGTAGACGAAGAAGACCCAGCTGGCGAGCGCGATCACGGCGAGGGCGAAGCGCGCGTCGCTTCGTGGACGAAAGGCATCGCGCCAGACGGCGGCCGCCGCCAGCACGAACAGGATGGGTGAGACGAGCCCCAACTGCCCGCCGAAGAGGTCGAGCTCGCGCTTCAGCGCCGAGCCCTTCGGAGTGCCGAGGCCATGCTGAAGCTGGAAGCGAAAGGAGATCCAGTCGTGTGTGGCGTTCCAGTGCAGCACGGGAAGGAAGACGAGCGTCGCGAGCACGCAGGCGACGTAGGGTCCCGGCTCGCGCAGACGCGCGCGCAGCGAGGCGCGCGCGAGCACGGCGAAGAGCACGCCGACTGGACGAATGATCGAGGTGTACTTGGAGGCGAACGCGAGACCGAGCGCGATGCCGGCGGCACACCACCAGACGAACGACTCTCGCGACCCGATCGCCGCCTGCAGCGCACGTACGACGAAGTACAGCGCGACGGCGTGCGTGGCGAGCAGTGGTGCGTCGGGGGTAGCGAGCACGAGTCCGGTCGCGGCGAGCGGCATGACCGCGAAGATGATCGCCGCGAGGCGCGCCGCACGATCGCCGGCGAGCCGCCAGGCGATCGCCACGGCAGCGAAGGACGCGACGGCGCCAGCGACGACGGGAAAGAAGCGCACGGCGAGGGGCGACGGCCCACCGATCGCCGTGCCGGCGCGAATGA
Organism: Gemmatimonadales bacterium; assembly: GCA_044449225.1. Taxonomy (GTDB): domain Bacteria; phylum Gemmatimonadota; class Gemmatimonadetes; order Gemmatimonadales; family Gemmatimonadaceae; genus AG11. The sequence goes on along the minus strand of JBIOHU010000052.1, from coordinate 8,961 downwards.
GCAGCGCGATCATCGGCGGGTGATCGAAGTAGCCGCCGGCGAGGTGGCGCGACCAGTCCCAGTAGTAGGTCTCGTCGGGGACGAGGGGGATTCGCGCCGCGAAGACGAGGCGGACCAGCGCCGCGAGCCCGGTCACGGCGAGTGCCGTGCGCCAGGCGCGCGGATCGGAGGGTCGGGCCGGCTCGCCGACTAGACCGTCCATCCGACGCTCAGCGAGCAGGGTCCGTCGCGGCGCGGCGGGAGAAGCCGTACCGCGCGACGAGGAATATCAGCAGCGCCCACACGATCCAGACCATGCGCTCGTCGCGCGAGAGGGTGCGCAGCATCCCCCAGAGGACGAGGGGTGCGGTGAAGGGAAGCGCCACTCCCGACTCGGTGTACGGGACGTAGCGCTCGACGACCTTCGTCGAGTGAAGCGCGCCGCGCCGGAGGATCGTCACGATAGCGTCGGTGAGCTCATCGGGAGTCGCCGACCGCCAGTTCGGGAGGTACAACAGCGTCCATCCGGCGGCGGTGTGCCCCCAGCCGTGATGATCGCTGCCGGCGACGTGCGCGAGGCCGAGGCTGTCGGCGAGATGGATGATCCGCGCGCGCTCGCGCCGCGTCTGGCCGAGCCCCTTCGGCGCGCCGTCGACGAGCTCGATCGCCCGCACGCCGGCGGTGCCGGGACCGTCGGCAGGGATCATCTTCGAGAGGTCGCCCGGAAGGGTCTGGACGAGCAGCGGCTCGTTCCCGGGGACAGCGCTCGCGAGCGCGAGCGCCGCATCGTCGATGTCGCGCAACGTCTCGGTGAGGATTCCACGATACGTGCGATCGGCGTCGAGCACGTTCACGTGCTCGCCCTTCCAGACGACCTCGATCGCCGGCAGGAGCGAGACGCCCTCGCCCGCCAGCCCCGGATTGTTCGCCCAGGCGTCGCGCGCGCCCTCGAACGTGCGATGGTCGGTGATGAACGCCGCGGCGAATCCGGCATCACGGTGCCAGGCGCGGACGTCCTCCGGACCCCAGTCTGGACGGCCGTCGTGCGAATACTTCGTGTGCGCGTGGAAGTCGACGGTGAGCACGTCCGGGGCGACCTCGAGCGCGGCCATCGGGCGCGGCAGGAGCACGGCTGCCCCGTACACGGCGAGGAGAGCGAGCGCCGCGAGTCCGAGGCGCGCTGCGAGGCGCACCCCGCGTCGGCGCGGCGCGACGGTGACGGGAATCACACGGCCCCGCCACCCCCACCACGCCGCATAGCCGAGCAGCAGCGTGAGCAGCAGCGCGACGTGCTGGCGCAGGCTGAGCAGGGTGAGGAGGTCGAGCACGTCGGACAACGGTGCGAGCAGGACGTACGAGAGCGGGCGCCGCAGCGTGGCCTCGGCGATCGGCACGAGCGTGACGGCGTCTCGCACGGGGGCGATGGCGAACGGCGCGCTGGCGAGCACGAGGATCACGACCGCGAGCAGCGCCCAGTACGGACGCAGCACGACCACGCCGCGGTGGTACCGCTTGGCGAGGCTGAAGCGGGAGGGGGGGGCGGCGTCGCGAGGCACGGAAGCTACTCTTACTGTGGAATGAAGTTCGCGCAGACCGATGTCGCGGACAACATAGCCGCCCGCCACCACAGGCGCACTTCAGCGGCCCCACCAGACTTCACTGCTTCCGTGGCCAATCATCTCGCCGACGAGACCAGCCCGTACCTGCTGCAGCACGCCGACAACCCGGTGGACTGGTGGCCCTGGGGCGAGCCGGCGCTGACGCTCGCGCGCCGCGAGCGCCGGCCCATCCTCCTCAGCATCGGCTACGCGGCGTGCCACTGGTGCCACGTGATGGAGCGGGAGTCGTTCGAGGACGAAGAGACGGCCGCGTTGATCAACGAGCACTTCGTCGCCATCAAGGTGGACCGCGAGGAGCGGCCGGACCTCGACGCCATCTACATGAAGGCGACCCAGGCGATGACCGGTCATGGCGGCTGGCCGATGACGGTGTTCCTGACGCCGGAGTGCGAGCCCTTCTACGCCGGCACCTACTTCCCTCCCGAGGACCGCCACGGCATGCCGGGCTTTCAGCGCGTGCTGCACGGGGTGGCCGATGCATGGGCGAACAAGCAGGACAGCGTGGTGCACACCACGTCGTCGATGCGCGAGCTCTACTCGGCGAGCACCGATCGCACGACGGCCACCGGCACGCTCGACGAGAACCTGCTCGTGCGCGCGACCGCGGCGCTGGCGAAGCGCTACGAGCCGCGGTTCGGCGGCTTCGACGGCGCACCGAAGTTTCCGCCCACGATGACGCTCGACTTCCTGCTGCGACAGTGGGCGCGCACGGGCGACCCGACGGCATTGGAAATGGTGAGCCACACCTTCCGCCGGATGGTGCGCGGCGGGATCTACGACCAGGTCGGCGGCGGTTTCGCCCGGTACAGCGTGGATGCCTACTGGCTCGTGCCGCACTTCGAGAAGATGCTGTACGACAACGCGCTCCTCGTGCGGCTCGGCGCCAACCTTTGGCAGGCGACGCGGGACGTCGAGGCACGGCGCGCGACGGAAGAGACCATCGGCTGGATCGCGCGGGAGATGACGTCGCCGGAGGGGGGATTCTACTCGTCGCTCGATGCCGACAGCGAAGGGCACGAGGGACGGTACTACGTCTGGGATTCGCGTGAGCTCGACGCGTTGCTCGGCGAGGAAGCGACGCTGGTGAAGGAGTACTGGGGCGTGACGACGGAAGGGAACTTCGAGGGACGCAACATCCTGTTCGTGCCGCAGGATCCGGCCGCGGTCGCCCAGGCCCAGGGGGTGACCGAGCCGGAGCTCCGCACCGCGGTCGAACGGGCATCGCGCATCCTGTACGGTGCGCGCGAGCGGCGGATGCGTCCGGCTCGCGACGAGAAGGTGCTCGCCGGCTGGAACGGCCTCATGCTCCGAGGGCTTGCCGAGGCGGCACGGGCCTTCGGCGACGAGGAGCTGCGAGTGCTCGCCCTGCGCAACGGGGAGTTTCTGTTCCGCGAGATGGTGGGCGAGGCGGGCACGCGCGTCTTCCGCTCGTTCAAGAATGGAGTGGCGAAGATTCCAGGCTTCCTCGAGGACTACGCTGCCGTCGCCCTCGGCGCCGTGGCCCTCTATCAGCTCACCTTCGACCGGGTCTGGCTCGATCGGGCGCGCACCCTCGCCGACGCCATCATGACGCGCTACTGGGACGAGCAGGTGCAGGCGTTCTTCGACACGGCGAGCGACGGCGAGCGGCTGGTCGCCCGTCCGCGTGAGACGACCGACAACGCGATCCCGAGTGGCACCTCCCTGACGGCCGAGCTGCTGCTCGTGCTGGGCGATTACTTCGGCGACGGCGAGTACACGAGGCGGGCGACGTATCTTCTCGAGACGGTCGCCGAGCCGATGAAGCGGTACCCGACTGCCTTCGGCCATGCGCTCGGCGCGGTCGATCTCGCGGTGCGCGGTGCGGTGGAGGTGGCGATCGCCGGCTCGCCGGCGGCGGAGGCCTTCGGGTCGCTGGCGCGCGAGGTGGCGAATCGGTACCTGCCCTCGCTGGTGCTGGCCGGCGGTACTGGGCCAGCGGCGGCAGGAATCGCCCTGCTGGAGGACCGCGAGAGACCGGAGCCGACGGCGTATCTCTGCCGGTCGTATTCGTGCGACACCCCGACGAGCGATCCGGCGGAGCTCGGGGCACAGCTCGACCAACTACGAGTGAGAAGTGAAAGGTGAATGGTGAATGGTGACGACGTTCGACGCCGTCACCATTCACCCTTCACCATTCACTCTTCACCAGGCTTTTTCCCGTGACCGCGTCGAACAAGTGCAGCCGGCTCGTGTCCACCTGCACGCGCATCGGCGTGCCGAGTGCGGGGCGGCCTTCCGGCTCCCCGCGCACCGTCAGCGTCAGATCGCCGGCGCGGAGATGGAGAAGCTGCTGATGCCCGAGCGGCTCGGCGAGCTCGAGGACGGCGTCGAGAGTGTCGCGCGGCGCCGGCTGGGCCGGCACGACGACTCGCAGATGCTCGGGGCGGACTCCTACCGTCACATCGCGTGACGTCGTGCGCTCCGCGGCGGCGGCGAGCGCGGGCGGCAGCGCCAGATCCGCGCCCGTCGCGCCGCCGACGTGCGCCGTCCAGCGATCGCCGCGCCGCTCGAGCCGGCCGGCCCACAGGTTCATCGGCGGGCTGCCGAGAAAGCCGGCGACGTAGGTGTCGAGTGGGTGGTCGTAGACGCGGGCCGGCGTGTCGACCTGTGCGATTCGTCCTTCGTTCATGACGACGATCCGGTCGCCGAGCGTCATGGCCTCGACCTGATCGTGGGTGACGTAGATCATCGTCGCGGCGAGCTCGCGGTGGAGGGTCGCCAGCTCGCGGCGCATCTCGCTGCGCAGCGCCGCGTCGAGGTTGGACAGCGGCTCGTCGAACAGGAAGACGCGCGGCTCGCGGACTATCGCTCGCCCGATGGCGACACGCTGCCGCTGCCCCCCGGAGAGCTGGCGCGGCGTGCGATCGAGCAGCGCCTCGAGTCCGAGGGTGGCGGCCGCGCCGCCGACCCGCTGGCGAATCGCCTCCGCCGGCATTTTGCGCAGGCGGAGGGCGAACGCCATGTTCTCTCGCACCGTCATGTGCGGATAGAGCGCGTAGCTCTGGAAGACCATGGCGATGTCGCGGTCGGCCGGTGGGACGTCGTTCACCACGCGCCCGCCGATGGCGATCTCACCGGCCGAGATGGACTCGAGGCCGGCGATCATGCGCAGGGTGGTGCTCTTGCCGCATCCCGACGGACCGACGAGCACCACGAACTCGCCGGCACGCACGTCGAGATCGACGCCATGGACGGCGACGACTCCGCTGTCGTACTCCTTTCGGACTCCGGTGAGCCGGACGTCGGCCGCGCGGCTCGGTTCGCGCCCGCTCATGGACGTGCCGCCAGGCAGAGATCTTGGCGTGGCGACGCTGCCGCGAGGCGCGCGCTCCGGATGCCGCTATCTTGTATCCCATGACTGACTCGCATCGGTTCCCTGAGTCCTTCCTGTGGGGCGCATCGACGTCGGCGTATCAGATCGAAGGGAGTCCGCTGAGCGACGGCGCGGGGCCGAGCATCTGGCAGCGATTCGCTCACAGCCCCGGCCGAACGGCGAACGGCGACACCGGCGACGTGGCCTGCGATCACTACCGCCGCTTCCGCGACGACGTGGCACTGATGCGCGAGCTCGGCCTTCAGGCGTACCGGTTCAGCATCAGCTGGAGTCGCATCTTCCCCGAGGGGACGGGCAGGCTCAACTCGCGCGGTCTCGACTTCTACGACTCGCTCGTCGACGCGTTGCTCGCGGCCGACATCATGCCGAATGCGACCCTGTTTCACTGGGATCTCCCGGCCGCGCTCGACGATCGCGGCGGCTGGCTGAATCGCGACGCCGCCGACTGGTTCGGCGATTACGCGGCGGCGGTGTTCGCCCGACTCGGCGACCGGGTGCCGATGTGGGCGACGCTGAACGAGCCGTGGGTGGTCACCGACGGCGGCTACCTGCACGGCGTGCTGGCACCCGGCCACCGCAACCTGTTCGAGGCGCCACTCGCCAGCCACAACATGCTGCGCGCGCACGGTCGCGGCATCCAGGCATTTCGCGCCGAGGCGCGCGGCGGACAGATCGGGCTCGTCGTCAACCTCGAGCCGAAGGATGCGGCCACCGCCAGCGACGCCGACGCGCGGGCCGCAAGGCGGGGAGATGCGTACATGAACCGACAGTACCTGGATCCCGTGTTCAAGGGCTCCTACCCCGAGGAGATGAGCGACATTTTCGGCGCGGCGTGGCCCGACTTTCCCGCCGACGACTTCACCCTCATCGGGGCGCCGATCGACTTCCTCGGCATCAACTACTACACCCGCGGCGTGGTGCGCGACGAGCCCGCCGCCAAGCCGGTGCGCATCGCCTACTGCCGCCAACCGGAGCACGCCTACACCGAGACCGGATGGGAGGTGCACCCGCCCTCGCTCACGCGAACCCTGCTCTGGGTGACCGAGCACTATGGCCGCATCCCGCTCTACATCACGGAGAACGGCGCGGCGTTCTACGACGCGCCGCATGCGATCGACGGACGGGTCGACGACCCGCTCCGGGTGTGGTACTACCGCGAGCACATCAAGGCGGCGCGCGAGGCGATTCGGCAGGGTGTTGACCTGCGCGGCTACTTCGCCTGGAGCCTGCTCGACAACTACGAATGGAGCCTCGGCTACTCCAAGCGCTTCGGGATGGTGCACGTGAACTACGCCACCCAGGAGCGCACCCCGAAGACGAGCGCGTTGTACTACCGCGACGTGATCCGCACCAACGGCGCGAGCCTCGACGGCTGAGCGCCGACGCGGGCTCAATATCGGAACTCCACGACGGCGGGGCCGGCGAGCTTCACCGCGCGACCCTCGTCGATCGTCACCGCGCGGATGCCGTTCACGAGCACGCCGCGCGGCACGCGACCGTACGGCGCCCGCAGCTCGATCCCGTTCGGCGGGTGGACGCCGTCGATCGTGACCCGCACCGCGGCGCCGGCGCGGCGCACGCGTAGATCGAGCGGTCCCCACCAGGTGCGCAGGTGCCGGACCGTCACGCCGGCGCTGTCGCGCGCCCAGGCGATCGGGATGCCGGCGCCGACGACGAGGGTGGAGTCGGACTCGCGCTCGTAGGCGATCATGTCGAGCACGGAGCGCACGAAATCCGAAAGCACCCAACCGTGCGGCATGTCTCCGATGAACTTCGCGGCGCGCGGGTCGCGCCAGACCGCCTCGCTCCACTCGTTCCAGCCGGCTGGACGCTGGGTCGTCATCAACCACTCGGCGTACGCCTGCGCGCGTGCCGGCTCGCCGAGCCGGATGAAGCTGCCGACGTCGCGCCACTCGTACGGGGTGTAGACGTCCCACGACGTCGGTTCGGCGATGCGCCGGGAGAGGGTGCTCCACGCACTGTCGAAGGTGGCGGTGACGGCGGCGCGCGGCAGGTCGGCGAGCGCCTGCGCCGGCTCGAGGGCTATCGTGCTCGATGTCGGGTCGAGGTCCCCCAGCTCGGCGGCGCCGGGCAGCGTGGCGAGATGATGGAGCTGCATCGAGGCGGAGATGGACACGACCACCTCGCGTCGCATCTCGGCACCGGCGGCGCGATACCGCGCCGCGGTCGCGGAGTCGTGGACGACGGTTGCGAGGGTGCCGGCATCGTCGAGTCCGCGCACGCCCCACCAGTCGTCCCAGTACGAATACGCCGGCTTCGCCGAATAGCCCTCGTGGCTGATCGACGGAGGCAGCAGCCCGAACACGAACAGCGAGTCGCTGGCGCGATAGCGCTCCGTGCGCCGCGACTGGCGGAGAGAGTCGAGGTGGGCGGCGACGCGCTTCAACGTCGGCCAGTGCCGTGCGATCGTCGCCGTGTCGCCGGTGAATCGCCAGTACTCGGCGGCGAGAAAGAGGAGCTCGCCGTCGGCGTCGTTCTCCGTCACTGGATCGGCGCCGCGGGCGTCGACGCAACAGGGCACCTTTCCATCGGCGAAGACGTACGGCGTGAACCAGTCGAGAAAGGATCCGACGTCGGGGAAGTGGCCAAGGCGAAGGAGCGCTGCCGAGGTGAGGGCGCCGTCGCGGATCCAGCTTCGCCGATAGCTGCGCGTGCCCGGCTGGATCGCCCGCCCGCGCGTGTTGACGAGCACGTAGCCGAGCGCGCTCTGCACCGTTTGCGCGAGGCGAGCACCCGTGCCGGGGAGAGCGATCTGCACGGTGCCGAGCTCGCGATGCCAGATCGCCCGCGAATCGGCGAGCGGATTCGCCGCCGGCGTGAGCTCGTCGCCCGGCACGGGGAGCGCGAGCAGCACGTCCGCGCTGTCGCGCGGGGCGAGGGCGAGCGTCCAGGAGAGCGCTCCGTCGGCGAAGCCCGTGGAATCATCGACCTCGCCGACGGGCGGCAGCGTTCCACCCCGCATGCGCTCGACGACCGATCCGGCGTCGAAGGTGGAGAGGCCGACATGAGTCGGCCGCGTGACGGCGACGACCAGGTCCGTATCGTTCACGACGAGCGCGTCGCCGTTCCATCGCAGCCGGTGCACCGATGCCGCGCCGCCCGGCGTGCCGAGGAACTGCCAGGGCGGATTCACCTGCACCGGCCGCACGGCGGCGAAGAGCTGGACGGTGCGCGCAACGAGCCGCCGGTTCACGACGCGGTAGCGAATCCAGATCACGGAGTGGCCAGGCGTCCCGGTGGCGAACGAGGTGGACGCGAGCTCGAGGTCGTCGCTGACGCGGCGCGCGGTCGGAATGGGGAGCGTGCCGTCGTCGAGCGAATGGGAGGTGGTGGCGTTCGCCCAGGTGAGCAGCGTGCCGGCGTCGAAGAGGAAGGGCTCGAGGGAGAAGCTGCCGGGATGGGACTCGACGCTGCCGTCCTCGCTGAACGCCGCGTCGCGTGCGTCGCGCGGAATGCCGACGACGGTCCAGTACGACTGCTGTGCCATGAGCGAGCGTGGCCAGTCACCGCGCGGGCTCCCTTGCGCGACGCGCTCGAGAAAGGCGGTGCGGGTGCCGGCGGCGCTGTCGGCGAGCAGATGCAGCGCGCGCAGAGCGTAGCCCGCGCCGCGGCTGCTGCGACGCAGAACGAGCCGGAGCCGGCTCGTCTCCAGTGCGGGCAGATGGACGAACCGCCGGCCTCCCGCGCCGCCGCGCACGGCGCGCCGCACGGTCCACGCGCCACTGTCATCGGCAGCCTCCACGTCGTAGTCCATTGGCCAGTCAGTGGTGGACCAATCGAGCACGAGGCCGCCGAGCTGACGCGCGCCGCCGAAGTCGAGCTCGAGCCGTTGTGCGCCGTCGCCGGCGCTGTGCCACGCGACCGACGGGTCGTCGGTTTGCACGCCACGCCGAGGGGGGAAGAACTAGGTCCGGTAGGGCAGGAACGGTGCATTGACCCGCGCGCTAGACCACGCCCTGTTTGGCGGTAGAAGCGTTTGGGCGACGG
>JBIOHU010000051.1:0-13125 GCA_044449225.1 Gemmatimonadales bacterium | reverse complement strand
TCCGGCGCCTGCCGCCGCGCCGGCGGCGGCGCCGATGACGGTGGACTTGGTGCTCTTGCCGAGGATCTGACCGGCGATCGCGCCGAGCACCGCACCGCCGACCACCTTCTGCACGTCCTTGCTCTTCGGCTCGTTGCGCACGCGCTCCACGTCGGCGCTGGCGACGTTGCCGTTCACCGCGTAGGTGTGGCCGCCGAAGCTCACCGATCGCACCGCGAACTCCATCACGATCTTGTCGTTGGCGTTCTCACTCCGCTTGAGCTGCGTGACCTCGAGCGAAACGGTCGCGCCGGCGGGAATCGTCGCACCGTTCGAGCCGGTGACGGCGTTGGCGACGGTCGCGTTGAACGTCTGGCCGGTCGTGTAGGTGTTGGTGCACACGCGCGCCGCCGAACGCAGGCTGAGCGACGTGCCCGCGGCAATGGTGCCGACCGCGCCGCCGCCGTTCGAGGAGCCCGACGGGTTGCGAGTGACCGTGTTGCCCGACGCCGTCGTGGTGGTCGTCGGCGCGGGCCGGGTGGTGGTCGTCGTCGTGCGCCCGCTCGACTTCGGTCGCGTCGTCGTGGTCGTGCGCGGCGCCGTCGCGGCGGGCGCGGAGGCCGCCGCGGCCGGCACGTCACGGAGCTGCGGCTGCGCGGAGGTATCCTGACCGGCGAGCTGCAAATCGCGATTGAGCGTCGTGTCGGCGGCGAGCGACGAATCGCTCTTGTTGTCCTTGACCGAGCATGCCGCGACGGCGAGCGCCGCGCAGAGCGCGAGCGGTACGCGCAGCGGGCGGATATATTTCGTCATGGCGAGCCTCCAAAAGGGTGACGCAGGCCGCGACCTGCACGGCGTCGAGACTGCGGTCGTACAGGAAAAGTAACACCTCACACCGGACGAGACAGGTGGCACGCAGGCCTTCCAGCATGATCGCGCTCCGGCGCCTCGTTCCCTATTATCGGCCGTACGTCCGGATGCTCGCCGCGGGGCTGGCGCTGGTGATCCTCTCCTCGGCGCTCGGCGCCGTGGTACCCTGGCTGCTGCGGTCGGGTGTGGATGCGCTGAACAATCACGAGCCTGTGCGACGCGTCACACTCGTCGGCGCCGGGATCGTCGGCGTGGCGCTCGTGGGCGGAGCGATGCGCTTCTGGATGCGCGAGATCCTCAATGGGCTCAGCCGCCACATCGAGTACGATCTGCGACAGGCGCTCTTCGCTCACCTGACCACTCTCGATCCCGGCTATTTCGCCCGCACGCGCACCGGCGACTTGATGGCGCGGCTGACGAACGACCTGAGCGCGGTTCGCCTCGCCGCCGGCCCGGCGATCATGTACCTCACGAACACCGTCTTCGGCGGCGCCTTCGCGCTCGGCTTCATGCTGCACATCAGCGTACCGCTCACCCTGCTCGCCCTGCTGCCGATGGCGTTCCTCCCGGTCGTCATGATCAGGCTCGGCGGAATGATTCATGAGCGCTTCGAGGCGGTGCAGGAGCACTTCAGCGCCCTCACGACTCACGCGCAGGAAAACTTCGCCGGCGTGCGGGTGGTGCGTGCGTACCGGCAGGAAGCCGCGGAGACCACGCGCTTCTCGGCGCTCAACGAGACGTATCTCGAGCGGAACATGAGTCTGGCGCGGCTGTACGGCGCCATGAACCCGATGTTCGGGCTCCTCGCCGGTTTGAGCGCCGTCGTCGTGCTGGGGCTGGGCGGCCAACTCGTCGTCCACGGCGCGATCAGCGTCGGCGCGTTCGTCGCGTTCGGCTTCTACGTCGGCATTCTCACCTGGCCCCTGATCGCTCTCGGTTGGGTGATCAACCTCTTCCAGCGCGGCGCGGCGTCGATGGCACGCCTGCTCGAGATTCTCGACGCGGGTGCCGAGGTCACCTCTCCCGAGGCGCCGCGAACGCTGCCGCCGGCGCGAGGCGGCCGATCGATCACCTTTCGCGACGTGGGCTTTCACTTCCCGACCCCGCCAGGACGGGAGCCGCGTTGGGTACTTCGACACGTCAGCTTCACCGTGCCGGCCGGTGCGACGCTCGCCGTCGTCGGCGCGACGGCGAGCGGAAAGAGCACGCTGATCGACCTCGTACCGCGGTTGTTCGATCCGCAGGAAGGGGAGATCCTGCTCGACGGCATCCCGATCCGCACGCTCCCCCTCCACGCGCTGCGCGACGAGATCGGATACGTGCAGCAGGAAAGCTTCCTCTTCAGCGACACGATCGCCGCCAATCTCGCCTACGGCGACGCGGCACACGCGCTCGTCGAGCACCACATCGAGGACGAGCAGGCGCCGGAGCAGTCGCGGGCGACGGGCGAGCTGGACGCGGCGCCGAACGCCTGGGCGGCACAGGTCGCTCAGCTCGACGATACCGTGCGCGCCTTTCCCCATGGGTACGGCACGCAGCTCGGTGAGCGAGGGATCAACCTGAGTGGGGGCCAGAAGCAACGCCTCGCGCTGGCACGCGCGCTGGCGAGGCGGCCGCGAGTAGTTCTTCTCGACGACGCGCTGTCGGCGGTGGACACGCACACCGAGGCCGAGATCCTGCGCGGACTGCGGGAGGCGCTGGCGGGCCGAACGGCAGTCATCGCGTCGCACCGGATCAGCGCGATTCGCGACGCCAGCTGGATCATCGTGCTCGATGGCGGCCGGGTGGTGGAACAGGGGACCCACGACGAGCTCATGGCAGCCGGGGGCCGGTATACCTCGCTGCTCCAGCGCCAGCAGCTCGAGGAGTCGATCGAGGGAGCAGCCGGGGAGGAGTCATCGGGCCCGGATGAGGAGCCGGTCGCTACTGGCAGCCCTGCCGGCGGGGAATAAACTTCTGGGCATGCCCCGCCTCGACGCCGACCCGCCCTCGTCGCTCACCCAGTCCTCCTCCGCGGAAAGTCGGGTGGCAGCGCTGGAGATGCAGCTCGGACGTGCCCACGAGCACATCGCCGCGCTCGAGGCGCGCGACAGCCTGAAGACCCAGTTTCTGGCGAACATCTCGCACGACCTTCGCACCCCGCTCACGGCGGTGATCACCCATGCCGAAATCCTGCGCGACGGGATCCTCGGCGAGCTCTCGCCGCGTCAGCTGGAGAGCATCACCGGCATCATCACCGGCGGCCGGCAGCTGCTCGATCAGGTAGGCGAGATCCTCGCCTATGCGCGCGGCGCCGCGAACCAGCTTACCCTGGCTCCCAGCCGGTTCGAGCTGGGAGCGGTCGTCGCCCAGCTCACCGCGCTCAACGAGTCGCTCGCGACCCGGAAGGGGCTGCGGCTGCAGGCAGACGTGCCGGCGCAGCTCGAGCCGGTTACGGCCGATCGGGAGAAAGTCGCCCACATCGTCGGCAACCTTCTCGGCAACGCGATCGACTTCACTCCGCATGGCGGCCGGGTCTGGGTTCGCGCCTGCCAGATCACCGGTGAGACCGGTCCCGAGTGCCTGATCGAGGTCGGCGATACGGGCATCGGGATCGATCCGGAGCACCACGAACTCGTCTTTCGTGAGTTCGCTCAGGTGGACTCCAGCGCCTCGCGTCAGCACCATGGCACGGGGCTCGGCCTGACCATCGCTCGGAAGCTGGTGGAGCTGCACGGGGGACGGATTTGGCTGCGCAGCGCGTTGGGCGAGGGGAGCCGGTTCTTCTTCACGATCCCCTACCCCGCACCCTGAGCGTGGCCCCGCGCCAGGCACACGTGCTCGTGGCCGAGGACAACGAGCTCGTCGGCAGCGCGATGCGGATCCTGTTCGAGGAGACCGGTTACCGGGTCACGATCACCCGCTCGATCGCCGACACCGTCGCGGCGGCAGCGGCCGACCTGGTCGACCTGCTGCTCCTCGATCTCGGGCTGTCCGACGGAGACGGATTGCAGGTGCTGACCCGCCTCGGTGCGTCCGACACGCGACCAACGGTCACGGTGGCGCTCACGGGGAGAGACGAACCGGAAGTCGCTGCGCGCTGCGTGGCGGCTGGGTGCCGCGCGGTTCTCGTCAAGCCGGTGCCGGCGCGGGATCTGGTCCGGATGGTGGGGGAGTGGGTGGCGAGCGGATGACCGGATCCTTTCGCGGTCACAACCGATTCCGCAGCGACGCCGGCGTCACGGTCTGGAGATACGCCGCCATGACCGTGAAGTAGTCGAACATCATCAGCAGCCCGATCACGACGAGCAGCGCACCGCTCACCTGCGACACCCGCGCGAGGTAGGGTCGGAAGCGTTTCACCGTCGTCAGGAAGCGCTCGACCGCGACGGCGGCGAGCAGAAATGGCAGCGCGAGCCCGAGGGAGTACGCGAGCAGCAGCGGCAGCCCGCGCGACAGGTCGGCCTCGGCGGCGGTGTAGGTGAGGATCGCTCCGAGGATCGGACCGAGGCAGGGAGTCCAGCCCGCCCCGAAGGCGACGCCGACGAAGACGCTGCCAAGGTAGCCGACCGGCTTGTTCGCGAGATGGATGCGGTGCTCGCGGTCGAAGGCCGCGATGCGCGCCACTCCCAGCAGGTACAGTCCGAACAGCACGATCAGCGCACCGCCGATCCGCGTGATCCAGACGCGGTAGGCGAGAAGCAGCCGGCCGAACACCGTCGCCGACGCGCCGAGGGCGACGAAGATCAGGGTAAAGCCGAGCACGAACAGCAGCGCATGCACGAAGGCCGCGCGCTTCGAGTGGCCCAGCTCGTCGATCCCGACGCCCGTGACGAAGGTGAGGTAGCTCGGGATGAGGGGCAGCACGCAGGGCGAAAGGAAGCTGAGCAGCCCGGCGCTGAACGCGAGAGCGAGGCCGAGAGAGGCGGGGTCGGCCACCGGTTCGACGGTCGCTACTGGCGCGCCGGCTCGGGGAGCGCGGCGCGGAATTCGTCACCCGACAGGCGAACTGTCTCGTCGGCCTCGCCCGAGCGGCGCGAAACGCCGCGCACGACCGCGTCCACGGTGAGCAGAGGGGCGTCGGCCTCCTCGGTCACCGACAACTCCCATTTACCGCGGTCGGGGCCCTTGAGCGTGTGGCGGAACCGTGCCGAGAACACGGTGAAGCGCACCGGCGCCGGCTCGTCGGTGGGCAGTCGATCGGGCGTCTCGTCGAGCATCACCGCCACGACGGCGACACCACTCTCCTGCCCTCCCTGCCGGATGGCGCCGAACAGGTGCACCTCGGCGATCCGCTCGGCGGGGATCTGCCCGGCGATGCCGGCGAGGAAGCGGGCCCGGGTCTCGTCGGTCATCGGGCTGCGGCGAGGTCCCGAGGGACGGGAGCGGCAAGGCGGCGCTGGTCGAGCTCGCGCTCCACGTACAAGCGGAGAATGTGCATGAAGTCCTGCGCGTTCGTGACGACGCCGAACGCCTGGTGCGTTCCCCGATCCTTCAGCTTGCTGACGACGAACTCCGACGAGTCGACGCAGATGGTGGCGAGCTCGCGTAGCGAGCCATCCTGCTCGGCGACGAACGCGGGAAGCATGTTGCCGGTGGCGATGGCGTGAAGCGCGGTGGCGATCAGGATCGCCATCGTCGCCTTGATGGCGTGGCGGCGCATCGCGTCCTGCGCCTCGAGCGCATCGGTGATCACGTCGGGGAGGGGCCCGTCGTCGCGGATGGAGCCGGTGAGAACGTACGGCGTCTTCGTCGTGACGCAGGCGTGCATGATGCCGTCGGTGATCGTGCCGTCCAGCACCGCCTCGGCGATGGACCCCGCCGCACGAACGCGGTTGATCGCGCGCATGTGCAGGCCGTGGCCTCCCTGAGTCACCTGCCCCTGCCCCGTCATGCCGAGCGTCGTGCCGAAGATGCTCGCTTCGATGTCGTGGACGGCCACGGCATTGCCGGCGAGCAGTGCGCCGACGAATCCGTTCTGGATGAACCAGGTCATGTCGTTGCGGGCGCGCGAGTGCACGAGGGCTGGTCCGCACACCCAGATCGGATAACCGCCGCGGTCGCGTTCGTCGATGAGGATGCCCGCCATGAGCGAGTAGTCGATCGGCTTCTCGCGCGAGACCTCGCTCGACATGAACTTGAACTCGTTCCCTTCTGCCGACGGCTCGCCCATGAAGGCGGCGACATGAACGAAGATGCCCTCACTCCCGTCCTCGTGCGATCCGACGGCGACCCGGTCTCCCCTGGCGAGATGCCGGCCCTCGCGCACCCACAGCTCGTCGTCATCGCCGAGGACGATGGCGGAATCCATCCGCGGTTCACGGGGCATGTGCCACTGTCCGCCGACCTTGACGTAGGTCGGCAGGTTCGTCGTGGAGAAGAAGCCCTCTGGGAGCACGCCGTCGGACGGCGCGGCCACGAATCGCGCGTCCGGCGCCGCGGCGAGGACCGACCCGGTGAAGTCGGGATGGGTGAAGGTGGTCACGCGTGAAAGATCGTTCTCGCGGCAGAGCCGGACAAGGCGACGCGCCGCTACAGCAGAGCTACCGGATCGCGGTCCAGCGTCATCCGGAGCCCGAACTGCTTCGGAATCTCGAATCGGTGGACGAGGTACCGCGCCACGCGGCCGAGCTCCTGCGGGCGCTCGGCCTTGATCAGCACGTGCCAGCGCCAGCGCTGCTTGACCCGCTCGACCGGACAGGGCGCCGGCCCGATCACCGTGACGCGCGAGTCCGGATGGGACGTGACGAGCTGGTGTAACCACACCGCGGCGCGCGTCGCGAGTCGGGCCGTTGCGTCCTCCTGCGTTCCGCTCAGGACGATGTTGGCGATGCGCACGTACGGCGGATACGCCGGCACCCGTCTTCCCTCCAGCTCCTGCTCGACGAACCCCATATAGTCGTGCGTCATCGCACAGCGCACGGCATGGTGTGAAGGCGACCGCGTCTGGATGAGCACCTCGCCGCCCTTGGGACCGCGCCCCGCGCGGCCAGCGACCTGGCTGAGGAGTTGGAAGCACCGCTCCGATGCGCGGAAGTCCGGCAGATTGATCCCGACGTCGGCGTCGATCACGCCGACGAGGGTGACGTTCGGAAAGTCGAGCCCCTTGGCGATCATCTGGGTACCGAGGAGGATGTCCACCTCGCCGGCGCCGACGCGGTCGAGGATCTCCGTGTGCGCCCATTTGCCGCTCGTCGTGTCGACGTCCATCCGCGCGATCCGCGCGCGGCCGAATCGATCGGCGAGCAGCCGCTCGACCTGCTGCGTGCCCAACCCGCGTTGCCGGAGCCGCATGCCGCCGCAGCGGTGGCAGGTGAGGTGCAGCGGTTCGGCGTGCAGGCAATAGTGGCAGACCAGCCGCTCGGGAGTGCGATGATAGGTGAGACTGATGCTGCAGTTCGGGCAGACGGCGACATCGCCGCAGCTCCCGCACTGGATGAAGGCCGAGTAGCCGCGACGGTTGAGCAGGAGGATGCTCTGCTCACCCTTGCCGAGCCGGTCGCCGAGAGCGGCCTCGAGCTCCGGGCCGATCGCATACGAGAATGCCGTGTCGGCCTCCGGCGTCTCGCTCGGCTTTCGCGTCGGCTGATCGACGCGACGATCGACGACGCGGACGAGGGGGAGCCGCGCGCCCCCGGCGCGGTCCGGCAGACTGAGGAGCTCGTACTTTCCCGACTTCGCGTTCACCCAGCTCTCCAGGCTCGGAGTCGCGCTGCCCAGCACGACGACGGCGCCCTCCGCACGGGCCCGAACGATCGCCACCTGGCGCGCGTGGTAGCGCGGCGCCTCGCCCTGCTTGTAGCTCGACTCGTGCTCCTCGTCCACGACGATGGCGCCGAGGTCGCGCATCGGGGCGAACACCGCCGACCGCGCGCCGACGACAATGCGCTTCTCGCCGCGGCGGATGGCGAGCCAGGCGTCGTAGCGCTCGCCATCGGACAGGGCGCTGTGGAGCACGGCGATGCGATCGCCGAACTCGGCGCGGAACCGATCGACCGTCTGCGGCGTGAGAGCGATCTCGGGGACGAGGACGATCGCCGACTTCCCCCGTTCCATGACGACGCGGCGAAGGAACTCGAGATAGACGAGTGTCTTGCCGCTCCCGGTGATGCCGTGCAGCAGCGCGACGTGCCCGGGCTCCGCGAGGGCGAGCCGCGCCACGGCGTGACTCTGCGCGTCGCTTGGCTGGTGCGCATCTGGCGCGCGCTGGGCGCGGGTGAGGAAGGGATCACGCGCCACCGTCTCGTCCGACACCGTGACGAGCCCGCGAGCAAGGAGCCCTTTGAGGACGGACGGCGAGAATCGCAGTTGCTCGTGCAGGGACTCGACCGCGGCCCGTCCTCCGACCTGCTCGAGCAGCTCGTAGAGCGCGCGCTGCTGCTTCGAGCGCGCGAACACGTTGTCCCGGTGGAGGAGCGAGGGAAGCTCGCGCGCGATCTGCATCACCCGATGCGTCCTGCGGCTGGGAATCGGGGCGTTTGCCCCCGTGAGCGCCGCGGGGAGGGCACAGCGCAACGCGACGCCGAGCGGTACGACGTAGTACTCGGCGATCCAGCGGCAAAGGGCGATCATCGGCTCGTCGAGCACCGGAGCGTCGTCGGGCGCGGCGAGGACCTCCTTGTACTTCATGTCGTCGGCCTGCTCCGCCGGCCCGATCACGATGCCGATCTCGCGCCCGCTTCGAAATGGGACCAGCACGCGAGATCCCGTCACCGTGGATCCGGCGAGTCCCTCCGGCACGCGATAGGTGAAGTGGCGGAAGAGCGGCAGCGAGAGGGCGACTGATACCAGCACGGCGAGGGATCGGAAATGAGCGACGCGGGAGCCACGCTGGAGTCTACACGAGATGCATCTCCGGATTCACCCTTCACCCTTCACCATTCACCGCGTCGTGACTCCCAATCCCGCCCCGTCCGGCAACCTGATCACGCCTCCATCGATCGTCGCCCCGACGTACGGATCGTTGGAGACCAGCGCGGCGCCGTCGAAGTCGGCGCAATCGAGGAGTGGCGCGAATTGACAGGCGGCGGTGATGCCGAGCGAGCTCTCGATCATGCAGCCCGCCATGACGAGCATGTCGTGAGCGCGCGCCGTGGCGATCATGCGCAGCGCCTCGCGCAGGCCCCCGCACTTGGCGAGCTTGATGTTGATCCCATCCACCACGCCGGCGAGCTTCGGGATATCCGCCGCCACGAGACAGCTCTCGTCGGCGACGATGGGCAGCGCAGAGCGATCGCGCACGAAGCGCAGTCCGTCGAGGTCTTCCGGGGGTAACGGTTGCTCGACGAACTCGACGCCGAGCTCCTGGAGGAGAGGCACGATGCGCAGGGTGGACTTCGGCGTCCAGGCGGCATTCGCGTCGACGCGCAGCACCTTGTCCGGGGCCAGCTCGCGCACGACACGCACGATCCGCTCGTCCCAGACGGTGCCGAGCTTGATCTTGAGCACCGGATACGGTGCCGCATCAGCGACGCGCTGGCGAAGAGTCTTCTCGTCCGGTGCGATGCCGATCGTGAAGCTCGTCGGCGGTGAGGCAGCGGGGTCCAGTCCCCAGAGCTTGTGGACGGGTACGCCGAGCCGCTTGCCCATCATGTCGTGGAGCGCGCCGCTGACGGCCGCACGCGCGGAGCCGTTGAAGCGGATCGCCTTCGCCAGCGCGTGCTCGAGGGCTTCGAGTGACCAACCGTCGGCCCCGCCGAGCGCTGCACCGAGCAGGGGCAGCACGTCCACCACCGTGTCGGCGGTCTCGCCATAGAATGCGCTCGGCGCCGCCTCTCCCCACCCGGTCGCTCCATCCGCCGCGGTGAGGGTGACACGCACGACCCGGTACTCGCTCGACCCGCCGCGGGCGATGATGAATGGGTTTCTGGTGCGAAGCGTGACGATTTCGTGCTCGAGTTTCATCGGGGGTCGGTCGTGAGGTGTCGGCGCGCGACGGAAGCGCCGCGCAGCGCCGTGGCGTCGGTGTCCTTCGCCAGGTAGGCGAGCAGCGCGTCCGCGAGCTCGGCGCCGCGGGAATATCGGTCGTCGGCAGCCTTCTCCAGGCAGCGCATCACGATCGTCGTCAGGCCCGCGGAAAGCCGCGAATCGATCTCCAGGAGCTCGACCGGCTTCTCGTGCACGTGCTTGTAGCCGACGGAAAAGGCATCGGCGCCATCGAACGGCGGAAAACCGACGAGCGCCTCGTACATCACGACGCCGAGTGCGTACAGATCGCTGCGCCCGTCGACGAGCTTGCCCATCGCCTGTTCGGGGCTCATGTAGTGCGGCGTGCCCATCGCGCGTCCGCTCGCCGTGAGGCGGCCATGAAAGCGGGCCGTGGCGATGCCGAAGTCGGTGATGAAGGCATTCCCGCCGTCGTCGAACAGGATGTTGTCGGGCTTGACGTCGCGATGGACGACGCCGCGCTCGTGGGCATGATCGAGGGCGACGGCGACCTGCGCCGCCGCGGCGGCGGTGGACGGACCGGGCACGGCTCGCTCGCGCTGTACCCGATCGGCGAGCGAGCCGCCGCTCAGATACGGCATGACGATGTACACCGTATCGCCCGATTGCCCGAAGTCGAGCACCGGACAGATGTAGGGATGCACGAGTCGCGCAGCCGCTTCCGCCTCGCGCCGGAAGCGCTCCGTCATCTCGCTGTCCCGCGCCAGGTGCGCATGCAGCACCTTGACCACCACCTCACGGCCGAGCGGCATCTGCTCGGCGCGGAACACCGTTGCCATTCCACCGCCGCCGAGCCGGCGAAGGATGCGATAGCGGCTCCCCGTGGCGCGGCGCAGGGCGCTGATCTCGTCGTCCGGTTTCTCGAGTGGAACGCCGGAGACTTCGGGGAGTGCCAGGCCGCACCGGCTGCAGGTCGCGGCGAGGGCGCGATTCCAGGTGCCGCAGTCGGGACAGAACACGTCAGGCCCCGAGCTGCATCTGGACGAAATCGTACGGCGGCCACGGACCGGTCAGCTCGAACCGCAGCGCCGGCGATCCGCTTCCCTGGTGCTCGACCTCGGCGGCGAACTCGCCCCACCGCTCCCGTTCGAGCAGGAAGGCCGCGCTCAGCACGATCCCGGTGAGCTTCTCGGTACGCAACGGCACCGTCATGACCGACGCCAGGCGGAGCACGCGCAGACTCTCCGCCGCGGCGGCGGCGAGATCGGCGCCGACCTCGCGTTCGTCGCACTCGCCTGGCCGCCAGACGTGGACACGTCCGACGACCCGGTTCTCGACGTAGTTGAGCGCGTCGGACAAAGACACGAAATGAAGCTCGAGCCAGCGCAGCACGGCATCGCGCGAACGGAACACCACGCCCATCGGCGCGGGCAGGGTCGGCCCGCGCTGGTTGTACGCGTCGACGATGGCCGCAAAGCGCTCGATGTCACCCGGCGCCGGCTCGTGCCGCGCATACTCGCTCTGCCCGCAGATCGCCGCGAGATCCCGAACGACGAGCAGCTCGGTCTCCGGGACCGGAGACCGGGCGTCATGTGCCTCGGTGAACGTCACGCCGAACAGGGTCAGTGCCACCTTGCCTCGCTGCCGTCGGAGTCTCGAGCCCGTCGAGATTGTGGGAACCTAATCGTTCAGCCCTGCCTCGGGTGTGGCCACTTCACGCCGCGAATGAGCTGGAATCCCAGTGCGCGGTCGCGTGACAGGTCGTCCAGCAGCTCGAGCTCGCGACGCACCGCGCCGCGAGCGGCTCGCCAGCCGCGGCGGCGCCAGGCACGACCGGTGATCTGCGCCTTCTGGCGCCAGGAGAACGCGGGCGCCGCGTCCCGCGGCGTGAACGTCGACGCGGGACCGCCGTCGCTCCAGTCCTGCACCGTGATGTCCACGAGGCCGGCGGTACGGAGCATCTGCTTCCACTCGACGAGGAGGCGCGGCCGGAGGCCGAGACGTTCTACCAGCTCCTCCCGATCCGCGCGCTCGATCTCCGACGTCCAGGTCGGAAGGAGCAGCACGACCTGGCCGAGCGGCCTCGTCACCCGAACGAGCTCGGCGAGCGCGCGCACCGTGTCGACGGCGGCGGCGATGGCGCTTTCCGCGACCGATGCATCGAATACCGCCGTCTCGTGCGGCAGGTCCTCGAACGGGGCGACCTCGAACGCGACGGTGCCCACGGGCGGCGTTTCGCGGATGCGCGACTCGGCGCGCGAGATCCGCACCGGGTCCGGATCCACTCCGGTCACGGATGCCCCGGTTCGTGCCGCCAGCCATTCCGCCGTTACTCCCTCGCCGCACCCGACGACGAGCAGCTCGGTGCCGCCGCGGGCGTTCGCGAGAGCGGCCACCTCGCGATAGAGATCCTCGCCGGTCGCGCGCCAGCGGCCGAGCACGACCATCTGCACCAGTCGAAGTACTGCGGGTACGGGGGGCGGCGGCGGGCGATGCTGGTCGGACGAGGGCGTCATGACCAGGGAAAGATACGACCTCGCCGGAGAGAGGGACAGCGTCACAGCAGGGCGCGCATGTGCCGAATGCACGCTTCGCCGAGCCGATCGGGCACGTAGCCGCCCTCGAGAGAACTGACGACGCGGCCGCCGCACCACTGGACGGCGCGCGACAACATCTCCCGGGTGAGGCGGTCGACGTCATCCATCCCGAGGGTGAAAGAGCCGAGCGGGTCGCCGGACAGGGAGTCGAAGCCGGCGGAAATCAGCACCAGGTCGGGGGTGAAGCCGGCGGTCGCAGCATCCACGGCGCGGAGGAGCTCCGTGACGTAGCGACCGTTCGACAATCCGCCGGCGAGCGGGACGTTCCAGACGTTGCCGTGCGGACCCCGGTCGTCTGCCGGCCCCGTCCCTGGATACCAGGGCCACTGATGCATCGAGACGAAGTGAATGTCGGCGGTCCCCTCGACGATCGCCTGCGTACCGTTGCCGTGATGGACGTCCCAATCGACGATGAGCACTCGCTCCACGGCATGCCGCCGGCGCGCGTAGTGGGCGCCGAGAGCGACGTTGCCGAACAGGCAAAAGCCCATTCCCGCGCCGGCCAGCGCATGGTGGCCCGGCGGCCGCACGGCGCAGAAGCTTCGACGCGGACCATCGCCGAAGGCGAGATCGATCGCGTCGAGCACGGCTCCCGCCCCGGCGGTGGCCGCTTCCCACGACCCCTCGCTCACCACGGTGTCGGCGTCGAGGCGGCCACCGCCCGCCGCCGCGAGCTCGTGCACCATCGTCACGTACGCCGGATCATGGACCAACGCGAGCTCGTCCGGCGTCGCGTGCCGCGACTCGACGTGATCGAGCAGGTGGTAGAGCTCGAAGTCGTCGCGCAGCGCCCGTGGACTGGCGCGCAGGCGCC
>JBIOHU010000050.1:0-13267 GCA_044449225.1 Gemmatimonadales bacterium | reverse complement strand
CCGCATCCTCGCGCCAGGCACGGTCTTCCGCCGCGATCCCTTCGATGCGTCGCACGCGCCCGCCTTCGCTCAGATCGAAGGACTCGCGGTCGACGAAGGAGTCTCCTTCGTCGACCTCAAGGCGACCTTGACCCACTTCGCCCAGCGCTTCTTCGGCGTGACCCGCACGCGGTTCCGACCGAGCTACTTCCCCTTCACCGAGCCGTCGGCGGAGATGGACGTGGAGTGCCGACTCTGTTCCGGACGCGGTTGCTCCGCCTGCAAGGGCACTGGGTGGATGGAGATCCTCGGCGCTGGCATGGTGCATCCCAACGTTCTCGAGGCGGCGGGGATCGACAGCGAACGATACACCGGGTGGGCGTTCGGAATGGGACCGGCCCGCATCGCCATGCTTCGCTACGATCTGCCCGATATCCGGCTGCTGTACGATTCCGACGTGCGCTTCCTTCAGCAGGTGGGCGAATGAACGCCTCCGTCGAATGGCTGAACGCGTTCATCGACCGCGAGATGTCGGCCGTCGAGCTGCGCGATCTGCTCACCGCGCACACCGCCACCGTCGAGGAGATGGTCCCGCTGCGCACCGACCTGGCGCCGATCGTCGTTGCGCGGGTGGTGGAGGCAGCAGCGCACCCGGACTCCGACCACCTCCACGTCGCCAAGGTGGACGCTGGCACCGGCGAGCTTCTCGACGTCGTCTGCGGCGCGCCGAACGTGCGAGCGGGAATGCTGTATCCCTTCGCGCCGACCGGCACGGTGATGCCCGGCGGCGTGAAGATCGAGAAGCGCCGGATCCGCGGGCAGATCTCGAACGGCATGCTCTGCTCGGCGCGCGAGCTCGGCCTCGGTCAGGAGCACGACGGCATCATGGAGCTCCAGGTGGACGCCGCGCCCGGCACGCCTTTGCTGGAGGCGATGCCAGTCGGTGACATGCGACTCGTGGTCGACGTGCTCCCGAATCGACCGGACCTGCTGTCACATCTCGGTCTCGCGCGCGAAATCGCCGCGGTGACCGGCGCGTCGCTCGGGTTGCCGGATATCGGCACTGCGGCAGTCGAGGTCCAGGAGGCGACGCGCTTCCGCCGGGCGGGAAACGCCGGCGGCGTCGTGCTGCATCTGGAGGATGCGGCGCTCGCCTCGCGCTACGCGGGCGTCGTGATCCGCGGACTGCGCGTGGCTCCGAGCCCGAAGTGGCTGGTCGACCGGCTCGCCGCCGTCGGCTCGCGCTCGATCAACAACGTGGTCGACGCGACGAACTACGTCCTCCACGAGATGGGCCAGCCGATCCACGCGTTCGACCTGCAGAAGCTGGACATCGACACGAAGCTTCCGCAAAAGACCGTCGTCGTGCGGTCGGCGAAGGTTGGAGAAACCCTCGTCACGCTCGATGGGATCGTGCGAACCCTGACGCCGGCGATGACGGTGATCGCCGACTCGACGAAGCCGATCGCGCTCGCTGGCGTGATGGGGGGACGCGACACGGAAGTGAGCGACGAGACGACCGAGATCTTCGTCGAGGTCGCCTCGTTCGACGCGGCAGCCTCTCGCCGAACACGACGCGCCGCGGGAATCTCGACCGACGCGAGCTACCGATTCGAGCGCGGAGTCGATCCGGCGCTCGTTCCGGGAGCGCTCGCTCGGGTCGTGGCGCTGATTGTCTCCATCGCTGGTGGCGAGGTGGCGACGCCGCCGGCGGATCTGTATGCCGGCGAGCCGGTGCGCCTCCCCCTCGTGCTCCGAAGCTCGCGGGTGTCGCGCGTACTGGGGGTGGAGATCCCGTCCTCCAGAGTGGCGGGGCTACTGCGCTCCATCGGCTGCCAGGCGGACGTCGACGACGCGGGCGCGTCGGTGCACGTCGTCGCCCCCACGTGGCGACACGATCTGGAGCGCGAGGTCGACCTCATCGAGGAAGTCGCGCGACTTCACGGATACGACCGATTTCCGGATGAGCTACGCCCTTATCGGCCTGGAAGCACCGTGGACGCGCCGCTGTGGGGCGTTTCGGCGCGGCTGCGCGACGCGCTGAGCGGGGCCGGGCTGCTCGAGGCCCGCCCGACACCGTTCGTCGTCGGCGCCGAAGGGCATGTGCGCGTGCTGAACCCGCTCGCCGAGAACGAGGCGTTTCTTCGACGTACCGTGCTCGAGTCGCTGGCGCGACGCGCCGAGGCGAATCTCGCGCACATGGAGGGGAATGTCAGGCTGTACGAGATCGGCTCGGTGTTCACCGCCGGCCAACACGCGCTCCCGGACGAGACGGTGAACGTCGGTCTGCTGGTGATGGGGGATCGCGAGCCGAGGCACTTCACAGGTACAAGTTCCCCGGCATTCGACCTCTGGGACGCCAAGGGACTCGCCGAGCTGGTCGCTCGGGTGGCCACACCGGGCCTGCCGATCGCACTCGAGCCAGCCGATCCGGCGAGCGGCCTGCTTTATCGAATTTTTGTCGCCGGCGAGGCGCGGGGACTGGTGCAGCGGGTGCAGCTCGACGCGCCGGTGTGGGCCGCGCCGGCGTTCGGCGTCGAGCTCGTTCTGGGGACGATGTCCAACAGCGACGTGGCGCCGCCTGGCGAGCACGCGCACGGCGCAACGGTCGTGGCCCCGCCTCGCCCGACAACCCGGTATCGTCCTCTTCCGACCATCCCTGCGTCGGAGCTCGATCTCGCGCTGCTCGTGCCGGATGGCGTCACTGCGGCCGAGGTGGAGAGGGTGATCCGCGCCGCCGCGGGGGACCTGCTGGAGCGTCTCTTGGCGTTCGATCTCTACGAAGGGGCGGGTATAGACGCGGGCGCGCGATCGATCGCCTGGCGGTTGACCTTGCGGCATCCGGAACGCACTCTACGCGAGAAGGAAATCGACGGGCGCCGCGCGAAGGTCCTCACCGCCCTCCAGCATGAGCTGAATGTCCGACAGCGTTCGACCTGACCTCACCGCGTTTCGCGAGCTCGAGACGCTCGTACGTCATCTCGCCGACGAGCTCGCGGGATTTCGCCGGCGTGCGCTCGTGGCCGAGGCGAAGCTTCGCGAGCTGGAGGGGCAGCCCGCGCACCCGGCCCGACAGGAGCGCCGACAGCTCACCGAGCGCGTGAACCAGCTCGAGCACGAAAATGCCGCGCTGAAGGGCCGGCTGGAGTCGGCGAGCTCGCGAGCCGTGCAGATGCTCGAGCGGGTTCGATTCATCCGCCAGCAGGCGCAGGGCGGCGGCGAGCGATGACGACGAAGAAGACCTCGCTCAAGGTCGAGATTCTCGGCGAGTCGTACTCCATCCGAAGCGACGCGACCGCCGAGCACACGCGAGCCGTCGCCGAGTACCTCGACAAGGCGATCCGCCAGATCCTCTCCGGGGGCTCGGTGATCGAGGTCAACAGAGCGGCGATCCTCGCGGCGCTCCAGATCACCTCGGAGCTGTTCCTGGAGCGAGAGGCCAACGCGACGGCCGTGGAGGCGATGGCCGGCTTGAGCGCGGAAGTCCGTCGGCTGTTGCCTCCGGCAAAGCGGGACGTATAGGACCGATCAGCGCCGCGTCGTTGCCTTTTCCTCGTCGGCAGCCTAGGTTTTGGCGAGTACCCAGCTCGTCCCGTAGGTTGAAGCGCCCTTTGTAGTTAGCACGCTCCAAGCCGCGCCCCACGTCGGTGCGGACTCGAGCGTGCTGTTGCAAGTTGGGCGCTCCGCGGGCCGCGTGGTGGTTTCCCTGATCCCGCGGCCCGTCCGCGGTGGAGCATAGATGCCATGAACGGAATCGCGATTGTTGCCGCGCTGGGCGCATTCATCATCGCCTCGCCGGCTTTTTTCATTCTGGGCCGCCGGGTCGGCTCGAGCGCCGGTCGACGGGGTGAACTCGAGCGGCAGGCGGCGGCGAAGTCCACCGCCGAAGAGACCGCGAAGCGCATCCTCGCCGACGCGGAGCGCGAGATGGAAACGATGCGGAAGGGAGCCATCGTCTCGGGCAAGGAAGAGGTGATGAGGCTCCGCGAGGACGCTGAGCAGGATCTGCGCGGACGCCGGGCGACGGTGGAGCAGGAGGAGCGGCGACTGAACGAGAAGGAGAGCTCGCTGGAGCGGAAGCTCGAGGTGGTGGAGCAGCGCGATCGCGAGATCGGCCGTCGTGCCAGTGACTTCGGCCGGCGCGAGAAGCTCCTTCAGACTCGGGAGGAGGAGCTGGAGAAGCTCATCGTCGAGGAGCGGCGCCGGCTTGAACAGATGGCGGGGATGTCGGCACTGGACGCAAAGAGCGAGTTGATGCGCCGGCTGGAGGAAGAAGCACACGCCGAGGCCGCCAACTCGCTCCGAGAGATTCGCGAGTCGGCTCGCCGCAACGCCGAGCGGGAGGCGAAGAAAATCGTCGCCCTCGCCATCCAGCGAATCGCCGCGGACACGACGGCAGAGACCACAGCGTCCGCGGTCTCACTGCCCAACGACGAGATGAAGGGCCGCATCATCGGACGCGAGGGGCGGAACATCCGCGCGTTCGAGCTCGCCACTGGGGTGGACGTCATCATCGACGACACCCCCGATACGGTCGTCGTCTCCTGCTTCGATCCCGTACGGCGCGAGGTCGCCCGACTGGCGCTGGAGAAGCTCGTCTCGGACGGCCGCATCCACCCGGGCCGCATCGAGGAGGTCGTCAACAAGTCGAAGAAGGAGGTCGAGGTCGCCATCGTCGAGACGGGCGAGCAGGCGGCGTACAACACCGGAGTCCACGGCCTCCATCCGGAGCTGATCAAGCTGATCGGCCGGATGAAGTGGCGCACGAGCTACGGGCAGAACATCCTCCAGCACTCGCAGGAGGTGGCACATCTGGCCGGTATCATGGCGGCCGAACTCGGCCTCGACGTTGCGATGGCGAAACGCGGTGCGCTCCTGCACGACGTGGGCAAGGTGCTCACCCACGAGCACGAGGGGACTCACGTGCAGCTCGGCGTCGAGATGGCGACCAAGTACGGAGAGCATCCGCTGGTGGTGAACTGCATCGCCGCGCACCATGACGACGTGCCGCACGAGAGCGAGGTCTCGGTGCTGGTCCAGGCCGCCGATTCGATCTCGGGATCGCGGCCCGGCGCGCGCCGCGAGGCGTTCGAGACGTACGTGAAGCGCCTGGAGGGACTCGAGCGCATCGCCTCGAGCTACAAGGGAGTCGAGCGCGTGTTCGCCATTCAAGCGGGACGGGAGATCCGCGTCGTCGTCGTGCCGGACGATGTGGACGACGGCCGCATGTCGACACTGTCGGAGGAGATCGCGCGGCGCATCGAGGCCGAGCTGCAGTATCCGGGACAGATCAAGGTCGTGCTCATCCGCGAGACACGAGCGGTGGACTTTGCCCGCTGAGCTGAGGCGCGAATCGCCCACGCGGACTGCGGAGCCGTCGGCCAGATTGATCGACGGCGTCGCGCTGGCGCGAAAAATCCGGGACGAGGTGGCTCTCGAGGTCGCCGAACTGAAGGCGCGCGGGGTGACGCCTGGTCTGACCGTGGTCCTGGTCGGCGACGATCCCGCCAGCGCGGTCTACGTCGGAGCGAAGGAGAAGGCGTCGCGCGAGGCGGGAATGGCGAGCGAGACGATCCGACTCGCAGCGAGTTCCTCGGAGGCTCAGCTGCTCTCCCTCGTCGAGCAGCTCAATCACGACGAGCGCGTACATGGCATCCTCGTGCAGATGCCGCTCCCGAAGCAGATCGACCCCGACACGGTGATCCGCCACATCCGTCCCGACAAGGACGTCGACGGATTTCATCCGGTCAACGTCGGCAAGCTGCTGATCGGGCACACGGACGGCTTCGCGCCCTGCACGCCGGCCGGCGTCCAACGCATGCTCGTCGAATACGGAGTCGAGACGAGCGGAGCCGAATGCGTCGTCGTCGGTCGGAGCACGATCGTGGGCAAACCGATGGCGGCGCTCCTGATGCAGTCCGGCGCCGGTGCCGATGCGACGGTGACGGTCTGCCACAGCCGGACGCGCAACCTGGCCGCGCATACGCGCCGCGCCGACATCCTCATCGTCGCGGCCGGCCGCGCGAAGATGATCACGCCCGACATGGTGAAGCCTGGGGCAGTGGTGATCGACGTGGGCATGAACCGCATTCCAGATGCGACGACGAAGAGCGGCACACGGCTCGTCGGCGACGTGGACTTCGAGGGAGTGCGGAGGGTCGCCTCGCTGATCACGCCGGTGCCAGGTGGCGTCGGCCCGATGACCATCGCCATGCTCCTCCGCAACACCGCGCGCGCCGCGCGGCAGATGGTGCCGGCGTGATGCGTCGCCGGGCTCCGGTCACACGGGTCGAACCGGTGCCGTCGTCGCCGTCGCTGTTCGACGTGCCACCGCCGAGCGCGCTGTATGAGGAGGTCGGTGACGGATTTCCGGGGGCCAGCGCCCGATCGGCGATCGCCGTCTCGACGCTCACCGAGACGGTGAAGGACGTCGTCGAGGGTGCGTTCATCCCCCTCTGGGTGCGGGGCGAGATCAGCGATTTCAAGTCGCACCGGAATGGACACTGGTACTTCTGCCTGCGCGATCTCTCGTCGCAGATCCGCTGCGTCGTCTGGTCGCGCGACCAACGCGGCGTTCCGGCCGCTCCCGACGACGGAATGCAGGTGGTCGTGCTCGGTCAGCTGGGGGTGTATGCCGCACGGGGTGAGATGCAATTCACCGTGAGGCGCATGGAGGCGGAGGGCGACGGTCTCTGGCGCAAGGCGCTCGAGTTGACGCGGAGCCGGCTCGAGGCCGACGGACTGCTGGCCGCCGCTCGCAAGCGGTCGCTCCCGCGTCATCCGCGCTGCATCGCCGTCGTCACCAGCGCGAGTGGCGCAGCGCTGGCCGACATCGTCGCCGTGACGCGCCGCCGCTCACCCGGCGTACGGCTCGTCGTCGTCCACGCCGCCGTTCAGGGGGAGAGCGCACCGGCCGAGTTGTGCGCCGCACTGGAGCGCGCCGCGCGATGGGGCGGCGCCGACCTAGTGATCATCGGCCGTGGCGGCGGCTCGCGAGAGGATCTATGGGCATTCAATGACGAGCGGGTGGCGCGGGCCGTCGCCGCGTGTCCGGTGCCGACGATCTCCGCTGTCGGCCACGAGGTGGACATCACGCTGTGTGATCTCGTCGCCGACTTTCGCGCGCCGACACCCTCGGCTGCTGCGGAAGCCGCGGTCCCGTCGCAGGACGAGATCGTCCTCGAGCTTCTGGGCAAGCGGCAGCGGCTCGTCGCGGCGATCGACGAATGCCTCGACGAGCCGCGTCGGCGAGCGACGTCGGCGGCGAGCCGTCTGCCGCGTGCCGTGGAAAGAGCCATCGAGCACCGGCGCGCGGCCCTTGCGGGACTCGCCGGCCGACTCCATGCCTTGAGCCCGCTCGCCACGCTCGAGCGCGGCTACGCAGTCGCGACGGCCTCGGATGGGAGGACCCTCGGCTCCGTCGCCGACTTCTCGCCCACCCAGCCATTCAGCCTGCGTCTTCGCGACGGGAGAGTAGACGCGGTGGCGACAGGTGTCCATCCGGTCGGTGAGCGCAGTTGACGACGATCGAGCGGCGGCTGGCCCGCCTCGATGAGATCGTCGCCGAGCTGGAAGGGGACCGCGTCGAGCTCGCGCGCGCGTTGGAGCTGTTCGAGGAGGGAGTCGGTTGCCTGCGCGATGCGGCCGGTAGTCTCGCCGCGGCCGAAGCGCGGGTGCAGAAGCTCACCGAGCTCGCCGACGGCGCACTCGGCGTCGAGGCACTCGATGGCGACGCGTGAAGTCGCGACGAGCTTCGTCGCCGAGCGTGCCGCGATCGGGGACGCGCTCGCCGGGTTCTGCGGCCGATACCTGACGACGATCGCGGCTCCCGTCGGAGACGCGATTCGCTACAGTCTGCTCGGCGAGGGGAAGAGGATGCGCGGTATCCTCTTCCTCAGCGCCTTCGAGGCTGCCGGCGGACGGGGCGACGCGTCGGCGCTCGCGGCGGCGATCGAGGTGGTGCACGCGTACTCGCTCGTGCACGACGATCTGCCCTGTATGGACGACGACGACATGCGTCGCGGCCAGGCAACGGTCCACCGCGTGTTCGGAGTCCCCGCAGCGACCGCTGCCGGCCTGGCGATGGTTCCCCTCGCGGCCTGTTGTGCCTTCGATGCGGCACGCTCGCTGGGACTCGGGGATGCTGCGGTCGGATCGATCATCATCGAGCTGATGCGAGCCTCCGGTGCGGGCGGCATGATCGGAGGGCAGCTGCTCGATCTCGAGGGGGAGGGACGGCCCCTCGGGCTCGTGGAGCTGGAGCGAATTCACCGCGCCAAGACGGGAGCGCTCATCACCGCCGCCGCCGCGCTGGGCGGACGGGCGGCGTCGGCCACGCCGGCGCGGCTGGCGGCCCTGGCGACCTACGGCGCCGCCGTGGGTCTCGCCTTCCAGATCGCCGACGATGTGCTCGACGTCACCTCAACGACCGACCAGCTGGGGAAGACGGCGGGACGGGACCTCGCCCTGCAGAAAAGCACCTATCCGGCGCTTCTCGGGGTCGCCGGCGCGCAGCGCCGGGCGCTGGACCTCGTGGACGAGGGTTGCTCGGCTCTCGAGGCGGTCGGGCTGCTCACGCCTCCCCTCGAGCGCATCGCCCGCTTCACCGTCGAACGCACCTCTTAGATTTCACGCTGCCATGTCACTCCTCGACCGAATCGAGTCTCCGGCGGACATTCGCGCGCTCTCGCGTGACGAGCTCCGCGTCCTTGCCGACGAACTCCGCGCCCGGATGGTGGACGTCTGCTCCCGCACCGGCGGCCACATCGGCGCCGGCCTCGGTGTCGTCGAGCTGACGATCGCGTTGCATTATGTCTTCCAGACGCCGAACGACCTTCTCGTCTGGGATGTCGGTCACCAGGGGTACCCTCACAAGCTCCTTACCGGACGCAACACGCGCATCGAGACGCTGCGCCAAGAGGGCGGCATCTCCGGCTTCCTGAAACGGAGCGAGAGCCCATACGACACGTTCGGCGCTGGCCACGCGGCGACGGCCATCTCCGCTGCGCTCGGCATGGCCGCAGCCCGAGATATCAACGGCGAGCAGTTCCGGGTGGTGGCGATTCTCGGCGATGGGGCGCTGACGTCGGGGCTGGCGTACGAGGGATTGAACAATGCCGGCCACGGTGAGCGCGACATCGTCGTCGTTCTCAACGACAACGAGATGTCCATCGCGCCGAACGTCGGCGCGATGCACAAGTATCTTGGCTCGATCCAGCGCAATCCGCTCTACAACCGGCTGCGCAACAAGATCGGGGAGATCGCCGACAACGCGCCCGGCCCGGTCGGGGCGATCCTGAGGAAATGGGAGGAGAGCGTCAAGTCGTTCCTCACCCCGGGCGTGCTGTTCGAGGAGCTCGGCTTCCGATACTTCGGCCCGATCGACGGACACGACGTCGACGCGCTTCTCGACACGCTCGGCGCCGTGCGGGCGATGAGCGGACCGCGGCTCGTCCACGTCATCACCCAGAAGGGGAAGGGCTTTCCGGCCGGCGAGCATTCGGCGGGCGAGAAATGGCACGCTCTGCCGCCGGGCCATGATCCGGCCACCGGCAAACAGCTCAAGCCGTCCACCGCCAACCCGTCGTACACCGCCGTCTTCGGTACCGGCCTCGCCGAGCTCGGGGCAGAGAATCCGAAGGTCGTCACGATCACCGCCGCGATGCCGAGTGGGACTGGCACGGCGGCGTTCGCCCGGCAGCACCCGTCGCGGTTCTTCGATGTCGGGATCGCCGAAGGACATGCCGTGACCTTCGCCGCCGGCATGGCGACGCGCGGCCTGCATCCAGTGTGCGCGATCTACTCGACCTTTCTTCAGCGCGGATACGACAACATCATCCACGACTGCGCCATCCAATCGCTTCCGGTAGTGTTCGCGATGGATCGCGCGGGCCTCGTCGGGGAGGACGGTGAGACGCACATGGGGCTGTATGATATCGCGTACATGCTGGCCGTGCCGAACATGACCGTCACCGCGCCGAAGGACGGCGCGGAGATGCTCGGCCTTCTCCGCGCGGGCGTGGAGCACGAGGGCGGTCCCTTCTCGCTGCGCTACCCGCGCGACGTCGTTCCCAGTCTCGTGGGGCCGATGCGCGACATCGCGGCGATTCCACACGCCACCTGGGAGGTGCTGCGCCAAGGCAGCGAGGTGGCCATTCTTGCCGTCGGCACGATGGTCGGCACTTCGCTCGCCGCCGCCGAGGCGCTTACCGCGGACGGGCTCGACGTGACGGTCGTCAACTGCCGCTATCTGAAGCCGCACGACGAGGTGACGCTCGCCGCCATCCTGACCAATCACCGTCAGATCCTCGTCGTCGAGGAAGGGACGGTGGTGAACGGCTTCGGTTCGTACATCACCGCGGTGATCGCTCATCACGACGCGGCCGTGCGGGTGCACGCGCATGGCGTGCCCGATCGCATCATCTACGCAGCGTCGCGGGGCAAGCAGCTGGCGTCGCTCGGTCTGGACGCGGCCGGTATCGCCGAGCGGGTGCGGGCGCTGCACGAGAGCGAGGCGCTCGCCGGGTGACCCGCCTCGGCGTCGTCGGGCATCTGGGTTACGCCGGCCTGCCCGACGTCCTGGCTGCACTGCGCCGGCTCGCGCCCACGCTCGGGCTGACGCTTTCATTCGAGGACACGCTTCGCGCCGTTGCCGGCGCAGGGTCGACCGCCATCGTGCCAGGGGAAGTGGACGCCATGCTCACGCTCGGTGGCGACGGCACTCTGCTGCGCGCCGCGCGCATCGACGCCGAGCACCCGGTGCCGATCCTCGGAATCAATCTCGGCCGGCTCGGCTTCCTCACCTGCTGCCCAGCCGAGATGCTGAATGAGGCCCTGCGCCGGTTCGCCGCGGGCGATTACGTCGTCGAGCCCCGCATGACTCTCGATGCGCGGGTTCGCGGGATGGACGGCGCCGAGCGGGCGCGGTGGCGCGCCCTCAACGACGTCGTGCTGCACAAAGGCGGTTTCGCCCGCGTCGTCACGATGCGCGTGCGGGCGAACGGCGAGACCGTCGCAAGCTACTCCGCCGACGGGGTCGTCCTCGCGACGCCGACCGGATCGACGGCGTACAATCTGTCCGCGGGCGGCCCGGTCGTCTTTCCGACGCTGGAGACGATCCTCCTCACTCCCGTGAGCGCCCACACCCTCGCCCTCCGCCCGCTGGTCCTCCCTCCGACCTCGGAGATTACGGTGCAGGCGGAAGATGGCCCGGAAGAGCTTCTGGTGACGGTCGATGGGCAGGTCGGCGCGACGTTTGCCATCGGCGAGACGCTCGTGGTGCGCCGCTCGGCGCACCCCGTGCCAATCGTGCGCTTCGACGAAGGCAGCTTCTTCGCCACGATGCGCGAGAAGCTGCACTGGGGAGGGCTGGCCGACCGCGACGAGTCGCCACGATGCTGACCGAGCTGCGCATCAGGAACTTCGCCATCATCGAATCGCTGACCCTGCCGCTCGCGCGTGGGTTCAACGTGCTGTCGGGCGAGACGGGGGCGGGGAAGTCGATCATCGTCGGTGCGCTCGGTCTGCTGCTCGGCGAGCGCGCCAGCGCGGACCTCATTCGCACCGGCGCCGATCGTGCGAGCGTGGAGGGTGTGTTCGATGTCGCCGAGCGGCCGGAGATCGCGGTGCTGCTCGACGAGCGTGGCATCGAGGCCGGCGACTCGCTCGTCGTGCTGAAGCGCGAGATTGCCGCCGCCGGCCGTGCGCGAGCGTGGGTGAACGGCACCACCGTGAGCGCCACGATCCTCGCCGAGGTCGGACGCCTGTTGGTCAATCTTCACGGACAGCATGAGGCGCAGACGCTCCTCGACGGCGACGCACAGCTCCACATCCTTGACGCCTTCGCTGGCGCGCTGGAACAGGCGGCTGCGGTACGCGACGCCCACGCCGCGTGGTCGGAGGCGCGGCGCGCGATCGCCGACCTGGTACGCCGCCGGCACGATGCGGCAACGCGCGCCGACTATCTTCGCCACGTCGCCCAGGAGATCGAGAGCGCGAAGCTGGTCGACGGCGAGGAGATGCGT
The DNA here is from genome assembly GCA_044449225.1 of Gemmatimonadales bacterium. Classification (GTDB taxonomy): domain Bacteria; phylum Gemmatimonadota; class Gemmatimonadetes; order Gemmatimonadales; family Gemmatimonadaceae; genus AG11. The sequence continues at coordinate 1,265 of JBIOHU010000050.1, read as the reverse complement.
CTGGAGGAGGAGGCCCGACGGCTGGAGAACGCGGAGGAATTGCGGGAGCTCGCCTCGGGCATCACCAGCGCGATCGAGGGCGATGAGGACACGCTGCTCGAGCGCCTGAGCCAGGTCGAACGGCTGCTATCGAGCCTCCAACGCATCGATCCGACACTCGGCCGGCTTCAGGAGCTCTACGATAACGCGTTCTACAACCTCGAGGCGCTGGCTCGCGAGCTCGCCGAGTACGCGTCGTCGGTGGACCTCGACCCGTCGCGACTTGAGGTCGTTCGGCGGCGGCGGGATCTGCTGTTCAAGCTGACGAAGAAGTACGGTGCGACCGTCGCCGAGGTGATCGAGTCGGGGCGCGTCGCACGGGGAGAGCTCGATCTCGTCGATTCGGCCGATCTCGATCTTCGCGCGCTCCAGGAGCGCGAGGGCGCTGCCGAGCGGGCCCTCGCCGAGCGTATGATCGCCCTGACGACGATGCGCGTTCGGGCGGCGGACCGACTCGGCCGCGCCGTGGATGAGGTCCTTCCCGATCTCGGCATGCCGGATGGTCGATTCCACGTCGTGCTGGTGGCCGCAGGCGAGCCGGGGCCCGAGGGTGCGGAGTGGGTGGAGTTTCGTGTTTCGCTCAACATCGGCCACGACGAGCGGCCGCTGGCGCGCGTGGCATCGGGAGGAGAACTGTCACGCGTGATGCTCGCACTGAAGACCATTCTGGCCCGACTCGATCACGTCCCGACGCTCATCTTCGACGAGGTGGATGCGGGGATCGGCGGCCGCGTCGGACTGCAGGTCGGCGAGACGATGCGACGCGTTGCGAGCTACCATCAGGTGTTCGCAATCACGCATCTATCACAGATCGCCGCGCGGGCGCACCATCATATCCTCGTGAGCAAAGGCGCGCGCGGCGGCGTCACCACCGCCGACGTGACGGTGCTCGACGGCGAGGCGCGCATCACCGAGCTGGCGCGGATGCTCGGCGGCGATCCGGAGAGCGATGTGAGTCGCGCGCATGCGCGCGAGCTGCTCGAGAACGCCGCGTCACTCGCGGTCGATGGCGCGCCCACGGCAGGACGCGGACGCGCTCAGCGCCGAAGCCGATAGTACAACCGCAGCTGGATCATGTCGCGCGTGGATTTCGGCAGGCCGGCATCACCAGTGATCGTCTCGAAATGAGTGAAGGTGATCTCCACCGGGAACCGCGCCGTTCCACGGGCGTACGCGTCGGTCGTCGAGTAACGGAAGCCGAGCCCGACGCGCTGCGCCGTTCGCGT